>JALYVF010000071.1 GCA_030853385.1 Actinomycetota bacterium | reverse complement strand
CTGCTGGAGCTGGCCAGCGACTGGACCAAGCAGCCCGGCGACGACCAGGCCCCCGCGCCGACCGGGCCGCCGGCGCCGGGCGCCGACCCCGAGGTGCCGATTGCCCGCGCCCAGCCGATTGCCCGCGCCCAGGAACTGGGCGACGGCGAATCCCACTGAGCGTCACGCCTCGGCAGGGCGTCGGCGGCCGCAGGTGTGACGCCCGTCACACTCCTGGTTCGACTGTTCATGATCGGAGTACACAAAGAGCCTGACTCTGCCGGACGAATGCGAGGGAGGTGCGGGATGACCGATGCCATCGTTCCCCTTCTCAGACGGGGAAGCGGACTAAAGCGCCTCGGCGGGCTGTGGGGCGAATGCGTGGCCGAATTCCTCGGCACAGCGGTACTGATCATGTTCGGCGACGGCGTGGTCGCGATGGCCGTAGCCGGACTGCCCGGATCGGGCCGCGCACAGACGTCAACCACGATCTTCCTGGCCGCAGGTGACTGGCTGCTCATCACCTGGGGCTGGGCCATGGCAGTGGTCTTCGGCGTGTACATCGCCGGCGGCGTCAGCGGCGCCCACATCAATCCGGCGGTGACCCTGGCATTCGCCGTCAGGCGGAAGTTCCCGTGGGCGAAGGTGGTGCCGTACTGGATTTCTCAGATTGTCGGAGCCTTCGTCGGCGCAGCAATCGTCTACTGGGTCTATCACGATGCGATCCGAGTCTTCGACGCGGCGTCCACCGGACCGAAGGTGAACGGACACACCAACGCCACCTTCTCGATCTTCGCCACGTTCCCGTCGCCGGTGTTCGGCGGCTCTCAGTGGGGCCCGTTGGTCGACCAGATCGTGGGCACCTTCTTGCTGGTGTTGTGCATAGTCGCGGTGATCGACATGCGCAACAGTGCAGTGCAAGCCAACCTGGGTCCGTTCATGATCGGTCTGGCGGTGGCCGCCGTCGGCATGTCGTTCGGCGCAAATGCCGGCTACGCGATCAACCCGGCCCGCGATTTCGGCCCGCGACTGTTCGCCTGGTTGGCCGGCTGGCAGAATTTGGCTATGCCTGGCAGCCTGTCAGGGGCGTTCAGCTGGTACTTCTGGGTGCCGATCGTCGGTCCACTGATCGGCGGCGTCGTCGGCGTGCTTGCCTATGATCTGCTGATCGGGGACGTGTTGCATGCCCGCAGGAAGCTGGCGGAAGTCGAGGGGACGGAGCCCGGGCCGGCGGAGCCCGAGGACGAGGCATAGGACCGGTCGGCACGGAGACCGACGGGCGAGGTGTCGATCAGACCTCGGCGTCCTCGGCGATGGCACCCGCCTGAGCCACCTGCCCGATGGTCTGCAGCTCGTCCCACACCTCGCGGGCCCGGTCGACACACAGCACCACCAGGTCGCCGGCGTTGGCCCACTGCATGGCGGCCCGGGTGGCATCGATCTCGTCGAGCACGATGTCGATCTCCTTTACCCGCGCTGTGCTCGGCTCCTCCCGGGCGCCCCGCTCGATCAACGCCGCCGTCGCACCCTTCGTCCGGCCGCGAAGCCCGACGTCCTCCCTGATCACCAGCCGGTCGAAGTGCTTGGCGGCTTCCCGGCCAAGATCCACCATGTCCTGGTCGCGGCGGTCGCCGGCGGTAGCGATGACGCCGATCTTTTGCGGACGCTCGAAACCGGTTGACTCGTCGAAGAATCGGTCGATGAAGTCGCCGAGGGCGATCATCCCTGGCGCGTTGTGGCAGTAGTCGACGATCACCTTGATGCCCTGCACCTCGGTGAGGTTCATCCGGCCGGGCGCCTGGTAGTAGGTGGAGGTGAACGAGCGCAGGCCGGCCCTGATGTCGTGCAGCGGCGCCCCTGAGCAGTAGGCAGCCGCCGCGGCCGCCATCGCGTTCTGCACGTTGAACATGGCCTTTCCGTTGAAGGTGGCCGGCAGCAGATGGGTGTAGGCCAACGGCATCCGGCGGCGCCCGTGCAACAACACGATCAGGTCACCGAGCTCCCCGGGTTCCAGGATCACCGCCTTGCCACCACGCCGGCAGTGATCAGAGATCCGGCGGTTGTTCGGCACGATCGAGAACCACACCACCTCACCGGAACAGGCCCTGCGCATGGCAGACACCAACTCGTCGTCGGCGTTCAAAACGGCGGCGCCCGATCGCGGAACGGCCTCCACCACCACTTGCTTCACCCGCGCCAGCTGCTCGACCGTGTCGATCCCCCTGAGCCCCAGGTGATCCGGCGCCACATTGAGCACCACCGCCACGTCGTTGCGGGAGTAGCCGAGGCCTTCCCGCAGGATGCCGCCGCGGGCCACCTCGAAGACCGCGAAGTCGACCCGCGGGTTCTGCAGCACCATCCTGGCCGATCGCGGACCGGACGCGTCGGAGCGGATCACCAGCCGGTCGTCGATCACCACACCGTCGGTGGAGGTCATCCCGACCTTGCGACCCATCGACTTGAAGATGTGCGCGATCATCCGGCTGGTGGTGGTCTTGCCGTTGGTGCCCGTCACCCCGACGATCGGGATGCGCGAGCTGGAACCGGGCGGAAACAGCAGGTCCACCACCGGTTTTGCCACGTACTGCGGGTCGCCGATGGTCGGGTGGGTGTGCATCCGGAAGCCGGGTGCCGCGTTCACCTCGCAGATGCCGCCACCGGTCTCGCGGACCGGCTGGGTGATGTCCGGACACAGGAAGTCGATGCCGGCGATGTCGAGTCCGACCACCCGTGCCGCTTCCTCGGCGATGTCGATGTTGTCCGGATGCGCCTCCCAGGTCCGGTCGATGGAGATGCCACCGGTGGACATGTTGCCGGTGAGTGCCAGCTTCACCATCTCGGCCGCCGGCGGCACGTCGTCCATGGCAAAGCCTTGGGCCGCAACGAGTTCCACTGCGCTGTCGGTGACGGAGATTCTGGTGAGCACCTTCTCGTGCCCAATTCCGCGGCGCGGATCTGCGTTGGTGATCTCGACCAGTTCGGCCACCGTGTGGGTGCCGTCGCCGATCACGTGGGCAGGTACCCGTTCGGCGATGGCCACGATGTTGCCGCCGATCACCAGGCAGCGATAGTCCTTGCCGGTGATGAACGACTCGACGATCACCTGCCCGTGCCTGGACTCCGCATCCGCGGTGGCATAAGCGGCCCGCACCGCATCGGCGTCGGTGAGGTTGATGGCGACACCACGACCGTGGTTGCCGTCCAACGGTTTCACCACCACCGGGTAGCCGATCTGCCTGGCCGCTGTCACCGCACCATCGGCCGAACCCACCACCTCCGACTTCGGCACCGGCAGGCCGGCGGCGGCCAGCAGCCGGTTGGTGAGCTCCTTGTCGCTGGCGATGTCCACCGCCAGTGAGCTGGTGACCGACGTCATGGTGGCGCGGATCCGGCGGGCGTGCACGCCGTGACCCAGTTGGACCAGCGAGGCGGAATTCAGCCGCTGCCAAGGGATATCGCGGGAGCTGACCTCCTCCAGGATGGCCTGGGTGGACGGCCCGAAGGCCACTCGCTGACTGGTCCGCAGGAACGCCTCGTGCTCCGCCGGGAAGTCGAAGTCGTCCTCACCGGCGATCAGATGGTTCACCAGCCGCACCGCGAGCTTGCCGGCCAGCGTGCCCACCGTTTCGTCGGTGTAGCCGTAGATCACGTTGTAGACGCCGGTCTCGCCGGTGGACCTGGTCTTGCCGCGGGTGATCTCGTTTCCGGCGGTGCGCTGGATCTCCAGCGCCACATGCTCGGCGACGTGACCGAGCCAGGTCCCCTCCACCAACCGCTCGACGAACCCACCGTCGCGGCCACGCGAACACTGGTGGTCCTTAAGGCCCGGCAGCAGGCCTACCAGTTGCTCGGTGAAACCCGGCAGGGTGTCCGTCGGCTCCTGCTCAAGGGCCCCGATATCGACGACCATCCGAATGCACGGGTCGTAGGAGTAGTAGTTGGGCCCGCGCAGCACCCGCAACTCGCGGATCTCAATGGAGCGACGATCCGAGCTCACTGCGGTGTCCGACATCGGCGGGCCTCGTTCCTCCCGGCGAACCGGGTCAGGGGCAGGTGCGCCCGATTGTGCACCGTCGCGAGTACGTCGACAGGCTGGTCGATCAGGGTGACGTTGTTCCTGGCAGCCTGGCAATCTAGCCCTGGGCACTCTTGCCGTTGGAGTAGAAGCTCACGTCGCTCGGGCCCTGATAGGTGGGCGTGACAGCTGCGCCGACCCCGTTGATCACGTGGTCGATCGTGCCGGCCCCGTTGAGCGAGATAGTGACCATGTCGTGCATCGCCACGCCGGGCGCGTTCGGCACCTGGAAGCCATTCGCCGAGTGCAGTGACGGGTTCACGTTGGTGTAGATGTAGCTGCCCAAGCCGTAGGCGACGTGGGTCTTGACCGAGTCCGCGACCGTGTAGCCGGGGTAGCCGGGCTCGCCATCGTGGCTCCACGCGGCCTGGTTCGGCGCGTCGTAGGGCAGCTCGTTCTGGAAGAAGATAGTTTCGCCGCGCTGGCCGTTCCAGCGGACGTTGTACTTACGGTAGTGCTCGGCGAACAGGCCGGTGGCGGTGACGTCGTCGCCGTTCACGACCACCCCATTGTCGGCGGTGTTCACCCTCCAGCCCACGTCGTTCGGGTTCTGGGCGTGGTCGGCGCGCCAGGACCAGATGTCGTCGAGGATCGTGTGATCACTGTTGACGACGAGGCCGTTGACGACCCGCCCGACGTGCGCGCCACCGACCCGGAAAAAGACGTCCTGAAGGGCGGTGGGGTCGGCCGAGCTCGAGGCGTGCGGGTTGCCGTGCCCCCGACCGGCGTGGGCGGAGCCGACTTGCAGCAGCGCCGGGGACTTCTGTGCGCCAGCGTCGAAGATGAGCCCCGAGACGTCGATGCCCCGGACGTCAGCAGTGGTCATCCCGGTGTTGCCGGCGTCCGGCTCGATGGTCGCCAGACCCAGGCCGAGCACCACAGTATCTGCGCGCTTGACGTCGATCGACCGGTTCGTGTGGTAAATACCGGGCGTCAGCAGCAGATTCTTGCCCTGCGCCAGTGCCGAGTTGATCTTCGCGATCGAGTCACTTGGCTTCGCGACGTAGAAGCTGCGCAGCGGCAGGGAGCGACCGCAGACCTGACCGGTCTGCCAACTGGTGCCCTTGGAGTTCGTCTGAGCGGACGGGACGAAGACGCGGTATGTCCCGGTGGCGTCGAGGTACAGGTACGGCTTCTCCCGCGAGACCGGGGTGGTGGCCAGGGTGGTGTACGGCTGCGCGGCCGAGCCGTCGGCGTTCTTCGTGCCGAAGCTCTGCGCCGGGGCGCCGACATCACCGGAAAAGACCTGGTTCCAGACACCGTTGCTCCAGCCACCCATCGTGCTGTTGCGCACGTAGAACTGCTGCTGGCTGCCGTTGACCGGCGTGTCGGTGCCGAAGGAGGTGTCGGCCACAAAGCCGCCGCTGGCGTAGGAGGGCCCGGTGCAGTAGTCCATGAACGTCGTATGGCCGGTGACGTCCACCCGTCGCATCGGCGCAGCCTGGGAGACGGCCCAAAATTCCGTGTTGCGGTAGCAGCCGTTGGTGCTCCCGTTGCCGCCCGGACCGGCGACCGCGATGTGCAGGTTGGACAGCGAGCGCCAAAAGTTGTCCAGCGCGGTGCCATCGGTCTGGTTGTAGACGTCGACCGAGCCGTTGATAGTGACGTCATCGGGGTTCTGGCCCAGTCCGGCGACCTCGGTGTAGAAGCCGACCTTGAATGTCAGCGGGTCGGCCGCGCTGCCGTAGCTGCCCGGCTTGAACAGCAGCGCGTAGCGTTGGGTGCCGAACTGGTTGGAAACCTGCTGATTCGCGATCCCGTCGACCTTCGCCTGGATCTCGGCCGTCGACATGCTCGGGGCGAAGACGATGACGTTCGGGCCTAGGGTGGCCGCGCTCGCCGGCGGTCCGGCAGGGCTGCCGTGGCTGGGTGCCGCGGCGGCGACGCCCGCCGAGCCGAGGGCGGCCACGGCCGCCGAGACGACGAACACGGCGGCGCGGCCCAGGGTGCGTCGCAGAGTGCGGGGATGCGTGGTGTCCGACGTCCGCCGTGGCGCGGTGAAGATCACAGATATTCCCCTATCGGAAGGGCGTCGATGCACGGAATATACATCCAGGACATCGACCGGGCGGCAATCGCTGGCGTGGCGGTCAGACCGGGCGCGACAGCGGCCGCGGGCGTGGGAAGATCGGCACGATCAGCTGGAGGCGCGGCGGTCTGGGCGTCGGCGCAACTCGGCGACGGTCTCGTGCCGACCCTCGGCGGCGATCCGCCTGGTCCGCGGTCGGGTTCCCTCTGGAACGTCGGCGAGGGTGGCCACCACGGTCGGTTCGGTGGTGTCGGCCAGTCCTGGTGCGGACACCAGGGCGCGGGTGGTCATGTCGAAGACGGCGCCGCGCGGCAGGGTGTGCAGTTTGACGCCGGACATCATCAGCGGCTGGGTGCCGGTGGCGGTGTACGAGGTGGTGGTGATCTCGGAGCCGTCAAAGATCGTCACCACCCCGCGTCCCTTCACCTCCAGGCGGCCGTCCGGCGAGATGATCGCCGCGGTGTCCTCGTCGATGCCGATACCCAGCTGTCCCGGATTGGCGGCGATCAGCGCGAGCAGCCGACCGAACCTGTTCCGCTGGGTGAAGTGCTGATCGATGATGGCGTTCCGGACCAGGCCAAGGCCCTCCGACACCTGACCGACCCTGAACTTCGGTGTACTGCCGCCACTGCCGAACGAAACCATGTGCAGCGCGCAGATGCTGGCGCCGGCGGAGGTGCCGGCCACCACAGCGCCCCGTTGGTGAGCCCGGACGATCGCGTCACCGACCGGGGTGCCGACGATCAGGGTGGCCAGCTTGGTTTGGTTGCCGCCGGTCATGAAGACGCCGGTGGCCTGATCGATAGCTGCCACGACCGCCGGATCCGCTGCCTGCGGCCGCGATTCGGGTCGCAGCCCCTGGACGTCCTCGGCGCCGAGGTTGGCGAACAGCCGTAGGTAGGCATGGCTGATCTCGTCGCCCAGCGACGACGCGGTGGCGAGTACGACGATCCTGGGCTGCGGGCCACCGGCCAGCCTGACGACCTCGCGCAGGATCGTCATCCGGCCGAGTTTGTCCTCGGCGCCGCCGATCGGCATCACCACGCCGGCAGCGGTGGTGACGGGCTGGTCGGCCGGATCGGTCATGCGGGACAACGTAGTCCCCGCCGGCCGGCCGTTGCGAACCGCCGGGCCGCACTGCGACGGAGTGAGACCCAAATAACTCAGGCGTCCACCGTCGCCGGGTCGATGCCCTTGGCCCGCAGCTTCCGGTTGCGCAGCAACGACGAAACCATCGCCGCGCCGATGAACGCCACCCCGACCAGTCCGGTGACGATCTCGTTGACCTCGACGCCGATCGACACCAACAGGATTACCGCGAGCGCACCGATCGCCCAGAAGGCACCGTGCTCAAGGAAAACAAATTCCGCCAGCGTTCCCTTGCGCACCAGGTACACCGTCAACGACCGGACGAACATCGCGCCGATCAGCCCAAGACCCAGCGCAATCAGGATCGGATCCGCGGTGATCGCGAACGCGCCGATCACCCCGTCGAAGGAGAACGCGGCGTCCAACACCTCCAGGTACAGGAACAGGAAGAACGCCGCCCTGCCCGTCGCCTTCACCAGCTGCGACCGCCCGGATTTCGCCGGCTGCCCGGCCGCTGCGTCGCTATCGGCGGCCCGGCCGTCACCGTCGTGGCTGCCGGCGCTCTCGAACAGCGAGCCGAGCCCGTTGACGATGATGTAGGTGACGATGCCGAGGATGCCGGACAACAGCACCGACTCGGTGTGCGTCTTGGCGATCTCGGCGGCCAGCACCAGCGCCAGGCCAGCGATCACCACCGACAGCTGGTCGAGCTTGCCCAGCTTGGCCAGTGGCCGTTCCAGCCACCGCAACCATTGGATGTCGCGCTCTTCGAAGATGAAGTCCAGGAACAGCATCAACAGGAACATGCCACCGAACGCGGCGATCAGCGGGTGCGCCTCGTGCAGCACAGCGGCGTACGACGTCGGATCGGAAATCGGCCGTCGTTCCATCGCCAGCTGCCACGCACCGACCGGGCTCAGGTGAGCCGTCAGCCCGACGATCAGCACCGGGAACAGGATGCGCATGCCGAATACGGCGATGATGACGCCGATGGTCAGGAAGATCTTCTGCCAGTACGCGCTCATCCGCTCCAGGATGGTGGCGTTGACCACGGCGTTGTCGAAGGACAGCGACACCTCGAGCACCCCGAGAATCAGGCAGAGCGCGAGGCCGGACCAACTGTCGTAGACGAACGCGATGAGCAGCGCCGCGATGGCCACCAGGGTGGACCAGAAGAAGATGCGCATGTCTGTCTTTCCGTAGCTGAGGGCGGTCAGGCAGCGGTCGGGATCACGACGCGGAACGGCAACGCCGAGTTCCGGCTGCGCGGCTGTGACGTTGCTTCGCTATACGAAGCAACGTCATACGAGCCGGCCGCCAGCGTCCGATCGAAGACCAGCGGCCGGGCAGCTCGAGCTGCGTCAGACGTTCACTCCGAAGTCGCGGGCGATACCGGCCAGCCCGGAGGCGTAGCCTTGGCCGACGGCCCGGAACTTCCATTCCGCACCGGACCGGTAGAGCTCGCCGAACACCATCGCCGTCTCGGTCGAGGCGTCCTCGGTGAGGTCGTAGCGGGCGATCTCGGCGTCGCCGGCCTGGTCGACGACCCGGATGAACGCGTTGCGGACCTGGCCGAACGACTGGGCGCGGGCATCGCCTTCGTAGATGGACACCGGGAACACGATCGAGGTGATGGTCGGCGGCACGGCCACCAGGTTCACCTTGATCTGCTCGTCGTCACCCTCGCCCTCACCTGTCAGGTTGTCGCCGGTGTGCTCGATCGAGCCGTCCGGCGAGCGCAAGTTGTTGAAGAAGACGAAGTGCTGATCGGACAGCACCTTGTTGTCCTGGCCGAGCGCGATCGCGCTGGCGTCGAGGTCGAAATCCGCGCCCGTCGTGGTCCGGATGTCCCAGCCGAGACCGACCGTGACGGCCGTCATGTGCGGGGCTTCCTTCGTCAACGAGACGTTCCCACCCTTGGAAAGGCTCACACCCATGGTCGCGCAACCTCCGTCGATAATCTGCACCGTCGGCCGCGAGATGGTTCTCTGTGGGCCGGTTTCCAGCTCGAGCCTACAGCCGGCGGCGCGGCGCAGGATCAGGGATTGTCCCGGTTTTCGACCCCGAACTGTCCGCGGCCGAGCTGCGGCCGACGCGGTCGAGAGCCGCCGTCCGTCCAACTACTAACATCGGCGCCAGATGACGAGTCCCTGGTTCGGCGACCGTGAGTCACGACGCCACCGCCGCGAGCCCGACCTGACGCCGGCCAGGTCGGCGCTGGATGGTGCCGCCCAGGCGCTGATCGACCTGGATACCAGGCAGGGCTACGTCGATGAGGCGATCAGGACGGCGCACGAACTCGGCAGCCAGGACGACCTCGGCCGGACCTGGGCGCCGATAGCGGAGAAGTCGTTCGCCGCCTCCGCCCAGTACATGGAGGCCAACGCGAAATATGCGCTCACCGACGTGCATGGCAGGCCCAACGCCAGCCTGGATGTCGAGGCCGCCAGGCGGGCATTCGCCGATGCGCACCGGTCGATGGCCGATGCGGCGTCCGCCGTCGACAGCTTCTACGGCCGGCATCGGGAGCGCATCGAGTCGGGCAAGCGGGCGATGGCCGCCATCCCGCTGCAGATCGACGCGGCCAAGAAGGCGGCAACCGCGGCCACCGATCAGGCCTCGGTGCTGGCCCAGCAGAACCCGGGTTTGCTGGAGTACCGATCGGTTTCATCGGCAATCGACGGTCTGTCGGCGGCGATGGCGCAGCTGAACGCCACCGGCGCGCCCACCGCCCAGCAGCAGGCCGCCGCCGCCGTGCAGGCAGCGGCCGGCGCGCTGAGCCAGGCGCTGCAGGAGGCGCCGCAGCTGGCCGAGCGGGCCAACACCTCGCTGCCGTCGGTGCGGACCAGGTTGGACAGCTTGGCCACCAGGATGCAGCGACTGCAACCCGCTCAGTCGGCGCTCTGGCGGGAGTTCAGCCAGGCCAACTCCGCCGATCTCGGCCAGCACGGCCAGCAGGCAGCGGCGGCGCTGACGGCGGCCAGGGGCGCCTTCGATATCGCGGGCAAGGCGGTGGCTGACGGCCACCCTGAGGACGCGCAGGACGCGATCACCACCGCCAGGTCGCACGCTGCGGACGCCGACCGGTTGATCGACGACGTGACGGGCCGGCTGGACACTCTGCGATCGGTGAAGTCCGATCCGCGGGCGGCCGAGCAGCCGGTCAGGTTCGCCATCAGGGACGCCCAGCGGCTGGTGGTCGACCGTGGCCTCGCCGGCGAATGGGGTTCAGCGCTGGATGCGCAGTCGGCGCGGGTCGACAGGGCGGTCGCCGGGCTGGCTGTTCCGCATCCCGACTACTGGGCGATGCTCTCCGAACTGCAGGCGGTGCGGGCCTTCGTCGCCGACATCGTGGACCGGGTGCGTCAGCAGGCACGCAAGGCCGCTGGATCCTGACTCCCGCCGGCGGCGCGCTGCCGCTCCCGTTGTCCGATGGGTAAGATGCTCAGCGCGCCGGCCGAGGCGATCGGCGCCCAGGCCGGCACCAGCCCGATCGGCTACTTCGCCCGGTGTTCGGAGAATAAGGGTGCCCCCGCGTCCTTGCCGGACACCTGCGCCGGGTTCGTCGGATCGACCGGGATCGGCCAGTGGATGCCGAGGCCAGGGTCCAGCGGCGAGAAGGCGGTGCCGGCCATCCCCGGCTTCCATTCCTCGGTGAAGCAGTACAGATATTGGGTGCCGGCCTCGGACACCGACTGGAACCCGTTGCACACCCCGGCGGGCACCAGCACCTGGGTGCCGGGCGCCAGCGGAACGGTTACCAGCCGGCCGTAGCTGGCCGAATCCTGCCTGGCGTCCAGGTAGGCACCGAATGCCTCGCCGGCCACACAGGACACCAGCTTGACCATCGACTCGCCGTGCAGGCCACGGATCGCGCCATGCTTGGACTCGGTGACGTTGATCTGCTGCCAACCGCCAAGCCCGCCCAGCGGTTCGGCATAGGACGATGCCCGGTAGAACTCGCGGACGACACCGCGGTCCTCGTTCACCTGTTTCATGGTGATCACCAGCAGCCCGTCGATAGCGGTGCTGGACGTCTGCATCTCGGTGAGTTGCGGCGCGGTCATGCCCAGCATCGTTTCACGGCCTGCTAGTGGTTGTGCACTACGGTTGGCAGACGTCAGACCCCGGTCGCGCGCCCACCAGGCCAACGCGGCCGGCCCCGCCACGACGACGAGGATCGACGACCCCCAGATGGCCAAACACGCAGGTTCCACGGACGCCGGCAGTGGCTCCGGCGGTGCCGGCCACCTGCTGGATCTTGTCCGGCAGTCGGTGCCGCCGATGCACCCAGGTGGTCGTCCGTTCGTGGCGGCCGGCGCCGGCATCTCGTTGGCGGCCCGGTTCCTGCTGCGTCGGATGGGGTGCAAGCGCGTCGGCCGGTTCGTCGGACGGACCGGGTTGGCCGGCACCGCCGCCACCGCGCTGTTCTTCCGGGCGCCGAAGCGGGTGACGCCGACCGGGTTGTCGACGGTGGTGGCGCCCGCCGACGGGTTGATCGCCCTGGTCGACGAGGCGCCGCCGCCGCCCGAACTCGGCCTGGACGGCACACCGCGGCCCAGGGTCTCGGTGTTCCTGTCGCTGCTGGACGTCCACGTGCAGCGGATCCCGATCGAAGGGGTGGTCACCAAGATCGCCTATCGACCAGGCACCTTCCTGTCCGCCGACCTGGACAAGGCGTCGGAGGACAACGAACGCAACTCGATGCTGATCGGTTCGGCCGCCGGTGGCGACGTCGTCGTCACCCAGATCGCCGGGTTGCTGGCCAGGCGCATCGTCTGTGACGTCAAGGCCGGTAGCCCGGTACACGCCGGCGCCACCTACGGGCTGATCCGGTTCGGCTCGCGGGTTGACACCTACCTGCCGGTCGGCACCAGCGTCAAGGTGCTGCCAGGACAGCGCACCATCGGCGGCGAGACCGTGTTGGCCGATCTGGCGACGAGCTGACAGCGATGGTGGCCATCCCGCCGGGGGTCAAGTTCCTGCCCAACGCCATCACCGTGCTGGCGCTGTGCTCCGGCCTCACCTCCGTCGCCTTCGTCCACCGCGGGCAGTTCTTGCTGGCCGGCGGGGCGATCGCCACTGCCGCCATCCTCGACTCACTGGACGGCCCAGCCGCCCGCTTGTTGAACTCCACCAGCAGGATCGGCGCCGAGCTGGACTCGTTCTCCGATCTGGTGGGTTTCGGGGTCGCCCCGGCAGTGGTGATGTACCTGTGGGCGCTGGATCACAACCCGATCGGGTGGGCCATCTGCCTGCTGTACGCGGTGTTCACCACGTTGCGGCTGGCCCGGTTCAACTCGGCGCTGGACGACGGGAACCCGAAGCCGTGGGCCAAGGGATTCTTCACCGGGGTGCCCTCGCCGGCCGGTGCGTTGCTGGCGATCCAGCCGATGCTGCTGCAGAACCGCTTCCATGACGGCTGGTGGACCAACGGCTGGGTGGTCGATGTCTGGCTGGTATTCGTCGGTGTGCTGATGGTGTCGCGGATGCCGTCGATCGCGCTGAAGTCGGTCTTCATCCCGACCCGGCTGATCCTGCCGTCGCTGATCGGGCTGGTGATCGGGGTGGCCTTCCTGTTCTACCAACCGGTGATCGTGCTGGCCCTCGGCCTGCTGGTCTACCTGGCGCACCTGCCCTACGCCAGCTGGAAGTTCCGGCGGTTGCGCCGGCACCCAGAGCTAGCGGCCGACAACAACCAACGCCGCCGCATCAGGGCGCGCAATGCCCGGTTGCGGCCGCGGATCCCGCAGCGGCGCAGGGTGGCCGGCCGCACCCGCGACGGCCGTCCGCTGACGCGGACCCGTAACCTGCTGCAGCGCCACAACTCCTCGACGGCAGCAGTGCCGGCCACCGACCCCTCGCCTGGGGTGGTCAAAAGACCGCGCCGGTTGGGGCTCGGCCGGCCGCGCTGATCGTCGGCCGGTTGCTGCTGCTTGCTCTGCCCTGGCCGGCTCGGTCTCCCACTCCATCAGGTTGATCCGCGCGGCGAGATTCTGACATTCATCAGCGCATGGTTCGCTGCTCATCCAAGGACCACCAAATCGGCGCTTTTGCGGATGGACAAACGGCACCGAGCGCAGCCGAGTCTGGCGCGTCACATCGCTCAGTGACTTTGGAGCTCTTCTCGAGCGATGCGACGGGCGATGTCCTCAACGTCGGCCTGGGACAGGACGACCGAACCTTGTTGGATGGCTTGGCGCAGCAGGCGCCGGAAAAATCGACAAGCAAGACCGGAGCTGCCAGGCGCTGGTTGGGGAGGTACGTCCGCTGTTGAAGGTAGTCGGTTCCGAACAGGCCGGAAACGAGTATGCGGCGGCTGGGTCACTGTTGGATGAGCTCGTCCGGGATGGTGCCCGGCAGAAGCCGGCGGCGGCGCTGAGCGCGGAGGTTGCCGGCTATGTTGATTGGTTCGCAGGTGTGGTGATGAGAACGGGCACCGGTTGGTGGTCCGCAACGGCT
>JALYVF010000044.1 GCA_030853385.1 Actinomycetota bacterium | reverse complement strand
GCTGTTAGCCGACGACGACCGCGCGATCCGGGAGTCGCTGGAGCGTGCCCTGGAGCTGGAAGGGTATTCGGTCACTTCGGTCGCCGACGGCGTCGAGGCGCTGTCAACGATCCGCCGGGAAACCCCTGACCTGATCATTTTGGATGTGATGATGCCTGGGGTCGACGGTCTCGGGGTCTGCCGGGTGGTCCGCGCCGACGGCATGCGGGTGCCGATCCTGATGCTGACGGCCCGCGTCGAAGTCGATGCGCGGGTGGCCGGACTGGACGCCGGCGCCGACGATTACCTGGCCAAGCCGTTCGAGCTGGAGGAATTGCTGGCCAGGCTCCGCGCGCTGCTTCGGCGGACACCGACCGAACCGTCCGGGCCCGGCGGGCAAATAGCCGTGCAGGGTTTGCGCATCGACAGCGAAAGCAGACGCGTGTGGTGGCACCGCCAACAACTGGACCTGTCTAAGACCGAGTTCGATCTGCTCGAGCTGTTGGGCCGCAACACCGGAATAGTGCTGACCCACTCGGCGATTTACGACCGCATCTGGGGTTATGACTTCGGCCCGGAATCGAAGAACCTGGCGGTGTACATCAGCTACCTACGTCGCAAGTTCGAGCAGGTCGGTGCACCCGACCTGATCCGAACAGTCCGAGGGGTCGGCTACAGCCTGAACGGGCCGGCCGCACCATGACCCTGCGGCAGAAATTTGTGATCGCCTTCGCCGCGGTGGCGGCGATCGTCGCCACCGCCGTCGGCTGGGTCGCCTACGGCACCACCGAACACGCCCTGCACAACGAGATCAACGTGTCGCTGGCCTCGGCCGTGAGCACGTTGGCGGCAGGTGGTTCGCTATCGACCATCTCGCTGGCCGGTACGCAGGGACCACCAGGCGATCAACACCATGGCGACGGACCTGGGACCATCGCGGAAACGGCGCAATCGGTGAGCGCCACCGGCGTTGTCACCCACCTGTCGGGTGTGGCGGCGACCCTACCGGTCAGCTCACCTGCGTTGCAGATCGCGCAAGGACCAACAGCCGGCCTTCGCGTCATCGACCAGGTCACGGTCGACAACATCACCTACCAAGTACTCACCCAGTCGCTCGGCGGCCAAAAAGGCGCTGTGCAAGTCGGGCGCGACCTCAACGAAGCCGCCCGGGTCCTTCAGCACCTGGCCATCGTCACCCTTCTGGTCGGTATTGCTGTGCTGGTGCTGGCGGCCGCCGCCGGGTGGTGGCTGGCTCGGCGCATCACCCGGCGCCTCACCGCCCTGACCACCATGGCCGAAACCGTCAGCCAGCACAGCGATCTGGACGTCCCGTTCGCCATGCCCGGCCGGGACGAGGTCGGCCGGCTCAGCTCCTCCCTGCAATCCATGGTGAGCCAGCTGTCCGCGTCCAAGCAGGCTCAGCAACGGTTGGTGCAGAACGCCGGCCACGAGCTGCGGACGCCGTTGACCAGCCTGCGCACCAACGTCAGCGTGCTCCGCCGCTTCGCTGAACTGTCACCCGCCTCGCAGCAACGGCTGCTCGACGACGTGACCGGAGAGACGAAGGAACTGACCGACCTGGTCAACGAGCTGGTAGAGCTGGCAATGGACCGCCGCGACACGGAAACGGCCGAACCGATGGACCTGGCTGCTCTCGCCCGGAAAGTAGCCACAATGTTTGAGCATCGCAGCAAACGCATCATTACCGTTCATGCCGCCGGTGAGATTTCCGTGCTGGGCCGCCCCAAAGCGCTCGAACGGGCCATCTCCAATCTGCTGGATAACGCCGTGAAATTTGACACCGAGGGCGGAGCCGTCGAACTCCACGTCACACCTGACCATGTGAAGGTGTCCGACCGCGGTCCCGGAATCGAACTGGCCGACACCACCAAGATCTTCGACCGCTTCTTCCGCACCGACGCCGCCCGGAGCATGCCCGGGTCCGGCTTAGGGTTGGCGATCGTCGCCGAGGTAGCTGCAGCGCACGGCGGAGCGGGTTTCGCGCAACCTCGACCCGGCGGCGGCGCGCTGATCGGCTTCACCCTGGGCGCAGAAACACTCTTACCGAGCTCACACTCGCAGCCAGCGATCACTTAGGACCGCTGACGCATTGTTACCACCATGGCAGAAACACAGCTGGCCCGGAACCGACCGGCCGCGACCGCGGTCATCACCTCACCGGGACGCACCCGCAGCTCGGTAGTTCGCCGGGTCATCTTCGCGGTTTTCCTACCGGCGATGCTGACGGTGTACCTGATCGCCGCCGCCCCGACGATGGTCTCCGCGGTCGGCAGCCTGGCCAGTGCCTCACCGCTGTGGTTGCTCGCGGGTCTAGCCGCCACGGTCTTGTCGATGGTCGCCTTCGCAGCCCTGCGCGGCCGCACCCTGGCCGTCGGCGGCGCCCGCATCTCACTTCGGCGGACGTTGGCCGCCAGCTACGGCGCCGGCGCTGTCCACACCACGCTCCCCGGAGGTGCAGTATTCTCCACCACCTACGCATTCCGGCACCTTCGGGCCTGGGGGGCCTCCGCGTCGGCGACCACCTGGTCGATGGCCATCACCGGGCTGCTGTCCACCCTGAGTCTGAGCGCTGTCGGATTGCTGGGCCTGGCGCTGAGCACGGGCACCGGAGGGTCGCTGATACTGCCCGTCCTTGAGATCTTGCTGGCTGTGGCGGTGATCTTCACGCTGGTGCGAATCTCACGCCGCCCGGACCGCGTGATCGAGTGGGCCTATGCGGTGCTGGTGCGCCTCAATCGTCTCCGCCGCCGTCCAGCACAGGCAGGGGCCGGGCGATTGGCGCAGATCGTGACCGATCTGCGGATGATCCGCCCGACAACCCGTGACTGGATCGTGGCCGCCGCGCTGGCGCTGGCGAACTGGGCGCTGGACTGTGCATGCCTGGCCGCGTGTTGCGCGGCGGTCGGCGTCCATGTCGGCTACCCCGCCTTGCTGATCACCTACACCGCCGGAATGGCCGCAGGCAGCCTGCTTCCGCTACCCGCCGGGCTGGGCGCCGTAGAAACGGCGATGACACTCGGCCTCACAGTCGCCGGCGCGGCCGCCTCACCGGCATTAGCCGCGGTCCTGCTCTATCGGCTGCTGTCCACGGGAAGCGTCGTCATTCTCGGGTGGCTCGTCGTCGCGGCGCAGCGCCTACAGCCAGGCACACCTCGGCGCCGCTCCATCACCTCACTACAGACCGGAACACCGTGATCCAAGCGCAGGCGCTCAGCAGGGTACACGGCTCGAAAACCGTTGTCGACCGACTGGACTTCACCGTCCGCCCCGGAAATAGTCACCAGCTTCCTCGGCCCCAAGGCTGCCGGCAAATTCACCACGATGCCGATGATTCTTGGTCTCGCCGGGCCGACCAGCGGGTCCGTCACCGTCAACGGAAGTGGTACGCCGACCTGCCGCCCCGAGCTCGCCAAACCCTCGTCATCGGCACCCAGTAGTGCCACATACGACCCGGCTTTGTCAGGGCTGCTCCATCCTTTCCGGCACCACCCGGAACGGACTGCCCTCAGCTGCGCCCACCCCTACGACAGGCAGACGGTGGTGGCCTCTCCACTCCACTCGAACACCAGCGCCTCACGTAGCAAGCGAAGCCTGCGGCGCAATCACTTGACTTGTCAGGGGTTCCGGTCGGCAGCGCGATAACTGGGCTGGGCCTGGGTAACAGGTGCAGCCACCGAGCGACAGCGGCCCCGGCCCCGGGCCCGGCGTCAGCCACAACAGGGGGCGAGGTGAATTTCTGGAGCACACCGTGCCCCGTCATGGCGTTCCGAAGTGGTCCACCAACAGCTGGCCGGTCGGCCCCTCAGACGTTTCCCACCGTCGGTCACTACTATCGATCCAGTAGTACTGGAGGTGCTGTGACGGCGGATTGGACTCGCTTCGGTGAACAGATTGACCAAGGGACCCGATGGGCTCGCCAGGGCCGT
>JALYVF010000041.1 GCA_030853385.1 Actinomycetota bacterium | reverse complement strand
AACGGATTCCGTAGCTACGGGCCGCTCTCGTCGGGTCGATACGACCCACACCCGCCACCACCCGCCGATCAACCCGAGCATGGAATCGCTTACGCCGCAGACAATCTCACCACCGCTATTGCCGAGGTGTTCCAGACCAGCCGCCGCGTCAAACCTGCCGCCCCAGGAGACCTGCACGCAACTCGTGGACACCGCTGCGGCCGCTGCGGCTGCTGGACCTGACGGGCGGGTGGACATTGCGTAATGGCGCTGCCTATGCCCTGACCTCGGCGCCCCGCCCGACCTGCCGGGCCTGGTCCAGGGCAATCCATGATCAGTGGGACGACCTGGACGGATTGTGGGCACCCTCAACGATGACCGGCAGCGCGATCGCCGCCCTCTACCAACTGTCTGCCAGCGCGATGCCCGACGTGCCGGCGTTCTCCCGACCATTGGTTGCACCCGTGCTAGGGACGCTGATCGCCGACGCGGCCGAGAGCGTCGGCTACGCGATGGGCTGACAGCGATTCACGCGCCCGGTCGACGATGTGCTGCGCGCACTCGACGAGATCGCTGGTGGCTGAATATGTTCAGCCGATTGTCGCGGGGCCGGTGGACCCGCGCACGATGAGTTCGGTGGCGAGTTCGACGTGCAGCGCGTCCAGACGATGGCCCTGCAGCAGCCGGACCAGCAGGCCGACAGCGATGCGACCCATCTCCTGAAGCGGTTGACGAACAGTCGTCAGCATCGGCCGGGTAGCCTGAGCCAGGTCAATATCATCGAAACCGGTGACGGAAAGATCTTCGGGTACCCGCAGTCGCCGCTGGTAAGCGGCAGCCAGAGCGCCGACCGCCACTTTGTCGTTGAATCCGATCAACGCGGTCGGCCGGTTCGGCAGTTCGAGCAGTTCGCAGGCGGCCCGGTAGCCGAAATCAGTGGTGGCCTCGCCGTGGCGTATCAACTCGGCGTCGGGCAGCACACCGACATCAGCCAGAGCGGAGGCGTGGCCGGCCAGCCGGGCTTCGCCGGCCAGCCAGTTGGGTGGCCCGGCGATGACGGCGATCCGGCGGTGACCGAGGCTGGTCAGATGGCCGGAGAGACTGCGGGCGCCGGCGAAGTGCGCCGCCGACACTGCTGCAATCTCTCGCGGCAGCTGCGTGCGAGGGTCCACCACGACGAACGGGAATCGCTGTGCGCGAAGCGCCGCCAGCTGGTCGCCGGGTTCCGGCGGCAGCACGAGGATGGCCCCGCTGATGCCAGGTAGCTCGGCCAGGGTGGGCAGCACGGCGCCGTGCTGCGCGCTCTCACCCGCATTGAGCACCAGCCGCAGTCCGTGCAGCTCCAGTGTCTCGGCGATGGACGACACGATCAGTCCGAAGTAGTCGGTCAGCAGGTACGGGCACCGCAGGTAGATCGCACCGTCCCGTACGCCCGATGGGGCGGCGCGTGGCTCGGGCGCCCGGTCGCCGAGTTGTGCCACGGCCCGTTGCACCAGATCGCGGGTATGCGGGGCGACGTGTCCGCGGTTGTTGAGTACCCGGGACACGGTGGCGATGGAGACGCCCGTTTCGGCGGCCACATCGCGGACCGTGGCCGCGCTGCCGGGCTGACGGCTCATCGGATGATCACCTCAAGTGTCCCCTGTGGTTCAGGCGGATGCGTCGATGGGCTCGCGGGGCCCATTGACAGGCTGATGGACGGCTGCTTTCCTTGTATCGGAAACGCAGCATTTTGTTTCATATTGTTACACGAGCCGCACGAGAATTGCCAGCCGTCAGCCATACCCGCACCCCGGATCGCCCACACCCGACCTCAACGAAGAGGACAGCGATGCTCAGCACACGACAGTCGATACGGCCCAGCCTGCTCCCGACGTCGGGGGCGACCAACGGTGAGCGGTCATGACCCGCACGGCCACGCGCGGTTGTGCCGTTGCCGCGGTGGGCGCCTTCCTGCTGCTGGGCCTGACTGCTCCCGCCGCGTCGGCGCAGCCGTCCGGGCAGCACCGGCCGGGTAACCACGCACCGGCCAGCCCGACCGCCCACGTCTGGATCACCACTCCGGACGGAAAGAACAAGCTCACCGATTCCGGCACGGTCTCATTCGGAACGGCGGCACCAGCGCACGAGACGGTCACCGTCGACCCCACGCGCACCTTTCAGACGATGACCGGATTCGGTGGCTCACTCACCGACTCGACCGCGACGGTGCTCTCGGGACTTTCGCCCACCGCGCGGGATGCCGCGATGCGCCAGTTGTTCGACCCAGGCACCGGCGACGGCCTGAACTTCCTGCGGCAGCCGATTGGTGCCTCCGACTTCGTCACCGACGCCGCTTACACCTACGACGACCTACCCGCCGGCGCCACCGACTACCTGCAGCGGCACTTCTCCATCGCACATGACGAGAAGGCGATCCTGCCACTGCTGCGCCAGGCACGGCAGATCAATCACCACATCACCGTGATGGCCACCCCGTGGAGCCCGCCGGCGTGGATGAAAACCGGTGACTCCCTGGTAGGCGGCCAATTGATCAACGACCCGAAGATCTACTTCTCTTACGCGCTGTACCTGACCAAGTTCGTACAGGCATACCAGCGAGCCGGCGTCCCCATCGACTACCTGTCGGTCCAGAACGAACCGCAAAACCGCGCCCCGTCGGGCTATCCCGGTACTGATCTGTCCGCAGCGCAGGAAGAAAAGGTGATTGCGGTACTCGTCCCGATGCTGCGGCTCGCCGGACTGCACACGAAAATCCTTGCGTACGACCATAACTGGGCTGAGCATCCGAACGACATCGCCAACACGCCGCCGAACGAGGTGCAGGACACCAACAACTATCCGCAGGAAGTGTTGTCCTCGGCCGTCCGCCGGTACGTCGCGGGAACCGCCTACCACTGCTACTACGGCGATCCGAGCGCGATGACCGCGCT
The DNA here is from genome assembly GCA_030853385.1 of Actinomycetota bacterium. GTDB lineage: Bacteria > Actinomycetota > Actinomycetes > Mycobacteriales > Nakamurellaceae > Nakamurella. The sequence continues at coordinate 1,588 of JALYVF010000041.1, read as the reverse complement.
GCACAAGCAGTTCCCCAACAAGGACATCTTCTTCACCGAATGCTCGGGAAACCAATCCAGTGATCCGACGCAGACGTTCTCCGACACCCTCAAATTCGACGCCCGCACGCTGGAGATCGGGGCCACCCGCAACTGGGCGAAGTCCGTCGTCAACTGGAACCTCGCCCTGGATCCCAGTGGCGGACCGCATGTTGGCGGATGCGGCACCTGCACCGGCATTCTCACGGTGGCCGCCGACGGCACCGTGACCCCCGATGCCGAGTACTACGCGCTCGGTCACCTGAGCCGGTTCGTCCTACCCGGCGCGGTTCGCATCGCGAGCACCTCATTCGGCACCACGTCGTGGAACGGCCAGATCATGGATGTCGCGTTCCGCAACCGCGATGGGTCGACGGTGCTGGTGGCGCACAACGAGAATGACAACCCACAGAGCTTCTCGGTCAGCGAGAACGACCAGAGCTTCGACTACACGCTGCCCGGCGGCGCGCTCGCGACGTTTGTCTGGCCCTCGACGCCGCGGCCGGCTCCCGCGCTACGAATGATCGACCCGACCGGATGGATCGCAATGGCAAACCCCAACGGTCCCACCGATCTGTGCTGTTCCGGCGACGTCGCCGGCCACGCCATCGACGACGACGCCTCCACCCGGTGGTCAACCGGCGCCGGCCAGCCTCCCGGCCAGTATCTGCAGGTTGATCTCGGACACCGGCAGCACGTTGCTCAGGTCGTGCTGGATACCGGTGCCGGCACTGGCGACTACCCACGCGGATACACCGTTACCGCCAGTACCGACGGCATCCGGTGGACCGCGGTGGCGTTTGGGGCCGGCACCGGACAGCTGACCACCGTCGCGCTCTCCGGAGCACCGGTTCGATATGTGCGAGTGACATTGACTGCCGGTAGCGGCAGCTGGTGGAGCGTCGCCGACGTGCGCGCCTACGTATCGAGCTGAGGCCGGGGCATTGCTCATCGAACAGCCGGACAATCAGTAAGGATCGCCCCTCAAGCGCGTTGGTCGGCGCTCCGGCAGCGCAGCCGCGATGATCTCGCTATGACGAGCCTGACACCCTGCCGAACGACCGCGGTGCAGTGCACGTCGCCGTTCAGCGTCAACACCCTCGGATAGCCGGGGTGGCGCCCCAGCCGGCCGTGTCGCTGACCCCGCTGAGCGGGTGGTGATGGCCAACCCGGTTTTCATGGTCGTTCCGCCGACCGGGAAGGTGCCGGGCAGATCGTCCTTGACACGGGACGCCGATTCGGTGTCCACCTCGAAGAAGATGCGACCCAGTGGTCGGCCGTCCAAACGTCACCGAGTCGACGGCAACACTGGAGGCGCCGCCCAGGTCGGGGATGTTGGCCCGGTCGGTGGACAGCTAGGCAATCGGGCGTGACGACGCGAGAGCGGCGCTGCGGATCGGCTGGTCTGCTGCGCTGCGATCGTTTCGGCATAGAGTTGGGCCAGTCGGTCGTCCTGGTGACAGCCGTCGCCGTTCATCGTGTGCGCGTGGTGCCCGGGACGTCCGGCCGCCGCGTGACGCGCATATTGCGAAAAGGGAGCTTCCAATATGCCCAGACGTCTGGTGAACCT
>JALYVF010000004.1 GCA_030853385.1 Actinomycetota bacterium | reverse complement strand
CAGCCTCAACGGTGAGCCGCTGGATGTCGCCGGTTACGACGGTGCCAGGCTGACAATCGGGCCACTCGCGGCGGACAACGAACTAGTGGTCGATGCGGCCTGCCGGTACAGCGTCACAGGTGAGGGCCTGCACCGGTTCCGCGACCCGGAGGACGGCAATACCTACCTCTACACCCACTACGAACCGACGGACGCCCGTCGGGTGTTCGCCAACTTCGAGCAGCCAGACCTCAAGGGCCGCTTCACTTTTCAGGTGACGGCGGCAAACGGCTGGCAGATTCTGTCCAACCAGCCGGAGGTCGACCGAACGAGCGCCGGTGGGATCGCCACCGTCACCTTTGCGCCCACCCCGCCGCTGTCGACGTACATCACCGCCGTCGCCGCCGGCCCGTACCACCGCGTCGGCGGTGAATGGACAACGGACAGGGCGGACGGCTCGTCACAGACGATCGAGCTGGCGTTGTTCTGCCGGGCCGCGATGCGCGACCACCTGAGCGCCGACGAGCTGCTCACCATCACCCAGCAGGGGCTGGACTTCTACGACCGCGAGTTCGGCTATCCCTACCCGTGGGGCAAATATCACCAGATCTTCGTGCCGGAGTACAACATCGGCGCCATGGAAAACCCTGGCCTGGTCACCCTTACCGAGGAGTACCTGCCGCGCGGCGCCGCCACCAGGCCGGAGCGGGAGGGTAGGGCGAACACGATCCTGCACGAGATGGCGCACATGTGGTTCGGCGACCTGGTCACCATGCAGTGGTGGGACGACCTGTGGCTCAAGGAGTCGTTCGCCGACTACATGGGCACCCAGGTGAACTCGGTGGCCACCGAGTTCGCCGATGCCTGGACGCCGTTCGCCAGCCGCGGCAAGGCCTGGGCCTACCTGCAGGATCAGCTGCCGACCACCCACCCGATCGTCGCCACCATCGACGACGTGGAGGCGGCGCAGCAGAACTTCGATGGCATCACCTACGCCAAGGGGGCCTCGGTGCTCAAGCAGCTGGCCGCCTACGTCGGGCAGGCCGCGTTCTTCGCCGGCGCCCGCGGCTACTTCGCCGAGCACGCGTTCGGCAACACCACCCTGACGGATCTGCTGCGGGCACTGGAGGCTGTCTCTGACCGCGATCTGGCCGCCTGGTCGGCGCAGTGGCTGCAGACCGCCGGCATCTCCGAGTTGACGCCGGTACTCACCCGGGGCGCCGACGGGGCGCTGGCGTCGTTGACCATCCGGCAGGACGCCACCGACCCGATCACCGGCGCGCCGGCGCTGCGCCCGCATCGCCTCGTCGTCGGGCTGTACTCCAGCGTCGACGGTGGGCTACAGCGCACCCAGCGGATCGAGGTGGACGTCGCGGGCGCGACCACCGAGGTACCGGCTGCCGTCGGCACGAACCCGGCGCTGGTGCTGGTCAACGACGACGACCTGACGTATGCCAAGGTGCGCATCGACAGCGATTCGCTGCCGGTGGTGCGGACCCACCTGGCGTCGATACCTGACAGCCTGTCGCGGGCGATCATCTGGTCCGCGCTGTGGAACGCCACCCGTGACGCACTCCTGCCGGCCGGCGACTTCCTGCAGATCGTCGATACGCAGGCGTTGCTCGAGCCGGATGTCGGCTTGCTGCGTGACGCGTTCTTGAGCGCCAAGATCGCCGTGGAGGCATACACCCCGGCGGCCGCCAGGCCGGCTGCCAGGTCGGAGCTGCTGGCCACCATCCGCCGCCGGTTGGACACCAGCGAACCGGGATCGGACCTTCAACTGGTGCTGGCCAGGCTGTTCGCCACGGTGGCCGCCACCACCCGGGACGGCAGTGGACCGGTGCGAGATCTGCTCTACGGCAGCCTGACCATCGACGGGCTGACGATCGATCCCGACCTGCGTTGGCGGCTCTGGCAGGCGCTGGCCGCCGTCGGCGATACCGACGAGGGCGAGCTGGCGATCGCACTGTCGGCGGACGACACGATGACCGGCCGGACCGATCACCTGCAGGCCGTCAGCAGCCTGCCTGGACGCGACCGCAAGGCGGCGATCTGGCAGACGCTGACCACCGACAGCACCCTCACCAACGACCAGCAGGCGGCGACGATCGCCGGATTTTCGCAGCCGTTCAGTGCCGCCGACCGGGCCGAGTTCGTCGGCCCGTACTTCGCGATGCTGGAAGAAATCTGGGCCTCCCGCAGCATGGTGATGGCCAGTGGGCTGGCGTCCGGGTTGTTCCCCGGCGGCGACCTGCGGCCTGGCGGCGTGGTCGACGATCATCCTGTGGTGGTGGCCGCGTTCCGGTGGCTGGCTGAACACCGTGACGCGCCGAACGCGTTGCGCCGCATCGTCATCGAGGAGACCGACGGCCTGCGGCGCGCCCTGCGAGCTCAGTCCGTCTGATCCTCTCCGACTTCGCGGGTTCTATGGCGGTTATGGAATCCTGTGGCCGGCCCAAACCGCCCCCAGGTCCGCGAACCGAAGCTGCGGCGCCGGTTGATAACCGCCAGAAGACCCGCGAAGTCGAGGGCGCGGCGATCGTCATAACCGCCAGAAGACCCGCGAACTCCGACGTTCGCGGATGTGTGGGTCGTTATCAGGCCATGTAGCGAGCGCGAAACTATCCTGAGGTCCGCGAACCTGGGATGGGCTACCGCCATAAACCGCCAGAAGACCCGCGAAGTCGGGGTGGGGGTCAGCGGGTGGTGATTTCGCTGTCGAGGGTGTCGGCGGCGCCGTTCGTCCCGCAGTCGGTACCGACGATTACGACCTTGGTCTTGTTCGGGTCCGTCTGTTTGACGGCGATCGCGAAGGCGTCCTTGCCCTCGAATTTTACCGAGGTGGTGCCCGATACCGTGTCGAGACCGATGTTGTTCGCGCCGAGACAGGCGGCGTACGTCCCGGGATTGGCGAACCTGCCGGCGGCCTGCTTGCCCTCGATCTGGCTGAGCGCCGCACCCAGCCTGCCCTTCTCCACGATCATTGCCTCCCCGGTTTGGCCCGGCGAGTTGACCGCGCCGGGCCCAGAGTTGCCACCTGTCTCCCCGAAAGTGCTCGGCAGCGTCACCGTGGTGAGATTGCCTGGCTGGGTGATCGCAACCCCCTTGCCGCTATCCCGGTTGTGCGAAGTGAGCGCGACGGTAGTGATGGCACCGACCGCAATGACGGCGGCGGCGGCCAACAGCCCGCCCGTCCACCGACGCCGGCGGGTGCGCTGAGCCGCCAGCGAGCCGACCCGCGGCGTCGATGATCGCTCGACCGGCCGACCAACAGGGCTCGGCCCGGCGGCCGCCCTGGTCCGCGCGGATTGCAGATCACCGACGTTCGACGGCGGCCGGGGTGCGGCCGGTGGCGGCGCGCTCATCGACGATTGGCCGGGTGTGACGGGTTGTCCGGTGCGGAGCCCCCCGGGCAGCACCTGCGGGATCACCGGCTGGCGACGAGCAAGATGCGGTGCGGGCGCGCCCGGGTGTCGGGGTCCGCTCTGCCTGGGAAGGACCGGACCATTGCTCCGCCGGACACCCGCCGGAGTGGTGCCGGCAGGAGCGATGCCTGGCCGCAGCAGCGCGCCGATTCCACCGTGCAGCACCGCCGTCGGACCGGCCGGTCGGGTGCCACCGGCGGCACGTTGTCCACCGATCGCCGGCGCACCGGTGGCGGCAGCCGGCCCGGATCCGGCGGTGACTTTGGAGCCTGTCTGGTACCCGCGGGCAATGGCAGCGTCTAGGCGCAGTACGTACTTCTCCGGCATGGTCAGCGCGGGCAGCAGGGACAGATCGTCGACGGTGCTGTCGAGCGCGGCGAGGATGGCGGCACCCTGCGGATCTGCCGCGATGCGCCTGCGGAGATCCACGGTCTGGTCGGCCGGGTAGACCCCGGCATGGACGTTGGCAACGACGTCGACATCCCAGGGTGGCCCTTCCGGGATCCCGAATGCGGTACTCATGGATGGCTCCCTCGGTGCGCGTTCGATGCCGCCTGGTCCCCCCGCGATCCGCCCACTGGTGGGCAGGATCCGGTTGCGGCATTCGGAGGTTCGACGTTGCCGTCGTCGTCCGGGTTCCGCAGGTGCCCCAGGAGTTTCGCCAATTTCGCCCGGCCGCGGGCGCACCTGCTCTTGACCGTGCCCTCCGCCACGTCCAGCATCTTCGCCGCATCGGCCACCGGGTAGCCCTCGATGTCCACCAGCACGATCGCCGCCCGCTGATCGGCGGGCAGCGTTGCCAGCGCATCGGCGATGTCCATCTGCAGCTCACGGTCGGCCATTGCGTCGCGCGGCGCCGCCGGCTCGTCGATCTCCTCGGTGAGCGGGATCGACGGCCTCGCCTGCCGCCGCCGGATCCGATCCAGACAGGCGTTGACGACGATCCGGTGCAGCCAGGTGGTGACGGCCGACTCCGCCCGGAACCGATCCGCTGCCCGGAAAGCCGAGATGAAGGCATCCTGCACAGCGTCGGCGGCCTCTTCCGGATCGCGCATGGTGCGCAGCGCCACCGCCCACATCCGGTCCCGGTGACGTGACGCGAGTTCGCCAAATGCGTTGCGGTCGCCGGCAACGTGGGCCGCGATCAGCTCGGCATCGGAACGCCCGGAGTCCAGGACAGGCACCGGGCGAGCCTAGCTGGCCCCATCAGCTCCGTTGCCGACGCGCGGCCGACCCCAGCGGGTGGTCAGCTGCCGTTGACGACGATCTCGCCGAGTTTCGCCTGGAACTGGCCGCTGTCCGTCGGCGGCATCGAGGTGATGAACACCAACAGGAATTGCGACGACGGGGCGTTGCTGAGCTGGATCGTGCCAGGACCGGAGCCGATCTGCCCGGACCCGAGCACCTGAGTGGTTTCCAGGCCGCCTTGCTGCAGGCTGGTGGCGGTCCGTACCTCGATACCCACGCCCGGGGTGACGGCGGTGATCGTCACCGACTGCGGCGTCACCGGTTTGGCGAACTGCAACACCACACCCACGCCGCGCTTGTAGGCGTTAGGCCCGAACTGCTGCTTGTAGGCGAAGGTGAGCCAGGCGGTGGTGGGGTCGCCGTCCCACAGCCGGTCGACCAGATCCTCGTAGTCCTTGCTACCGCTGTGGTGGTCCGGGTCGTAGACAGCGCCCTGAATGATCTGTTGCGGCACCACCGCTGCTGCCGCGCCCGACGTCGTTGCCGCGGTCGTGCCGTTTGCCGATCCGCCGGAACCGGGTGTGCTGGGTGATGTCACGGTGCTCTGCGACACCGTGGTGGGGGTCGCCTTCTGGCTGACGCTGGTGGACACCGGGCCGAGATTGGAGATGTTGTAGGTGTTGATGCTGGTCAGCGTGTTCTTGGCCAGGCTGGCCACGATGATCAGGATCATCGCGACGAAGGCGGCCAGGAATGCGGTCGCAATGCCGAGCTTGACCCGGCGCTCCTGCCGGAGCTTGCGGTCGGCCGGCGACATGGTGGCAGGCGGCGGTGGGGCAGCTGCTGCCGCCGCTTCGGGCGAACCCGGCGCGCCCTGCGTCGGTGCCACGTCCGGATCGCGGAGCAGCGTCGACAGCGCACCGACGGCGTGGATCCCGTCCGGGTCGTCGGGGTGCAAGGCCCGGCCAGCCAGGTCGGACAGCGGAACCGGCACCTGCGGGTTGAGCTCGGCGGCCGGAACCTCCCGGCCGTTGCGGGACGGCGCCGCCTTGATACTGGTGCCCGGCAATTCCGGCACGTGCTCGCTCGACGGCCAGGTCCCGGTCAGCATCAGGTAGAGCAGCGCCCCCACCGCGCGAATGTCGGCATCCGGGGTCGCCGATGCGTGCGCGATGACGTGCGAAAACCGCACCTGACCATCGACGTTGACGCGGACCAGCGACGGGTTGATCGAGCCGAGGGCCAGCCCGTTGCGGTGCGCCTCGGCGACCGCCTCGCTGATCTTGCCGGCGATCGAGGTGGCCACCCCCGGCTCCAGCGGGCCGCGGGCCATCAGGTCGGTGAGGGTGGCGCCGTCCACCCACTGCCCGACGACGAAGGTCTGGCCGTGGTCGGTGCCGAGGTCAAGAGTCTGCGGCAACCCGATGTGGTGCAGCCGGCCGGCCCGCAGGGTGCGGGCGACGGTCGCCGAGGTGCCGGACGAGTCCGGCATCAGGGTGATCGCCATGTCTCGCGGCAGCACCGTGTCCTTGGCCCGCCAGAATCTGTTGCCGCCGGAGTCGATCGCGACCTGATTGACCAGTCGGTAGCGGCCACCGACGCTGGCACCTGGGGCCAATGTCGGCGCTGCCTCGGCGCTGCTTGCGCCCGCGGTGACGGTGGGTTGACCTGCGGTGACGGTGGGTGGATCGGTGGGAACGGTGACGGTGGGTTGGTCGACCGTGACGGTGGGTTGGTCGACCGCGATGGTGGGCTGGTCGGGTGCCCGCCCTGGCCGGGGCGGTGCGGCGTGTTGGCCGGCCGCACCACTCACAGCGGCGCCGACATCCGCCGCACCCGCAGCGGCAGCGTCAGCCGCGCCGTTGTCGGGCAGGTCGGGCTTGTCGGATGCCACCGGTCGGAACTCCTGACTGTGGGATATTGGCGGTCGCGCCGTTGACGAGTGCACCTTCGATGGTGCCATCTTCGGTTCCCGGAAACCGAGCAGCGTGGCCAGCCGGCGACGCAGCGGGTCCACCTCAGGCATCCGCGTCAGCAGCATTATCGGGACCAGCACGATCAGCCCGACCAGCCCGCCGACCAGCAGCCGGACCAGCGAGTTCACCCCGGGCACACTCGACACGTACCAGGCTGCCAGCCCGGCGATGCCGGACGCGACGGCCATCTTCGCCACCGTCGCCAACAGCCGGGAGGTGCCCATGGCACCGAACTTGGCTCGCAGCCAAGCCTCCCCGACGGCCGCGCCCACCAGGTAGGAGACCGTCGTTGCCGCTGCCAGTCCCGGGACTACCAGGTCGGTGCGCAACCCGGTACAGAGCAGCATCAGCGGGATCCGGACGGCCACCATGATGGCGTTGATGTAGGTCGGGGTCCTGCCGTCCTTCATGGCATAGAACACCCGCATCTGCACCAGCGTCACCGCCAACGGCACCAGGCCGACGGCCAACCCGGCCAACGTCCCACCGACGGCCAGCACGTTCGCCGGGCTGACGTTGCCGTAATGCGAGGACAGCCCCGACAGCGGCCCGGACAGGGCGAGCATGGCAGCTGCGATCGGCATCAGGGTGATGGTGGACAGCCGGTTGGCCAGCGCCGCGTCCTTTTTGACGGCGCTGACGTCGCCGATCGCCGCGTGCCGGCTCATCCGCGGCATGATCGCCGTCAGCACCGACACCCCGAGGATCCCGTACGGCAGTTGGAACAGCAGCGATGAAAAGGAATAGACCGTCACTCCACCGGCGATCTTGCCGGAGGCGACCCTGGTGAGGATGACGTAGCCGGCCTGCGACATCAGCACGTAGACGATGGCCCAGCCGGCCAGCCCGCCGGCCTCGGCCATCCGGCGATCCCAGCCCCAGCGCCATTTGAACCTGAACCCTGAGCGGCGCAGCGATGGCAACAGCGCCAGCGCCTGCATGGCGATGCCGAGGGTGGTGCCGAGCCCCAGCACCAGCAGCTGCGATGACCCGAGTTTGACCAGCTCCAGATGCCCGGTCTTGTCTGTTCCGAACAGCCCGCCAGGCATCAGCGCGACGGCCAGCCCGACGCCGATCACCACCAGGTTGTTGACCAGCGGCGCCCAGACCGGTGCGGCGAACCGCTCCTTGGTGTTCAGAATGGCGCCGAACAGCGCGGCGATTCCGTAGAAGAAGATCTGCGGCAGCAGCATGAACGCCAGCTGGGTGGCAAGGGCAGGGTCGGCGGTGTTGTTGCTGGACAGGTACAGCCTGGTCAACAGTGGTGCGGCGGCGATCGCGACGACGGTGGTGGCGAGCAGGCCGACCAGGGCCAGCGTCATCAGGCGCTGGGTGTAGGCGGTGCCACCATCGGGGTCGGAGCGGGCCCGTGACAGCAGCGGGATGGCCACCGAGGTGAGGACGCCGCCGAGCAGCAGCTCGAAGATGATGTTCGGCAGGGTGTTGGCGACGTTGTAGGAGTCGCTGATCGCGGTCGCGCCGAGCGCGCCGAGCAGGATCGCCCTGGAAATGAAGCCGGTGAGCCGACTGGTCAGGGTGGCAACGGCCATCATCGAACCGGCTCTGACGACTCCGCCGGTCCGCTCGGTCCGCAGTTGCTCGTCACCGGCGATGGTCGGCTCGGTGCCGAGCCCGCCGTCCGGCGGTACCGCCATGATGACGCCCGCCGGTGGCAGCCCGGCCGGCCGATTGCCGGCCGGCTGTCGCCTGCCCTGTCGCTGATCGCGGCGATCGTCGCGGCGCGGCGTCAGCGGACGGTCGGCCAGCCGCATGGTTTCCTCAGCTGCCGAGGTGGTCCGGCTCTCCGGCGACGCGGCCACGTCGGTGATCCGCTGGATCAGCATGGTGGCGTCTTCTTCGCCGGGGAAGAACGGCACCCCGGCAGCCCGGTACGGAAGTGGCTGCGGTCGATTTCGTCGATCAAATCCGGTGCCCGCATTGCCGGTGCCCGCATTGCCGGTGCCGGTGCTGGTGCCGTCGGCTGCGCCAGGCGCCGCGTGCCGCGGGTTCGATCGCCGCTGCCGGGTCGGCCGGGTGTTCTCGAGGTTCGACGGCTCCTGCGCGTGACGCGGCTGCGGCCGCCGCTCCCACGGCCCGGACGGTGTGGTCACCGGGCCTCCTCGGGGTGATCTGCAGTGCCGTGTTCTGCGGTGCCGTGTTCTGCAGTGCCGTGTACTGAAGTGCCGTGTACTGAAGTGCCGTGTTCTGCAGTGCCGTGTTCTGCACGGTGATCGGCGAGGGGGTCGGCTGCGTTGTCGTCGTCGTTAACGCTCGCGCTGATCGAACCGGCTGCCGGCCGCTGTGTCGAATCCACGCCGGCCGCCGCCGCAACGGCCAGCCGCTTCGTGCGGTCGCGCCAGCGTTGCCAGATCCGCAGGACCACCATCAGCAACAACAGGCCGCCGGCGACCGAGATCAGAATGATGGTGAGCGCACCGTAGGCGCTCGACCTGATCGGCAGCGGTACCGACGCCCCCCAAGCTCGCCCGTCGGGACCGGTCAACTGGGCCTGCACGACGAAGGTTCCGGCCCGCGACACCTTGACGGCGACCTTGATCCCCTCGCTCTGGCCCGGCTGCAGGGCGACGGGCTCGGCGGCCGAGGTCGCCACCAGCCCTACCTGCTGGCCGCCGTCGATGCGCACCTTGATCAGTACCGGGTAGGGCAACGTGTTGCTGACGGTCAACACCAGTGGCGAATCGGCCGACGCCAGCGTGTACGAGCCGGCGGTGGGTCGAATCGTCACCCCGGACCTCAGGTATTGCACGGTCGCGTTGATGGTGGTCAGCGTCGCTTCGCCGACCGAGCGGTCGGTGCGCAGGGCAGTAGAGGTCAGCGGCCGCACGGCGGCGGACAGTGATTTCATCAGCGTCGCGGCGGTGGAACTGTGGGCCGTATCGATGGCGTGGGCAGCGCCGCCGACGTCCTGGCGGGTGCCGGCTAGTCGGCTCAGATAGTCGGCCGACAACAATCGGTTCTCGGCGGCGGAAGGGAACGTCGGGGTGACGGACTGGCGGTCGGCGGTTCCGCTGGTCAACGCCGTCGGCGAGGCGCCCTGCACCATGCCGGCCCCGCTGAGCGCGGCCACAGCGCCGCCGAGATCGTCCAACCCGCCGGTGTCGATGGTGCTGTCCGGTACCCGGACGATCGGTCGGCCGTCACCGTCGATGGCTCGCTGGGCGACGGTGGCGACGGCCGCATTCAACGCCTGGGCACCGGTCTGGACCGCCGTCAGCCCGCTGCTGGGCGCCGTCGCCGGCGAGGGTGTGAGCACCTCGGTGAGCAGCGGCTGCAGCGTGGAGTCGTCCAGCAGGGCCGACAGCGATCCCCGGCCGGTGGCGATGGTCCCCACCCCGGCCTTGCTGGTGTCGCCGGTCACCGATGAGCCGGCCAGCATCATTGAGGTATAGCCGGCGGTCGCGTACTGCTGGACGGTGGCCGGGTCGACCAGCGCGTCCGGCGGCAGCGCCACCGACGTCACCAGGTTCGTTGTGCCGAGCACCCGGATAGCGGTCGATCGTCCGGTAGCCACCAGGCCGGTCAGCGCGCTGCCCATGCCCGCCCTGGTGATCGCCACCGTGTCGGGGTTGGAGTACGGCAGCACCAGCACCTTGCTTGACTTGGCCAGTGTCCGCAGCCGTTGCAGGAAGGCCTCGGCCGCCGGTCCGCCGGTGCCGGCAACGGTGTTCGGCTCCGGCGTTGACGGTGTGCTGACGGTGGTGGCGGTGCTCCTGGCTGCCGTGCCGGCGCCCGAAGTGCTGCCAGCGGCGGAGGAGGCCGCGGCCGCCGAGTTGCTGGTCGACGGGCGGGGGGTTGTTTCGGTGGGGGTCCTGGTCAGCGGTGCCTGCACGGTGTTCGGGGCCTGCACCCGGTAGCCCTTGGCCATCGCGTCCAACTCGTTCAGCAGCATCGGATCGATGGCCAGCAAGGTGTTGGTGGCCGGCAGTCCGGAGGCCGCCAGCGCGTCCAGCCTGGTGGCCAACACGCCGCCGGGCGCGACGTCCTTGGCCAGCGAGTCGTCGAGGAACACGCCGTTCACTCCGCGATGTGGGCGGGAGGTGACCGGCCACAGAAAGCCCATCGGTACCGCCGCCTTCACCACCTTCGCTGCCGGGCTCTTGCTGGCCGGCTGCTGCCTGCCGGTTGCGGTGGCGGGCGTCGGCATCGATGCCACCGTGACCAGCAGGTGCAGCTCGCCAAGACGTTTCTGCGTCGGGACGCCGTCGACATCGATGGTGCCGTTCACATTCACCATCACCGGGTAGACGCCGGGCTCGGTGATCTGCAGTCCGGTCGGCAGCCCGCCGGCGATCCAGCCGGCCACCGCGAACGAGGTCGACTTCCCGGCGTCGATGGAGCCGCCGAAGGCACGGAACTCGCCGTCGGCCATCTCCACCTGGCTCGGGCTGGCGATCTCCTGGGCGAGGGCATTGCTGCTGGTCAGTTTCGGGCCGCGCTGCAGCCGGTAGATCAGGTCGCTCACCGGCTGGTCGGTGATGTTGGTGACGGTGCCGCGAATGGTCAGGGTGTTGCCGGCGGTGCTGGTGACCACCGACGGGCTGACGGAGCTGACGGCGAACCGCAGGGTCTGCGCAAAGGCGCTCAACGGGGCGGTGAGGTGCGGGGTGCCGGCCGACGCCGCCGGGGTGCCGGCTGCCGCCGCTTGGTTGCCCAGCCCACCGATGCCGCCGCCGAGCCCGCTGATGCCCAGCAGGGACAGCGTCAGGAACAGCACCGTTTCGGCGATCCCGCCGGCGCGGGCGGCCGGACTGTGCCTTGCCGTCCGACAGTGGATCACGCGGTGTCGTCCAGTAGCTCCGTCGCCCGGCGGGCCAGCCGACGCTCGCCGGCGTAGGCCAGCCGCTCGTCCAACTCCTCGAGCGGTACCCAGGCCACCTCTGTCACCTCGATGTCGGCGTCCGACAATTCGCCACCGATGGCCACCATCAAGAAGTGGTGCACCCGCTTGTGGATGCGCTTGCCCGCAGCGGTAAATGTGTAGTCGACGCTGCCGAGCCGAGCGGTGATCCGGCCGGAGATGCCGGTCTCTTCCTCGACCTCCCGGGTGGCGGCCTGCTCGGTGGTCTCACCCGCTTCGACATGGCCCTTTGGCAGCGACCAGCGCAGCCGGCCGCGTCTGTCCAACCTGCCGATCAGCGCGCCCGACCGGATGCCGGATTCGGTGCGCACCACCAATCCCCCCGCCGATGTCTCGTCGGCCCGGCGGCGCCGGGGACGCGATCGCGCGGAGGTGGGCATTGCACCGATGGTAGTGGCGAGGCGCCCGTGTCCCCGGCACCTCACACCGGCGCTTGCGAATCGCCGTCGGTGCGTCTTCATCGGCCGGCTGAGGCGATCAGGTTCGTCTCATCGAAGCTCGCCCCGGATCGGACGGCTTGGATATCAACTCGGGTACGAGTCACCAGTGACGATCAAGACCGCCAGCGTCGGCCCGTAGTTCCACCCCGCCGACTGTCGGTGCCACGTAGTACACCTCGACCACCGCCGCTGGCCCGTCTCAGTATCTGCATCACCGGAAACCCGCCGACCGGTTTACCCCACATTCACGGTCGGCAGGGGGATCCGACCCTGGCACCCCCGGTTAGGGCCGGATCATTCACAGATGCCGGCTGACAACGGCCGGCGGCGGTTCCACGTTCGATCGTCGGCGTCATGGTGATGACGACCCGGGGGAGATCAGGCAGTCTCAAATGACGATGGTGACCGGGACACCCTCGCTCCGACCAGGGATCAGAACTCAACTTGTGGGCCAGCTCTCTACGACCGCGCTACCGCCCGTTCCAGCTGACGATCGTCTATCGGCGCACCGGCGTGTTGCGATGCATTGCAAGCGAGTATGCTGACACCCGAGCATCTTGACAGTCCGGAACCGACGGCCTAGTACCAACGGGGCTTCGCCCCAGCCCGACGAGGCATGCTGTGGTCACCTGACCTGGGGGCTCCGGCCGGGTGGGATCCCCCGTGACGGCGTGGCCGTAACAGGTATATGACTGCGATCATGGACTGCTCACGCCGACAGGAGCGGAGACTGCCAAGGACCCGAGGCGGTGACGGCGATAGTTGCCTGGTGAGAGCGACCATGGCCAGTGACGCGATGCCGAACGCGGCACGATCAGCACCCTCAGGGGTCTGCCCGGATTATCGCTTGATGCGCTGACCTCAGTGTCCTACGGACCCGCGGCGATCGTCGTCGTGCTGGCCGCCAACGGGCGTCCGCGTCGTCGTGGCGGCGTGATCAATGGTGAACACCTCGATGCCTCCGGTAGCGAATCGGCATTGGGCGTCCTTACCGGGTTCTGGTTCTTGTGACGCCAACGAACGTCATACCAGCGGACGGTCTGCTCTCAGCTGTCGTGGCTGGCAGGGGTGGCGAGTAGGTCCAGGGCGTGGTGGAATGCCTGTCGTTGGCCCTGGTCGAGGCGGCTCATGATGCGGGCGTCGAGGTCGTGGATGGCGGTGTGCAGCACGGTGGCGGCGCCCAGGCCTTCCGCGGTGGGGCGCAACACGACCTCTCGCCGGTTGGTGTCGCTGCGGCGACGGTCGCAGTAGCCGAGTGAGACGAGCCGGTCCGCGAGGCGGCTGACTGCCTGCTTGGTGGTGCCGAGTCGGCGTGCGAGGTCGTTGACGCTGCCGGGCCGGCGGGCCAGCGCGAGGAGCAGCCAGTTCGCCGCCGGTGGCACCGGCCGGTATTCGTCGATGAGAAGCGCGGTGCGCATCGCTTCCCGATAGCGGCGTAGCACCGCGGCAAGCTGCTCGGCGCTGGTGTCGGTATCGAATCCGTCGGCGGTCGCGGCCGGAACCACGGGGATCAAGCGGGCCATGCGTCGAGGGTAGCCATCGCCCCACAATACGGTCAGATACCGGACAGTCCTAGTTGTTGACTAAGCAATAGTGACGGGATAGCGTTCCCCTGCACCGCGGGCGGTTCTTTGCCGCCGTTGGTACATCGGCGCACCGATGGGTGGAGGCATGATGGTCACACGGGAAATGACCCGGCGGCGGCGGACGGTGAGGGCGGGGGTCGCCGCGCTACTCGTGTTTGGGCTAGTGGTTGGCTGTACTGGGAATTCGACCCCGTCGGCGCCGAATCCTGCCCCCTTGTCGTCGAATCCTGCGTCGCCGTCGAATCCTGCGTCGGGGCAGACCAGTGGCGCCCCGGGGGCCAGGTATGTGGTTCCGGCCGGGATCCACCAGATCAAGCATGTGATCGTCATCCAGCAGGAGAACCGCTCCTTCGACAGCTACTTTGGGGCCTTTCCCGGCGCCGATGGCATCCCGATGGCGGCCGGTACCCCGAGCGTGTGCGCCCCCGATCCCCAGACCCACACCTGCCAGAAGCCCTTCGTTGACCACAGCGACGTCAATGGCGGTGGCCCGCACGGGCAGACCAACGCCACTGCGGACATCGCCGGCGGCCACATGAACGGCTTCGTCGGTCAGGCCTTGGCTGCCAAGAAAAGCTGCACCGACCCCAATAACCCGGCGTGCACCAATGCCAAGGTGCCGGACGTGATGGGCTACCACACCCAAAGCGACATCCCGAACTACTGGACCTACGCCAAGGACTTCGCGCTGCAGGACCACATGTTCGAACCGAACGCGTCGTGGAGCCTGCCCGCGCACCTGTTCCTGGTCTCGGAGTGGTCGGCGCACTGCACCCAGCACGACAACCCGGCCAGCTGCGCCAACGCGCTGCAGAGACCCGGCACACCACCCAAGTACGGAGGGGTGCCCACCACCAAGCCCAAGGCCACCACGGCCGCCCCCAGTGGGGCATCCTCGAGCGCGACGGTGCCTTCGAACAGGAAGAAGGGCAGAGATCCCATCTATGCCTGGACCGATCTGACCTACCTGCTGCACAAGAATCACGTCAGCTGGGGCTACTACGTCTCCTCAGGCTTCCAACCCGACTGCCAGAACGACAGCGCCGTCAGCTGCGCCCCGGTCCCGCAGAAGGCGTCCACTCCGGGCATCTGGAACCCGCTCCCGTACTTCGACACCGTGCGCAACGACAACCAGCTCGGCAACATCCATAACACCAGCAACTACTACGCCCAGGCCAAGGCCGGCACGCTTCCGTCGGTCAGCTGGGTCATCCCATCGGGAGAGAACAGTGAGCACCCACCGTCGCCGGTCAGCTTCGGCCAGAGCTACGTCACGAGTCTGATCAACGCGGCCATGACCGGCCCCGACTGGAACTCCACAGCGATCTTCCTGGCGTGGGACGACTGGGGCGGCTTTTACGACCACCTCACCCCACCCACTGTCGACCAGAACGGCTACGGCCTGCGCGTCCCGGGTATCACGATCAGCCCCTATGTCCGGTCGGGGTCGGTGGACCATCAGATCCTGTCCTTCGACGCCTACGACAAGTTCATTGAGGACGACTTCCTCGGCGGTCAGCGAATCGACCCCGGTACCGACGGCCGTCCCGATCCTCGACCCGACGTCCGCGAGAACCAGAAGCAGCTGGGCAACCTGACCTCAGAGTTCGACTTCACTCAGAAGCCGCTGGCGCCGGTGACCCTCCCTGTCCACCCAACGACGACGCTGACGGGCACCCCGCGCCAGGGTTAGCTCAGCACCGCCCAGCGGGCGGGTGAAACGACGGCGGCTGACCCCAAGGCAGCCTGCCCACCCGTGGCCGGCGGGCGCCGGCCATAGCGCGCCTTCTGCTCGTCCGGTGATGCGACCGGTTACGAGTTCATCGAAGAGGTGCTCGAAAGCTGCCGGCGAGTTGAGGTCAGGAATCCGGCACGGCCACATTGCCCCCATCAGCGTCTTCGTCCACAGCACTGTCCTGATTGTCGTTGCCCTGGCTTGCGATGCAGTGGCCTGGATCATCGGTCGCAGCGCCGACGAAGCCCATTGACGTAGATGAAAACGCCGCTTACACCGTTTGTCGGACAGTCCCGCAGCGGTGGTTTAGGGTGTCCCGATTCGGGCATCAGCTGGTAATACCGGTGTGATTCGGCTGAGGCGGTTTCAATGGAGGTTATGATGGCTGAAGGTGAGGGTGCGGACCGCGGTTTGGTGATTCAGGCAGGCCCGTTGAAAGTGGATGTCCCCCGGTCGTTGGGCTACTACGGCGGGATCGGGGCGGCTGTGGGGTTGGGGCTGATTGATCCGCCGTTGGCGGTGTTCATCGCGGCGATTCCGGCGATGAAGATGCTGATGAACAGTCAAGCCCCGCGGGTGGTGCGGTTCATCGGTCAGGTTTTCGATGGTGCGTCGATGCCGGTCGGCGGCGACGCGGAGGGCACCATTCGGCTGGACGACGCGGCCGCGGCTGCGGCCAACCGGAAGGCCGCGAAGGCGACCGCGTCCCGCTGATGGTGTCGCAGGTGGCCCCCTAATCCCGGGTGCCTTCTTCCAGACCTTCGCCGAGTTCGGCGATGACGCGGTAGTGCTGTTGGCTGGCCAGGGCGTGGCCGCCGGCAACTATCAGCGCTAGCGGCCAGTCGATGATTTCGAGCGCGGCGAGCGTGGCGACGGCTGCGTAGTAGGCCAGTTGTTCGGGCCGGGGCAGCTGCACCGTGCCCAGCAGCGGCAGATCTAGTTGTAGGTGCTCGGCGGATTGCAAGTTTGCGGCGACTGCTTTTGCCTGCGGCTGCGGAACCGGTCCGTGCGGTCCGGCAGTGGGGGCGGAGCGGGGTCGGCGGGCGGCGGGATCGTTGGGCATTGGCTACCTCGGTGTTGGTTGCGGTTGGGATGCTGGTCATCCGTGGGCGCACGATGGCGGGCATGCCGAACATTTCGCGACGGTCAGCCGATCCGGTGCAATTGCTGCAAGTGTTGGCCGATGTGTTCATTGTTCCGGTGCGGGCGCTGTATGGATGGCTGCTGCGGACCGGCCGAGCGGCCGAGGTCCGAGACCAGTTCCTTGGCGACCGGCGCTGCCTCGGCATCGTCGGGGTGGATCCACCGGTGCAGCAGGCCAGGCGCAACGGCAGCGGCGGCGGTCGCTGCGGACGCTGAGCCGAGAGCCTGGGCCCACCCCAGCAGGCCCAGTGGGGTGCAGCCCAGCAGCTGGCTGATCCCGGGCGTGCTGATCAGCGCGCCGAGGCCGACCAGCGAGCCGGCGGCGGTGGCAATGACCAGTGGGCTGCGGGAATCCAGCAGCGTCTGGCCCAGTTGGGTACTCACCAGCGCGACCAACCCGACGGTGGAGGCACGCCGCGGCAGGCCGGTGAGCCTGGCCATCGTCCACCCGGTGGTTGCGCCGAGGGTGGTGGCGGCGCCTCGGACGGCGACGCTTCGCCATAGCGCATCCGGATCTAGACCGCGAACGTCGGGCTTGGTATGCCCTTGACGTTGGGCTTGGCCTCCTCCATTGGAGGGCGGGCTGACGGCGACTGCGGCGGCAGGCAGGGCATCGGTGAACATGTTCACCAGCAGCAGTTGCCGGGCGTTCAGCGGGGCCCGGCCGGTGATGGCGGTTCCGACGATGGTGAAGGCTACCTCGCCTGCGTTGCCGCCCAGCAGCACCGACACCGCGGACTGGACACGCTGCCACAGACCGCTGCCTTCCGACAGTGCGGCGACCAGATCACCGACGTTTCCGCCGGTCAACACGACGTCCGCGGCGCCGCGGGCGGGATCGCTGCCGTGGGAGGCCACCCCGATGCCGATGCTGGCGGCGCGGATCGCGGCGGCATCGTTGGCGCCGTCGCCGATCATCGCGCAGACGTGCCCAGCATCTTCCAGGGCTTGCACGACGTGAACTTTTTGTTCCGGGGACATCCGGGCGAAGATGACGTCGCGTTCGACGGCCCGGCGTTGACCCTTTCGGGACAGCTCGGCCCATTCGGGGCCGGTCAGCACCCGGTCGGCGGTGACGGTGTGTCCGAGGTCGGCGACGATGGCCATGGCAGTTAGCGGATGGTCGCCGGTGATGACCCGCACCCCGAGGCCCTGGGCGGTGAGAACATCCAGCAGGCCGACCGCGTCGGGGCGGACTGTATCCGCGATGCCCAGGAATCCGAGCAATTGCAGCTTTCCGCCGCAGAACTCGACCATGGATTGTTCATCGGCGACTGCCGCCGCGGCCTGTGCGGGAGTCAACCGGCGACGGGCAACGGCCAACACGCGTAGACCCTGCCTGGCGAGCTGCTCCACCTGGGCGGTGACGTCCGGCGCTGCACCGGCGGCGGCCAGTATCAGTTCAGGGGCGCCCTTCACGTTCATCCACCGGCCGGACAGGCCGGCGGAGAACGGGCGTCCGGCACGAAACGGCAGTTCAGCGTCCCGGGGCGGGGTATCGCCGCCGCATGCGGTCAACACCGCGGTGTCGGTGGCCGAGGAGAGACCCTGGGCTGTTCGCGGTCTTGGGCACGCCACCGCGGCTGCAGCCAGGACGTCATCACGGCTGTAAGCGGCTGCGGGCAGGACCTGGCGGACTTGCAGCACGTTCTGGGTCAGGGTGCCGGTCTTGTCGAAACAGATGACGTCGACCCGGCCTAGCGCTTCGATCGACCGCGGCGAACGCACCAGGATCCCTAGTGTGCTCAATCGGCGGGCGGCCGCCTGCTGCGCCAGGGTGGCCACCAACGGCAAACCTTCCGGCACAGCGGCGACGGCGATGGACACTCCGCTGGTGACCGCCTGCCGCGCCCCTGCGCCGCGCAACAATCCGAGCAGGGTCACCGCCGCGCCGCCCGCGGCGGTGACCGGCAGCACCTTGCTGGTCAGCCGGCCCAGTTGCGCCTGCAAACCAACCTCGAGCCCACCGGCGGTGCAGAAGGCATCGGCCCGGCCGGATTCGGTGGCCGCTCCGACGGCGGTGACCACCGCGGTGACCGTTCCGGACAACACCACCGTCCCCTCGTACACCATGCAGCTGCGTTCGGCCAACGGGGCACCAGGGGTTTGCACCGCTTGCTTGGCTACCGGCAACGACTCGCCGGTCAGCGAGGACTCGTCCACCTCGACGCCGGCAGCATCCACGATCCGGGCGTCGGACGGAACGATCTCCCCCGGCCGCACCTCGATCAGCTGACCCGCCCGCAGTTGATCCGCCGACACCTCCGCGTAGCGGCGGCGCTGCGTCAGGTCGGCCACAATGAGCCGGGCCGGCGTCTGCTGCCTGGCCAACAACCGGGCCAGCAGCCGCTCCGCCCGCAGCCGTTGCGCCGCGGACAAGATCGCGTTGCCCAGCACCACCGAACCCACCAGCACCGCATCCACCGGGGAGCCCAGCACCGCGCTGGCGGCGGCGCCGGTGGCCAAGATCGGCGTCAACGGATCGGACAGCTCTTCTCGCACCGCGCCGACCAGCGACCCGGCGGCTCGCCCCGGTACGGCGACGGCCACCTGCCACAGCTGGCCCGGCAACTGTAGAAGCCATCCGGACGTGCCGAGCTGAACCTCGCGGGATTCTGCGACCGGTCCGCTCTGGTGCGCCAGCATCGCCAGCACCTGCTCGACGGGCAGATTGTGCCAATCCACTATCGGCGCTGCTGCCGGCAGCTCCATGCCGGCGATGCGTAGGGCTGCGGCCCGTCCGGTCCACCAGCCGGCGGCGGCGGCGCCGACCACCGGTCCTGGGCCGCGGCCGCGCACCCCGGGCAGCATCAGCAGACCGCCGAGCAAGGTGCCGCCGGCGGACAGTTCCACAGCCCGGCGGCTGACCATTCGCGCCGCCGGAACCGCCTGCACGATCCGCCACGCCGCAGCCAGGTCCGGTAGCAGCAGATCCGCGGTCCACGCCGGATCAACATCGTTGCGGCGGACCGCCAGGGCCAGGTCCGCGGCGGCCAACGCCGCCGGTGCGTGCACCGCCAGTACGGCCACCGTCTTGCCGGCGGTCTGCAGCGCGGTGACCGCCCGCGACAGCGCCGCATCGGTTGACCCGCCGACGTCGTGCAGCTCATCGAACGCCGCCCGCAGCTCCCCAAGTTCCTGGACGTCCAACGACAACACGTCGATCCGGGCTCGCCGGGCCGCGGCCAGCACAGCCGCCGCCAACGGGTCCGGCACAGCCGTCACCGACACCCGCCCGGCGGGTAGGTCGGGCAGGTCATGGGCCGGTGACAACGCCCGCACCGAATGCCACCCCGCCGGCAGCAGGCCGCCCCTGGCGTCTTCCCGCGCCGCCGCCCACACCCTGCTTCGCAGCGGCCCATCGATGCCGTCAACCTCCCGCACCGTCAACTCATCGCCGAGCAACACCCTCGGGTCCACCAGCAACGCATCCACCCGGTCCAGCCGCCGCATCGCCTCACCGTGCAAGACCAGCACATCATTGTCATCCGACAGGGCCCGGCTCAACGTGGCGGCGAACGACTCCGGCGCCGTGCGGGTCGCTTTCGGTGCCGCAACCAACACCGCATCCGCGGCCACCGACAGTCGGCCCGTCACCGCCCCGAGCACACCCGCGCCCAGCAACCCGGCCGCGGCCGCTGCGTCGGCGTACTTTTCGACCGGCCCGGCCGGCCGCGGAACCGGCCGCGGGGCGTCGGGAAACGGCTCATCGCAGCTCGCCCGGGCGGCCAGCGCCGGTTCGTGCACCGACCAGGACCGTTGTGCCGCGCGAGCTTCGGCCAGCAACGAGGCCCGCAACGCCACATCCACCAACAGCGAAGCCGGCCCCTGTGACAATGTCTGCGCCGCCGCCAACGACACCGCCAACACCACATCAGCGGTTTCCTTCCCCAGCCGGCTCTCCACCGCGCGCCGCAACCGCGGCTGGGTGTCCACCAACGTCACCGTCGCGGCCACCGCACCGGGCAACCGCGGCAGCCGGAGCATCCGCCCCGACAAGGCCGCCGTAACACCCACCACATCCACGGCCAGCGCCACCATCCAGCCGGCTGCCGCAGCCGCATCCCCGGGCAGAGCCGGGACCCGACTTATCGGGCCGCTACCGGAGGTGTTCGAACGGTCAGCCGGCGCAGCGATTTCCGCCTGCTCCAAGACGGCGATCACCTCATCGACCGAGGGCCCGGAATCTTCAACGGCCAACACCACGCGCGACAGGGTGCGGTTGCACTGCGCCCACTGCACCCCTGGCATGGCGCGTACTGCTTCCAACGTCAGCTCGGCGAGGTGAGCGCCTGCTACCCCGGAGATGCCGCGGACCTCCACCCACATCCGGCCAGAACCCACCCACCTGCGGCGGCCGCCCGTTCCCAGCGCCTGCGCCGCACCGCTCACCCCGGCCTGCACCAACCGGCCAGCCGAACCCAACACACCGAAGACGTTCATCGACAGCCACGGTAACCCGCCGCCGGATATATTCCAGTCCAGCAACGTTGTTACCGGCGCCCAACAATGGGTAAGACAAAACACGACAGGCATATTCGCCCGCCACCACAACACCGGGAGCACAGCATGGGCATCCTCACTACCACTGGCGACGTCGCCTCCGCGACGACCGCCACCGCCGGAGCATTGGCGGCCGCCGCCGCCAACGGCGTGGTCGGCGCCACCAACGGCGCCGTCAAGGGCATCGGCGAAGGGCTGGGCATCGGCGCGCGCTCCACCCCCGCCGCGATCCTGGGCGTGGCAGCGCTCGGCGTCACCGGCATCATCGACTGGCCGGTTCTTCTCGCCGGCGCTGGCGCCGTTCTGCTACTACGGCAACTCCGCAACAACCCCACCCCGACCACAGCAACACGCAGCCCTGCCCACACCAAGCCCACCGCCACCACTTCCACCACCCGCGCCAAGAGCAGGCAGGCTAAAGCGCCCGCGGTTTGATGCCGCATCCTCCTGGATTGGAAGTATGAGCACCACGCCAGATCATTGGAGCGTCCACAGGGCATCGGAAGCGGGTGAAGACTCGCCATCGCGGCCGGCGGCATTGTGCTTGCCGTAGCGCAGGTGCGCGTCCATCTCGCCCTCGGCCGCGCCCTCCAGCACGATCTTGGTCAACCGCGCCAGCAGACCACCCACGCCGACCAGCCGCAGCCCCTCCGTTTTGGCCCGCTCGGTCAACTGCGACACCAGCTGCTCGTCGATCGCATCCGCGGCCACCGCCCCTCAGCGGCCGTCACGGGTCGGGGCCGCCGCGTCCAACTCCTGCGCAATCACGTCAGACACAACAGTTACGTCTTGCCTCAGGAGTTACACGGTTGAACTTGCAGTCCCTCACCTGGTGTCACGGGCGCGCTGCTGAGGCCGCGGTGGCGAGCTTGGAGCCGACAGGCACCAGCGGCGCCTTGGAGTCGCGCGGCTGAGGCATGGCCGGGAACGCGAAGTCGACGATCGCGCCGGGACCGAAGACGAGGCAGTAGGTCGAGCCGCCGAACTGGAGATAGCCGAGTTCGTTGCCTTTGGTGACGTGGGATCCAGGCGTCACGGTCGAGGCGATCATGCAGGAGGAAACCTCTGACATGCTGACCGGCACGAACGCCACGAGATCGATGACCGGGTCGTCGGCCTGGATGAGGACGACCGCCCTCGCGCCATCACATCGTCCTTGCGCTCACCTTTCTTGACGTCCACCCATGGAATGCCCTCCTGCTCGGCGAAGCGGTACACCCCGGCGGTGAACCGATCGGTAATCTTGGCCACGGCGCCGTGCAGGCGGTCGGCAGCCCAGTTGTCGATGCACGTAGCCAACCACCCCCCGCCTGCAGACCCGCTTTTTGGTTTTTCTCCCCTGCGGGTGTCTGGATGGCCCGGCCGGTGCGTGCCGCCCGCCGCCGAGTGCGCCGAGCCGTTGCAGCGACTGGGCCGATGCGTTGGCCATCGGGGTTGCCCGGCGGGCTGAGGCAGGCAGCAGACCCCGTTGGGTTAGGTCGGCGCGCGGCCGACGAGGTCGGCAACATGTCGTGCCCGACGCAGCGGCCGGCCATCTTGGTGAGATGTCCAGCTGCGGTGGGGTGCGCCGGGTCCGCTGATGACTCCGGTCAGGCCCCGCCCGTCGCGCTGCAGACAGTGGACGACTTATCGCGTCGTTCCACCCACTGCAGTGGTTTGGGTCGTTATCGGGTGAGGCGATGCCGGTTTGGCGCGGACCCGAGCCCGACCAGGGACGTCGCCCCGGCCGTCGGGCACACTGGCGACGCTGGTCCAAGCGCCCCCACCGCCCCACCCGACCCGTCCGCTGACATCGTTACGTGCAAGGAGAGAGATGCCCACGTTCGTTTCCGCGGGTCTGAGCCTGACCGTCGAGGACGTCGACCGTTCCGTCGCGTTCTACGTCGGCAGGCTCGGCCTCGAGTTGGCCTATCTGGCCTCTCCGGCGTTCGCGATGGTCCGGAACTCCGACGGCGGGCTCATCGGGTTGCTCAGCAGCGAGCAGGCCAGCAGCGAAGGCGTGGAAGCTGCCTCGCCGGCCCAGCGGCACGGTGTCCACGTGGAGTTCACCACCGATGACCTGGACCGCTTGTACGTCCAGCTCCAAGCGGCCGGGGTCGAGTTCGCCGAGCCGCCGCACGACGAGCCGTGGGAACGGGCGATGACCGCCTACGACCCCGACGGATACTCCGTCGAATTCGGGCAAGGCCCGCGGGGCAGCTTCACCGCCTGGGCGCCGACGGCCTGACCGACACCACCCGACCCGCAGCGCACGGCCGGACGGCTGCGGCAGTTCCAAGAAGGCAAACCGACGGCGGCAGAGTGACCCAGTCGGACCCGCAGGGGTGGAGGCGTTTGATGACGTAGTCCCGCGCTGACCTGGGCGATGCATCGCAAGGTATGTCGCCGCCCGCGATGCGGGCGGGCTGACTGATCAGCCGGCCGCCAGGCCGCAGTTGATCGGTGGGTTCCTGCCCAAGCTTGAGGAGTGGATGGAGCACTCCAGGGGCAAGATCCGCGCCGATGTGGCGCACGACAAGCTGGTGGCGTGGGGCTATCAGGGCTGCGAGCGCACGACCCGCCGCGCGGTCGCGACGGTGCGGACGGCGTTCCGGGCCGGCCGGGTGCGGGTGCACCGGCCCTGGATCACCGAGCCGGGCATGTGGCTGCAGTACGACTTCGGCGACGG
>JALYVF010000299.1 GCA_030853385.1 Actinomycetota bacterium | reverse complement strand
CACGGCATCGGGGTGCACCACCCTGAGACCGGACAGCAGCGCTGCTGCCCTGGCGGCCAGCGGTGCCGCCGACGCGTCCGGCAGCAGGGCTCCGCGCACCCCGAGTACCTGCCGACCGTCGGCGAGTGGCACCGGAATACCGGCCAGGGCAGCCGGATCCATCGAGGTGAGGCCGTCGTAGAGCCGGCGCCAGACGGCCGGCGGCCGGCTCAGCGAGCCAGCAGCATCGACGGCCTCACCGATCGTCAGCTCGTGGATTTCCAGGGTGCGCATCGCCGCCGCCGACCGCGCCGACTCGGGTGCCAGCAACAGTCCCGGGATTGCCTCGGCGAGCAGCGCGGCCGTCGCCGCATCGATTCCGCGCACCATCGCGGCGTCCGCCGGGCTCACCGGTTCACCGATGGCCGTCAACAGCAGCGGACTGACCCGCCACGAACGCAGCACGGCTGCCCGCAGCCTGCCGTCGACATCGCCGGCCGGAAACCCGCTGTCCGGAACCAGTTCGTCTCGTCGATCGGCCGGCACCACGCCGACCAGATCGAGGTAGGCCGCCGCTGCCCTGTCCAGCAGATAGTCGTCGACGGGGCTGTTGGCCAGGTGTCTACGCGTCTCGTCGACCTCGAAGGTGCCGACCAGCCTGGCCGGGAACCGCAGCAGTTCGGCCGTCGGCGTCGGCGCACACAGCGGTGACGGCTCGGCGTGCGGATGGTCGGGAAGCACCCAGCGCACCTGCCAACCCACCCGTCCCCGCTCCTCGACCGGCAGCCCGGCCAGCAGCTCCGCCGGCAGCTCCCCGGTTCTGCCGACAACGGTGAAACCCGTTGTCCCGCCCGCACTGTCGTCCAATTCCACCCGATGATCGCCCACCGCACGTCGGGTGACGACGCGGCCGTCGACATCCACCCGGTGCAGTCCCGGCAGCGCCCAGAACAAATGATCGATAACGTCGTGGCCCCATTGCCGCAGCAACTGTTCCCCGTCGAGGCCACCGTTCACCGGCAACCGCACCTCGGTGGTGTAGCCGGTGGGCACCGGTTCGTCGTCGGTCGCCGGCCAACACAGCCGCAGGGTGGTGACCACACCATCACGGGCGACAAGCTCCCGATCGAGTTCGGCAATGCCAAGCGCCGCAACACTTTCCGACGTCCGGTCCGCGGAGAAGGCGACCCCGCCGCCGGTGGAGACCACCCTTGGAGAGCTGCTGATGGCAAGGACAGCGGTAAACCCGACACCGAAATGACCGACGGCCGAGGCGGTGTCCCGCTTGGCCGAGGCACGCAGGCTGGCCAGCGCGCCGACACCGGCCGGCGTCAGCGGCGCCCCGGTGTTTGCTATCCGCAACTCCTGGACCCCAGCGGCACCGGAAGTGCTGCGACGCAACGCGATGCGGATGGCGGCCGGTTCACCGAGCTGGCGGGCAGCGTCCACGGCGTTGGCGGCCAGTTCGACCAGCACCCGCCCCGCGTACCCGCGGGACAACGCCTCCTCGGCGTTCGCGTCCTCGCGGAATCGGGCCGGCGAGGATGTCCAGGTGGCCAGTGCCGCCGACCGCAGGGCGCCGGTGCCGAACGGGTCCGCCGGGTCAGGTCTGGCCGGCATCTGCCTCGAACACCGCGGTTCCGGCCTCGAGCTGCGACAGCTGTGGTGCAGCCTCCAGCGCGGCGATCGGTTGCCGACCCTGCTCGAGCACCAGGATCGTCGGCAGCATCTCCGGCGGCGTCCACACCGACGTCGGCACATCCTCGACCGGTTCGGCGCCGACCGCGCCTACCTCGACACCTGCACCCTGCTCGACGAGGGTGGCCAACCGGTGGTGGACATCCATCACCAGCTCATCGATCACCACGTCGGGAACCGGCAGCGGCCGCAAAGCGAATGCCGCGGCCTCCGAGTGCGCGCCGCAGCCGTATTCGACGTCGACCACCCTGCCGTCCGCCGGCGCGAGTTCGTTGCCGCAGCCACCGAACATGCCGCCGAGTGAACCGGCCAGCGGTAGGAAGAATCCGCACGTTCCGCACCGTCCCGGGGCGGCGAGGGCCATCTGGTCGCCGGGCCCGAATGAGCCGTCGTGCCAGCGGCCGGCGATGTCGATCCTGCCGTCCCGGCTGAGCACCCGCACCCTGCCCAGGCCCAGTTCGAGTGCGGTTGCCTGGACAGCGGGGTCGTCGGACTCCAGATAGCCGGGGACGAGCCGGTCGTCGTCCTCGGTGGTCGGCAGCAGATCTCCGACACCGAGGTCGCCGGCCCGCACCCGTTCGTCCCATGGCACCCAGGCCGGCGCCAGCAACGCGCCCTCCCCTGGCAGCAGCACCACCTCGCTGACGGTGATCACATCGCCAGGGACCGCGGCGAGCGTCACCGACCAATGCCAACCGGTGTAGCCGGGTAGCTGTGCGGCGAACGAGACGGTGATCGCCACGTCGTCGTCCGGCGCGCTACCGGCGAACTCTCCGACGGCGCTGCCCGCCTCTTGGACAGCCGCCGCTCTGGCTACCTCGACGGCATTGGCTGGCAGCAC
This sequence comes from Actinomycetota bacterium, assembly GCA_030853385.1. Lineage (GTDB taxonomy): Bacteria > Actinomycetota > Actinomycetes > Mycobacteriales > Nakamurellaceae > Nakamurella. Next base: position 371 of record JALYVF010000299.1, on the reverse strand, counting down.
GAACTGCGGCTTCACCTCGGTGGACTTCACGAACGCCATGATGCCGCACAACAGCAGCTGGCCGTAACCCGCGGTCGCTGCGACCGTTCGGCCGATCGGATTGGCGCGTTCGGACTACGCAGGGCTGGTGTGTGTGCTCGCTCCGTGCGGCAGGATGAAGACATGGCCAGGGATGACGAGTTCGGCGAGTGGGACGACCCCGGCCCGGCGGCAGACACCGACCCTGAATACTCCGACCGCGGAGCTGACCAATACCGGCCCGCGCAGCCCGGACCCGCCCGGCCGGTACCTGCCCGGCCCGACAGCCCCGCCGACCATCCGACCACTCAGCTTCCGCGCAGCAACGCCGGCCGGTCGGCTGGCCCACCGCG
>JALYVF010000036.1 GCA_030853385.1 Actinomycetota bacterium | reverse complement strand
CACCCCGACCACCCCGAGGATTGTTATCGACTTGTGATCAGACGTGTTGCCCTGCAAGGGCTTCTGGACAGGTCGACTGTCGGACCTGGTTTGTAGCATTGTCGGTATGAATGGGGCAGGAAGTTCGGAATCGTTGACACAGAACGTGTCCGCGAGCATGCCGGCGTCTGCAACGCCGCTCATGCCGACGTGTGTGCCGCCGGATGTGGCGCAAGTACGTGTCCTGGTCGCTGCGACCGTTGCTGCGCTGAAACAACTTCCGACCATCGCCCACCAGGCAGCCAACGCAGAGTTGGTATCCGTCGTTGGTGAACTCGACGAGCTCGCCGCGCTCGGTACCGCCGGGTTGGTGACCATGACCGCCGAAGCCGAACAGCGCGGCGTGATCAGCGAGTCGCAGTGCGCCTCCACCGCGGCCTGGGTCCGCGACGCCGCCTGGCACCTGCAGACCGGCGGGTCGGTGGTCGTCGCGAAATGCGTGGCGATCCTGCGGCGGCACGACCTGACGATGCTGGCCGAGGCGATCCAGACCACCGATATCACACCGAATGTGGCTGCCACGGTCGCGGCGGAGTTCGACAAGATCGCCCCGGACCTGGCCGACGGGGCCGGTCCGCCGGTGTTGGACGCGATGATCGGCATCGGCGCCGACCACGGACCACGGTCGGTGAAACAACTCCGCCAACAACTCCTGGCCCAATACGGGCGCGATGGTGCGTTCCAGCACGAGCAGGACTCCAAACACCGCCAGGTCGACCTGTCCGCCGGTCGGGAACTGGACGGGGTGTTCCACTACGAGCTTACCCTGGACGCTGAAGGCCGCGCGGTATTGGAGGCGGCGATCGGACCGCTGTCCAAACCGCACCCCGAATCCGACGGCGGACCAGACCTACGCCCCTTCGGCCGGCGCCGCGGTGAAGCCCTCATCGAGGTCTGTCGACGGGCCACCGCGGCCGGCTGTCAGTTCCCGTCGGCGGCGAAGGCATCGCTGTACGTGACGATGAGCTACAACGAACTACTCAACGCCATCGGCGCCGCCACCACAATCGGCTCGCTGGACGGCGGATCGCTCCTCGCGCCGGAGACGGTCCGGAAACTGGCGTGCGACGCGCAGATCATCCCCATCGTGCTCGGCTCCGACGGTGAGATTTTGGATGAGGGCCGCGCCCAGCGGCTGTTCACCGCCGCGCAGCTGAAAGCCCTGTGGTTGCGGGATAAACATTGCACCTTCCCAGCATGTGAAACACCTGCGCACTGGTCGGATGCCCACCACCTCAGACATTGGATCGACGGCGGGCCAACAGATCTGGACAACGCCGCACTGCTGTGCGGGCGGCACCATACAATCGTGCACCGCGACCAACTCGCCGGAACCCTGGTCGACGGGCAAGTCCTCTGGGACCGAAGACCCGGCTCCTATCAACGATCGGCCACCACGTCGGGGGCATAACCGTGGGCTGCTACGGCAAATCCGCGCCGCCTGAACATCCGTGCTCTCACTCACTCGCGTTTCGGGTGACACCGTTCCGTGGACCTCGGTTGAGTGGCTTCGATAGCCCCGCTGGTGAGCCGGTGTTCGAAGGCCACCGAGTCAAATCAGTCTGAGTTGCTCGCAAACGGGTCGCGGTGGCGATGCATGCTGCTGCCGCGGGCCACAGAAGCAGGGCGCCGTCAACAGCTACTGCGGGCAGCGGGCCTACCGGTGCCACATCGGGTTTTGGGCCGAGGGCGGCGTCAGTGTGGCGGCGGATCTGATGGCCGCGGACGCCGACCCCCGGCGGGTCGCCGCCGCCCTGTTGGATCGGGCCGTCGCCGCGCTCCCGCCGGGCGTGCGCAAAGTTCAATGCCGTTGGGACGCCGGGTATTTCGCCGGCGATCTGGCAAAGCACTGCATCGCAAGGGAAATCGACTTCGCGATCGGGGTGAAACGGAATACCGCCGTGGTCGCCGCGGTCCGCGCCGCAGCTGGCGGCGGGTGGCACCCGGCCACGGACATGGCGCACACCGAGGTCGCCGTGATCGGCTACCTGCCCGGGCCGTGGCCGGCCGACGTGGGGATCTGCTGCGTCGCCCGGCGTACCCGCATCCCGGTCGAGTTGATCCCCACCGATGGGCGGGCCCGCAAACTGCGCACCATCGACCGCCCAGCTGGCGTTGGCGTTGGAAGGCAAATCGACCACGTCTTCGGGTATTCGTTCATCCTGACCAACCTGGATGTGTCCACCTCGGCCCGGCTGGCCGAGGTGGAACACTGGTACCGGCACCGCACCGACATCGAAGCGTTGAACCGGGACGCCAAACACGGTGCGGCCCTTGGAGGCAGCGGCTTTCAAGGATCGATGGTCGTCTTTGTCTGCAGTGATCCGCCGCGTCCAGTCGGATCTTGGCGACGGCGGTCGCCGAACGTGCCGCCGCGACTCGCGGACTGATCGAACCGCGACGTGGTCAGCGCTCAGTGCTCCGGTGACGATCGGCGGATCTGGCGAATGCCGGTGCCGGTTCCCCATGCTGCGTCCGCGGTCCAAATATCGGCGCCGAGCCGATGGCCAAGGGCCAGGCACAGCCGGTCGCCCAGCGACAACCGTTCACCCGTGCGCCATCGCGCGGCCGCCCACTCCGCATCCCGGCCGGTGACCGGCTCGACTCGTAGTCCGTGGTCGAGAAGCAGAGCCCGTGCGAGTGGCCAGTTCCGGCCGCGCGGGACGACCTTTGGGCGACTTCGGACCAGTTCGCCGCACCGCATGCCCCGCCCTTGTCGAGGGCCTGCTCGACGACCTCGGCGCCGTCTTCGCCGCGCAGGTAAGCCAGCAACGCAGAAGCATCGAAGACAATCACGCAACCTCCGGGTCGTCGTCCTCGGAGTTCGCTGCCGCACGTCGTTCGGCCAACAGCTCGCCGACCAGGTCAAGACCCGCCAAGTCTTCGCGGACGGCCTGTTGGAGCTGGCTTCGACTGAACAACACCAGACCCTTCGGTGTGGCGACGACCGTCATCGTCGTTCCTTCAGCGAGGCCGTACTGCTCCCGCAATTGCACTGGAATCACCAGGCGACCACGATCTCCCATCGTGACCTGGTATGTCCCACTCATGGCACGAAAGTACCACTCAGTCACGCTGACCCCGTTTGTCTTCACGTCACCGCCGGGGACCGGAACCGCCCAGCGGTGGCCTGCGATGCCGGGATCAGCTCGCTTGCCCAGGGCGGTGACGGGGAGGTGCGTGGATCGATGTCGCACCCGAAGCCTGTTCATCCCGGAGTCTGTCGTACGTCAGACCTGCCGATCACCATCGAGCAGCGTCGCCTTTTTGTATGCGACGCACAGCTCCAACACGCCCATCACCCGCTGCGCAAGGTCCGCGGCTCCATCCGGAAGCTCCCGCAACTCGACCTGCTCGATCCGATCCCGCAGCGCCTGGCGGATCCGCTGCCGCTCGGAGGGGGCCAGCAGATAATCCTTCTCGATCACGTCCAGGATGTGCTGCAGGTCGGCGCCTGCGGCCCCCGGATGCCGATCCAGAACGTTCAACGCAGCATCCAGCCAGCTCTCGTCGTCCTCATCGGCGGTCTCGGCTTCGTCGCTGACCAGATTGAACAGCATCATCTCGGCCGCCACCGCCGTCGGCACGCTCTGTTCAAAGGTGTCGTACGGCAGGGCAACGGCACGAGCCACCAGTCGGTCGGCGCGCGGCCGGTCACCGACGGCGATCGCCCGCTCAGCCTTGATCAGCAGGTTGGTCGCGCCATCCTGACTTGCCTGGCTGAGAGCCCGCTCCACAGTGCTGTGGTAAATGTTCCCCAGTGGGCTGTTGATCGATGCCAGGATCGATTCAAGCGATTCATCTGTCACTAGTGCATCGTCCTCTCGTGGACTGCCGTCAACCGCCAACTCGGCTCACCGTCGGTCGCAGATCGGCATCTGGCGGTGTCCAGAACGCCGGGTCAGCGTCGACCTGTTCCCCGCTACGAATGTCTTTCACCTGATCCGCAGCGTGCTCCTCGCCATCTCCTGGGAACCAAACGTACGGGATGCCCCGTCGCTCCGCATAGCGGATCTGTTTACCGAACTTCGCCGCAGTTGGCGCCACCTCGCATGGAATCCCCCTGTCCCGCAACGCTTTTGCCACCGCCGAGGAACGAGCCCACTGATCGTCCGAGACCAACGCGACCAGCACACAGGCAGGTGTCGACCTGCTGGCCGTTAGCAATCCCTTGCCGACCAGTAATCCCAACAGGCGTGACACACCGATCGAAATTCCCACCCCCGGATAGCTGGCCTTGCCATCGGAAGCCAGGGCGTCGTAACGGCCACCGGAACAGAACGAACCCCACGATTCATAACCGATCAGCTGGGTCTCGTAGACCGTCCCGGTGTAGTAGTCCAGTCCGCGGGCAATCCGCAGATCGGCCACCAACCTGCCTGGCGCGTTCGCGGCGCCCGCCGAGATCACCGCGGCCAGCCCTGCCAGACCCTCGTCAAGGGTTGGATGGGAAACGCCGAGCTCCCGTACCCGATCGACGAAAGACGTGTCGGCGGTGTGGATCTCGGCCAGCGCCAAGCACTGCGCGGCCTGGTCGTCCGAAGCGCCGGCATCGGTCAGCATGGTCCGGACCGCCGCAGCACCGACCTTGTCCAGCCGGTCGACGATCCGCAACGTTCCGACGATATCCGTCAGACCGATGCCCACATAAAAGCCCTCTGGAATCTTCCGATTGTTCACCTGGATCACGTACTCGCCGATCGGCAGCCGGGAGAACGCATCGGCGACCACCAGCGGCATCTCGGCCTCGAAGTGAGCGGACAGCTCCCCCACGTCGACCACATCGATGTCGGCCTGGGTGAACTCGCGATACCTGCCCTCCTGCGGGCGCTCCCCACGCCAAGCCTTCTGGATCTGGTAGCGACGGAACGGGAATTGCAGCTTGCCGGAGTTCTCCAGCACGTACCGGGCAAACGGCACCGTCATATCGAAGTGCAGCCCGAGCCGCGCTTCTCTCGACGACGCCGCATCGCCACCGGCCAGCCGGGAGATCGCATAGATCTCCTTGTCGGTGTCCGCGCCCTGGGCGGAGAGTCGCTCGATCGGTTCCACCGAGCGGGTCTCGATCGACGAGAAACCATGCAGCTCAAAGGTTTCCCTGATGACGTCGAGGAAGTGCTGCTCGATGATGCGATCGGCAGGCAGGAACTCGGGGAAACCGCTGATCGGGTTGATCTTGCTCATGTAATCAATTCTCTCAGGCCGCCAGGAACGGATTGCCGGTCCGCTCGGCACCGATGGTGCTCGTCCTGCCATGGCCGGGAAGGATCACCGCATCGTCCGGTCTGCTCAGCAGCAGGCGGTGGATCGAATCCTCCAACACGTTCCAGGAGCCGCCCGGCAGATCGGTGCGGCCGACCGAACCGGCGAACAGCGTGTCACCTGTCAGCAACACTTCCGGCCCACCGGCGCCGGCGCCGCCCTTGCCATTGGCACCGCCCTCGGCATCGCTGCCAGCAGCGATCCGGAACACCACCGAACCGGGCGTGTGCCCAGGCGTGTGGTCGACGGCCAACCGCAGCCCGGCGAGTTCTAAACCGCCATCTAGCCCGCGAACTTCTGGGGGACGCAGATCGTCCAGCGCCATGCCGTCCAGCATCGCCCGGATCGAGTCGTTCAGTCCGGACATCGGGTCGTCCATTAGATGTTGATCATCCGCGTGCAGGTAGGCGGGAATCTCGGCCGATCGACAGAACTCGGCGGCCGACGCGATGTGATCGAGGTGGCCATGCGTCAACAGCACCGCTACCGGGGTCAGGGCGTGCTCGGTGAGCAGTTGCTGGAGCGGTTCGATGGCATTCTCGCCTGGGTCGACCACCAGGCAGTCGGCGCCGGCCGCGGACGCCAGGAGATAGCAATTGGCCTGGAACGACCCGGCTGGGAACCCCGCAATCAACACCGGGCAACCCTATCCGGGCACGTCGCAGGGGCCCGCCAGAACGGCCCGCACAGCAATTTCCCAGGTGATCCGTGCAGGGTCGTCACAGGCCGTCACCTAGACTCAGCCGCCGGGGCTCCTTCCGATCGATTCCGTTCGGCCGGACGCGCCGCATCAATCAACCCCCAGGAGGACAGTGGTGCCGAGCAATCAGCAGCGACGCGAGGCGGCCAAGCGGAAGCTGCAGCGTCAGCTGGTGCGGCGTGAACAGGCACGTGCCCGTCGCCGCCGCACCACGTTGATCGCCGGCACCGCCGCCGTCATCCTGGTCGCCGCCGGCGTCATCGCCCTGGTGGCCACCCACCACAGCCCCCCGGCAGCCGCCGACGCCAACAGCACCGCCACCGACGCCAGCGGTTCCGCCGGCACCGCAGCGACCGCGGCGTCGTCCACCGCCCCCGCACTGCCCTGTACCTACACGGCCGCGGGGAAGGCCGCCAAGGCGGTCAAGTTGCCGACGAATACGTCGCCGGCGAACAAGGGTGACGTCAAGATGACGATCACGCTGAACGGCCAGCCGGTGGATGTGACCCTCGACCGGGCGCTGGCTCCGTGCTCGGTGAATTCCGTGCTGTCGCTGGCCTCCCAGGGCTTTTACAACGACACCAGCTGCCACCGGCTCACCAAGAGCCCTGCCCTCAACGTGCTGCAGTGCGGCGACCCGTCCGGCAAGGGCAACGGCGACCCCGGCTACACCTACCCGGCCAAGGTCGCCACCGATGCCAAGTACCCGGTCGGCACGCTGGCGATGGCCAACACCCAGGCGGGTGAGGGCTCGCAGTTCTTCATCGTCTACGGCACCTCGACCCCCCCGCCGCAGTACAGCGTGATCGGCACGGTGTCGGCCGCCGGGATGAAGGTGGTCCAGGACATCGCCGCCAAGGGAGTCAAGAACGACAGCCAGGATGGAGCACCGAACGACGCAGCGAAGATCAGCACCGTCACCGTGCCGTCCGACGCCGTCACCGCGACTACGTCCTACCCGCCGTCCAGCTCGGCCGCCGCCGGCGCGGGGGTTCCCAACGCCACCGGAGCGCCGGTGCCGACCCAGGCGCCTGTCTCTAATACCACCACCAAGTAGCGCAGCGGCGGCGCACACCGGCCGGTCCGCCGGTGCCGACATTGTCCGACAGAACACTCGCAGTACGCACGATGTCTGTGCTCGGCGTCGCATCGCTGGCCCCGAGGTCAACACTCAGGCGCTGGTCACCCGGTACACGTCGTAGACCCCGTCGACCGCTCGGACCGCTCGCAGCAGGTGCCCAAGGTGTTTAGGATCTGCCATCTCGAAGCTGAACCTGCTGATCGCCATCCTGTCCTTGGACATCGACAGGTTGGCCGACAGGATGTTGACCTTCTCGTCGGCCAGCATCTTGGTGATGTCGCTGAGCAGCCGGTGCCGGTCGAGCGCCTCGACCTGGATCGTCACCAGGAAAACCGTCGCGGACGAGGGGTCCCAAGAGACCGGTACCAGCCGCGCCTGCTCGGCGCGCAGCGCATCGGCATTGGTGCAGTCGGTGCGGTGCACCGAGATCGCGCCACCCTTGGTGACGAAGCCGAGAATGTCGTCGCCGGGGACGGGGGTGCAGCAGCGCGCCAGCTTCACCTGCACGTCGGCATCGCCCTGCACCAACACTCCGGACGAACCCTTGGTGGCCCGGCGCCGGACGACGGCGGGGGTGGCCTTCTCGGCGATCTGCTCGCCGACGGCCTCGTCGCCGCCGATGAAGCCGACCACCTTGCCGACGACGGTCTTGGCCGACACGCGGTTCTCGCCGACTGCCGCGTACAACGCGGCGATGTCGCGGTAGCCGAGGTCGTGCGCCGCCTCGGCCATCGCCTGGTGCGAGATCAGCCGCTGGACCGGAAGTCCTTCTCGCCGAACGGCTTTCGCGATCGCATCCTTGCCGAGCTCGATCGCCTCCTCGCGTCGTTCCTTGGCGAAGTACTGCCGGATCTTGGTCTTGGCCCGCGACGAGGTGACGAAGCCCAGCCAGTCCCGGCTCGGCCCAGCACCCTGCGCCTTGGAGGTGAAGATCTCCACGATCTGCCCACTGGCCAGGGTGCGCTCCAGCGCCACCAGCCGGCCATCGACCTTCGCGCCCATGCACCGGTGGCCGACCTCGGTGTGTACCGAGTAGGCGAAGTCGACCGGCGTCGACCCGACCGGCAGCGTGTGGATGTCGCCCTTCGGGGTGAAGACGAAGATCTCGCTGGACGCCATTTCAAAGCGCAGGTTGTCCAGGAACTCGCCGGGATCGCCTGCTTCCCGCTGCCAGTCGAGCAGTTGCCGCATCCAGGCCATCTCGTCCACCGACGCGCCGGCGCCGGCATGGGTGCCCTTGGTTTCCTTGTAGCGCCAGTGCGCCGCGATGCCGTACTCCGCGGTCTGGTGCATGTCCCTTGTCCGGATCTGCACCTCCAGCGGCTTGCCCTCGGGACCGATCACCGTGGTGTGAAGTGATTGGTACACACCGAATCTCGGCTGTGCGATGTAGTCCTTGAAACGGCCGGGCATCGGTGCCCACATCGCGTGCACCACACCCATCGCCGCATAGCATTCACGCACCGAGCCGACGATGATGCGCAGCGCCACCAGGTCGTGGATCTCGTCGAACTCGCGGCCGCGTACCTGCATCTTCTGGTAGATCGAGTAGTAGTGCTTTCCGCGCCCGACCACGTCGGCCGGGATCTTGGCTGCCGACAATTCCGCGTCGATCTGCTCCTTGACGACGGCCAGATAGGTGTCCCTGGACGGTGCGCGATCGGCCACCAGCCGGACGATCTCGTCGTATCGCTTGGAGTGCAGGATGGCGAACGCCAGGTCCTCCAACTCCCACTTGATGGTGGCCATGCCGAGCCGATGGGCAAGGGGCGCAAGGACTTCCAGCGTCTCTCTGGCCTTGCGCGCCTGCTTGTCCGGCGGCAGGAACCGCATGGTGCGCATGTTGTGCAGCCGGTCGGCCAGCTTGATCACCAGCACCCTTGGGTCCTGCGCCATGGCGATGATCATCTTGCGGATCGTCTCGGCCTCGGTGGCGTCGCCGAAGCGGACCTTGTCGAGTTTGGTGACACCGTCGACCAGGTGGGCCACCTCCTCGCCGAAGTCCCGTTCGACGTCCGCCCGGGTGTATGGCGTGTCTTCGACGGTGTCGTGCAGCAACGCGGCCACCACAGTGGTGGTATCCATGCCGAGGTCCGCCAGCACGGTGGCCACCGCCAGCGGATGGGTGATGTAGGGGTCGCCCGACTTGCGGAACTGACCGCGGTGGGCCGCCTCCGCCACCTCGTAGGCGCGCTGCAGCACCTTGAGATCGGCCTTCGGGTGCAGCGTCCGGTGAACGGCGAACAGCGGCTCCAGGACGGTGCGGTTCGGAGCGGATTGCCGCTGCCCGCTCATCCTGCGAGCCAACCTCGCCCGCACCCTCCTGGTCGCGGACGGCGCATCCGGCACGCCAGCCGCATCGGCGAGTTCCGGCGCCATCGATGGGCTCATCGGGGTGATCGGTGTGGTCGTCAGCGGACTGGGCGCCGCTGGCGGGTCGGCCACCTCGGGCGTGGACACCGGGGTGGCCGGCAGCGGAATGTCGAGCTGCCGATCGGCGGTCGCCCTGTCGTCCCCGGCGTTGCCCGGCCGTTGCCTGACTGCGCGTTGACGGTCGGCGCGTGCGTGGTCGGCACGGTTACGGTCGTGGCGGGCTCGATCAGCGCGTTCGCCGTCGGGATGTACCGGGTCAGCACGGTCCTCGTCGGCGCCCAGCTCGTCAGCAGAAGTTAGCGCGGCATCGGGTTCGACGGCAGAGGTCAACCCATCGACATCAGGAGTACCCACCGCGCACACCTCCCGCCCTGCCTACTGAACTGAATGGTTCCAGACCATCCAGCTTAACCAGCGCCGGTTGCCGACAACGGGCGCGCGTCAGCGGTGACGCTTACCCGTGGTTCGCCCGTTCTTCCCTGTTGGCCGCGGCTTCGGTTTGGCGGGGGGAGGCCGGACACCCGGTCGCGGCTTCTCGCCTGGCTGCATATCCGAGATCAAAGGGGTCGGCCCGACAGCAGCCGGTTTGCCGATCGTCACCGTCGCCGGTGCCTCGTCGAGCATCACCGGAGCCGACTGGGCCGCGGTAGTCGGCTGCAGGGATGCAGCCTTGGCCGGTGTCGGTTTCGCGGTTGCCGATCTGGCCCTGCCCGACTTGTTGGTCCTGACCACCGGTGCGGTACGGCCGATCGGATCGCCGACGGCGTCGACCAGCAGCCCTTCGGCGGCCCGCTTGGCGACCACTCTCTTGGTGTGTGCCTTGATGTTCGGCTCCATCAGACGCAGGTCGACCGACAGCGGCACCGCGACGAACAGCGACGAGTAGGCGCCGACGATCATGCCGATCAGCTGGACAAGAGCGAGGTCCTTCAGGGTGCCGGAACCCAACAGCGCAATACCGGCGACCAGCAGCCCGGCCACCGGCAGCAGCGCGATCAGCGAGGTGTTGATCGACCGCATCAGCGTCTGGTTGATGGCCAGGTTGGCAGCTTCGGAGTAGCTGCGTCTGGTCAACGACAGCAGGCCACGGGTGTTCTCCTGGACCTTGTCGTAGACCACCACCGTGTCGTACAGCGAGAAGCCGAGGATGGTGAGCAGGCCGATCACGGTGGAAGGGCTGAGCTCGAAGCCAACCAGCGAATAGATGCCGGCGGTGATCACCATCACCTGGATGGTGGAGGCGACGGCGGCGATGGCCGCCCGCCGTTCGTAGCGGATCCAGATGAAAAGCGCGACCGCGATCAAGAAGACGATCACCGAGATCACGGCCTGTTTGGAGACCTCGGAACCCCAGGTCTGGGACACCGCGGAGCTGGTGACGCTGTTGGCCGGCAGGTGGAAGGCAGCTGCGAGCGCCCTCACCGCCGCATCAACTTTGGTTTTGTCGCCGGGGTTCGACGAGTCGAGTGACGTGGTGACCTCGAGGTTGCTGCCGACCTTCTGCGGGGTCACGTCGGTAAGGCCGGTCGCCTGGTTGACCACGCTGGTGATACTGCTCTGGTCGAGCACCTGCCCGGCATTCGGAGCAATGGTGATCTGGGTGCCGCCGGCGAAGTCGATGCCGAGGTTGAAGCCGCGCAAGAAAATCAGCAGCAGCGAGGCCACCACCAGCACGATGCCAACCGCGTAATAGATCTTGCGCGGGCGCAGCACGTTGAACGCGCCGGTGCCGGTGGACAGCCGGCTGACGAAGCCGTCCCGCTTGCCCGGCACAGCGCTGGCCGGCTCGATGACGGCGTCGTCCGGCGAATCGGTCGGGAACACGGTCATCTCACGCCTCCTTGACGGCGAAGCGGGAGGCGGCGGCACGGTGGCGCTGGCCGGCGGCGGCAACCGCACCCAGCCCGGACAGTTTCGGCGAGCGGAAGACCTTGGCATCTGCGGCCAGGCCGACGGCGGGGTGCGTCACCAGGAACACGATCACCAGGTCGAGCACCGTCGACAGGCCGAGGGTGAAGGCAAAGCCCTTCACGTCGCCGACCGCCAGCAGATACAGGATGACGGCCGACAGGAACGTCACCGCGTCAGCAGACAGAATGGTGCGTTTCGCACGCTCCCACCCTCGCGGCACCGCGGACCTGAACGTCCTGCCCTCCCGTACCTCGTCCTTGAGGCGTTCGAAGTAGACGACGAACGAGTCGGCGGTGATGCCGATGGCGATGATCAACCCGGCGATGCCGGGCATGTCGAGCGACAGCTGGATCCAGCGGCCGAGTAGCACCATCACCGCGTAGATCATGATCCCGGACAGGAACAGCGACGCAATGGTGATCACCCCGAGCAGCCGGTAGTAGATCAGGCAGTAGATGACGACCAGCAGCAGGCCAATGCCACCGGCGATCAGCCCAGCCTGCAGCGACTCAAGACCGACCTGGGCGCTCACCAAATCGGTCTTGTCCAGATGGAAGGCCAATGGCAGCGCGCCGTAGTTGAGCGAGTTGGCCAGCGAGACGGTCTCCGCCTGGGTGAAAGACCCACTCACCTGGGTGGTCGGGGTGGTGATCGGCTGCCTGATGCTCGGGGCGGACAGCACCTCGCCGTCGAGAGTGAATGCGGTCTGTTTGCCGACATTGGCCGTGGTGTAGCTTTCCCAGGTGCTGTAGCCCTTGGGGTTGAAATTGACGTTGACGACGTAACCGCCGCCGTTCTGATCGACACCCGAGTTGGCACTGCTGATCTGGTCGCCGGGAATGAGCGTCTTGTCCAGCACGTACATGTACTGCAAGCCGCCCTGCTCACCGCAGGCGAGCAGCGGCTTGTTGGCGTCGTCCAACCCCAAGTACGGGTGCAGGTCTGCGCAGGTCAGCGCACCGCTCTGGGCGCTGGTGGCTGCTGCGGTCTGCCAGGCCTGCCACGCTGTCGCATCTGTCCCCTGCGGCTGGGTTGGGTTCTTCTCGGCGCTGCCGTTGGGGAAGGTGCCGCCCTTCTTGTGCACGGCTGTGGTTGGCCCGGCCGTCCCGGTGGCCGCCGCTGTTCCGGTGGCGGCAGTCGGTGCCGAGCCGGATGCCGTCACGGACGCGCTAGTCGCAGGGGTGCTGGCCGGCGTGGATCCGCTCGGAGTGCTGGCCGCGGCAGCGCCGGCACGCAGGCCCTGGCTGGCGGCGCTGCTGGTGGCCGGAGCACCGGTGGTGGCCGCCGCACTGGTGCCGGCGGTGGTGGACGCCCCCGCACCGGAGGACGCACCTGGCGCTGCCGTCGGGGTGGTGCCCGACTGGATCGGCGGCGGGTTACTGAGGGTTTCGCCGATCGCAGACTTGGTGGTAGGCGCCACCGACGACGAGGTTCCGGTGGCGATGGTTGGCGGCGCCGAGGACAGATCAGCAGTTGGCTGACCGATCACCGGCCGGATGTTCATCCTGGCGCTGCGGCTGAGGTTGTCCAGGTTTTCGGTCTTACCCGGAACCGTCACGGTCAGCTGCCGGGACCCGTCGATCTGTACCTGGGCGCCGGATACACCGGAGCCGTTGGCCCGGTTCTCCATGATGGCGCGAGCCTGATTCATCGAGGCGCCAGACGGGGCAGAACCATCCAGCGTCGCCGCCGACAGGGTGATCCTGGTGCCGCCCTGCAGGTCGATGCCCAGCCTGGGAGAGTTGGACCCAGGGGTGAAGAACACCAGCCCGTACAGCAGCACCACGAGGAATCCGAAGATGCCGAGGTGGAGCAAGGGCCGGAACTTCCCGGCTTGCGGATTTGCCACGACGTGCCTTTTCTTGTTCAGACGCGAGGCACCGGGCAGCACCCGGACGACCCCGCCACCGGTCGGGCGAAACAAGTCACCCGGAAGTCAAAAACCGGCGCGCCGCGCCGGTAGCGATCGGTCGGCCTAGCCGACGTCGGTGCCACCCGATCGCCGCTTGTCCAGGCTCACCTGACCGGTCTCCGGGTCGTACAGAGCGGAGTCGTAGAGCGAGGAACCGTCGTTCTCGATGGTGCTGTCGTCCAGCGGCGCGGAGCTGCTGGGCACCACCACCTCACGGACGGCGGCCCGAACCCAGGTGGTGCGGACCCCGGGCGAAATCTCCAGCTCAATGGTGTCGTCGGCGACCGCGGTGACCTCGCCGTGCAGGCCGGAGGTGGTCATCACCCGGCTACCGGGCACTACCGCAGACTGCATCTTCTGGGTCTCGGCAGCGGCCCGCTTCTGCCGGCGCATTCCGAAATACATCATGGCGCCGAGCGCCACCAACATCACGATCGGCAGCAGCATTTGTCCCATGGGTGAGATCTCCTCTGGTGGTTCGGCATCGCGCAGGTATATGTACAGGTACAAGAAGACTACCGGAGGTGACGACGATGTCCCTCATACCGGGACCTGCCGTGGGTCGCCCGGCCCAGTCCGCTTCACCGGCTATTCGTCGAACAGACCTGGCAGCACTCCTGGCGGCGCCGAGCCGGTGCCAGGAGTGAGACCGAGGTGCTGCCAGGCGGCGGCGGTGGCGACCCGACCGGAGGAGGTCCTGGCCAGCATGCCCGCCCGCACCAGGAACGGCTCGCACACCTCTTCGACGGTGCTCGGCTCCTCACCGACGGCAACGGCCAGGGTTTTCAGGCCGACGGGGCCACCGGCGAACGACCGGCACAGCGCACTCAGGACCGCCCTGTCCAGCCGGTCAAGGCCCAGCTCGTCGACGTCGTAGACGGTCAGCGCCGCCCTGGCGATTTTCCGATTGACGGCCCCGTCGGCGCGCACCTGGGCGAAGTCCCGCACCCTGCGCAGCAAGCGATTGGCGATCCGCGGGGTGCCGCGGGACCGGCCGGCGATCTCGATGGCGCCGTCGTCGCGCAGGTCGACGCCGAGGATGCGGCCGCTGCGGGTGAGCACGGTGGTGAGTTCGGCCGGCGAATAGAACTCCATGTGCGCGGTGAAGCCGAACCTGTCGCGCAGCGGGGAGGTCAGCTGACCGGACCTGGTGGTGGCTCCGACCAGGGTGAAGGGCGCGATGTCCAGCGGAATCGAGGTGGCGCCAGGCCCCTTGCCGACGATGATGTCGACCCGGAAGTCCTCCATCGCCAGATACAGCATCTCTTCGGCGGGCCTGGCGATCCGGTGGATCTCGTCGATGAACAGCACATCGCCGTCGACCAGGTTGGACAGAATGGCCGCCAGGTCGCCGGCCCGCTCCAGCGCCGGACCGGAAGTGATCCGCATCGCCGAGCCGAGTTCGCTGGCGATGATCATGGCCAGCGAGGTCTTGCCGAGACCAGGCGGACCGGACAACAGCACATGATCGGGAACAGTGCCGCGGAGCTTCGCGCCGGCCAGCACCAGGTCGAGCTGCTCGCGGACCCGTAGCTGTCCGACGAATTCATCCAGCGACCGCGGGCGCAGCGACGCCTCGACGTCCGAGTCGTCGGGGACTTCTTCTGCCGAGGTCAGGTCGGCGGCCGGATCGCCGAACGGGTCGTTGGGCGGTTCGTCGGGCGGTTCGTCCCACCGATCGGCGGGCGGCTCGTGCTGGCTCACCGCGACCGGCCGAGTACCGCAAGGGCACGGCGTAGCAACACCGCGACGTCGCCGCCGGCAACCGCCGGATCATCGGGCTCTGCCGCCACCTGATCGACAGCATCGGTGGCCTGTTTGACGGCAAAACCCAAGCCGCCCAACGCATCCAGCAGCTGATCCCGCCACCCGGCACTCGCTACCGGTCCACCGGCCGCAGATCCTGCCGTGGTCAGCGAGCCGACCCTGTCCTTCAGTTCGAGCACCAGCCGTTCGGCGCCCTTCTTGCCGATCCCAGGAGTTCTGGTCAGGGCGGCAGTGTCGCCGGCCGCCAGCGCCCGACGCAGCTCGTCCGGATCCAGGACCGCCAGCAGCGCCAGGGCGATCCGCGGTCCGACTCCGGACACCGATTGCACCAGCTCGAAGAGCTGCTTGGCGTCGTCGGCGGCGAAGCCGAACAACGTCAGCGAGTCCTCGCGCACCACCAGAGTCGTTGCCAGCCTTGCTGTCTCACCGCGTCGCAGACCGGCGAGGGTGGCCGGAGTACTGCGAATGGCCAGCCCGATCCCGCCGACGTCGATCACCGCATGGTCGAGCGCCACGGAGAGCACGGTTCCGCGGATTGAGGCGATCATTGCCGCCCCCTTGCCATCCCGGCGCCGGCCGCCGCCGCGGCCTGCGCCAGTCGGTTGGCCATCGGCGACCGCCACAGGTGACAGATGGCCAATGCCAACGCATCTGCAGCATCGGCAGGTTTCGGTGCGGTGTCCAGCCGGAGCAGTTTGGTCACCATCGTCGTCACCTGAGCTTTGTCCGCCGCGCCGTTCCCGGAAACAGCCGCCTTGACCTCGGTGGGGGTGTGCCAGGCGACCGGGATGCCGCGCCGGGCCGCCGCCAGCGCCACCACTCCCGCTGCCTGCGCCGTCCCCATGATGGTCGACACGTTGTGCCTGTTGAACATTCGTTCCAGCGCCACCGTATCCGGCCGGTAGCGGTCCATCAGTGCCTCGACACCGTCGGCGATCGCCACCAGCCGCAGCGCGAGGTCCTCACCGGCCGGGGTACGGATCACGCCGACGTGCACCATCGAGAGTGGGCTACCGGTGCCACCGTCGACGACGCCGATCCCGCACCTGGTGAGGCCAGGGTCGACGCCCAGCACCCGCACGTGCGCCTCCGCAGCTTTGTCGAAACTTTCACCGTCTTCAGGGATGCGCGGAGCATCCGAACACCTGTACGTTCTTCAACGTACCGGGCAGGCCCGGCCGAGAAGACCCACGCCACGCCGAGGGAGACGCGATGCGACGGCTCACTGATGCCCGTCCGTGGCAGTTCTTCCGCGTCCTGCCGAAGGCCGATCCGATGCTGGCGACCGTCTGGTGGTTGCTGCTGATCCTCCGGGCTGCTTTGCCATCGGTGTTCGCCATTGCCACCGGGTTGCTGGTCGGGGCGGTCACGGCTGGCACCTCGCTGGTAGCGCCGCTGGTGGTGCTGTCGGTGTCGTTCGTCGCCTTGCAAATACTCCCGCAGCTGCACACGGCGGTGAGCATGAATCTCGGCTCGCGGGTGGCTGCCCGGCTCAACGACTGGCTGGCCGAGGCCTGCGCGGCACCGCCAGGTATCGGGCACCTGGAGGATCCGGAGCTGGCCAGCGACCTGACCACGGCCAGGGACTTCGATCTCGGCATGTCGGCTCCGCCGATGTATCTCAATGTCGACTTCATTGCCGGCAGTCTCACCCAGCTGGTCTCGGGGCTGATTGCCGGCGCAGTGCTGCTGCGGTACTCGTGGTGGGCGCCGATCGTGCTGGTGATCGCTTGGACCGGCACCCACTGGTTCCTCAAGGAGAGCGGCGTCTGGAAAGACCGGAACACCACCGCGGTCAAGCTGGCTCGCCGGCACGCCGATTACGCGTTCGGGCTGGCGGTCGAGCCGGGGCCGGCCAAGGAGGTACGGCTGTTCGGGCTCCCGGACTGGGCCGTCGAGAAGTTCGCCGGCCAGCGCAGGGCGCTGTTCGATCTGCAGTACGCGGCGACTCGGTTGCGCGAGCGCAGCATCATCGGCGCCCTGGTGATCGTGCTGGCCGCCAACGCCGGCGTGTTCTGGTGGCTGGGCGAGCGCGCCCTGTCCGGCGCGATGCCGCTGCAACAGGCGGTGACCTTCGCCCAGCTCGCTATCGGCGTGCAGGCCATCGCGTTCGGCGGACTGAACTGGTCGATGGACGACGCCAGCGCACCCGTCATCGCGGTGAACCGGCTGACCCCTGCGCTCGGACCGGCCGGTGCGCTGCTGCCGCCGCGCCGCGGATCCACTGTCCCGCACCGCAATCGGACGGGTGGTGGCGGCGTGGAACTGCGCATCCGCGACCTGCACTTCGGCTATCCGCGCACCGACAACCCGATCTACTCCGGGCTGGACCTGGACATCAGGGCCGGCGAATCACTGGCCGTCGTCGGCTCCAACGGTGCCGGCAAGACCACGATGGCCAAACTGCTGTGCCGGTTCTACGACCCCACCTCGGGATCGATCAGCGCCGACGGCGTCGAACTGGTCGACCTGGACGTGGAGAGCTGGCGGAACAGGGTGACGGCGGTGTTCCAGGATGTGATGCGACTGGAGAAGTCGCTGCGGGACAACGTCGATCCTGGACACCGCGCAACAGACGCCGAGGTGCTCGCTGCCCTGCGCGACGCCGGCGCCGACCACCTCGCCGAGCTGGATCAGCCGTTGGCGAAGGGCTATCCCGGTGGCACCGACCTGTCCGGTGGCCAGTGGCAGCGAGTGGCCCTGGCGCGGGCGCTGTGCGCGGTCCGGCGGCAGGACGGCGACGGCGCCGATCTGGTGCTGCTGGACGAGCCGACCGCCAACCTGGACGTCCGGGGCGAATCGGTGATCTTCGAGCGGCTGCTGGCCGCGACCAACGGCGCCACCAGAATCCTGATCTCGCACCGCTTCTCGACGGTGCGGATGGCCGACCGGATTGCCGTACTCGATGGCGGCAAGGTCACCGAACTCGGTACCCACGACGAACTGATGGCCGCCAACGGCCGCTATCGGCGGATGTTCGACCTGCAGGCGAGCAGATTCGACGCCAGCGCCGACGAGGAAGGGGTGGACTATGAGCGCCTCTGACCGCAGCGACGTCGAGGTCCCCACTCCACCGGCGCTGAAGTCGATGTGGCGGCTGATCAAGCTCGGCTATTCGCACGAGCCCGGCCTGTTGGTGTTCGCCGTAGTGGTCACCGTGGTCTCGGCGATTCCCGATGCGCTGCTGGCACTGTGGCTCAAGCTGCTCGCCGACGGGGTGGTGTCCCACCACCGGGCAACGGTGCTGGCCGCGGTGCTCGGGATGGCCGGTTCCGTCACCCTGACCTGGGTGTTGAACACCGTCTCGACCAGGATGACGCGGCGGTTCAGGGATCGGGTGACGATCGCGCTGGAGACTCACGTCGCCAGGTTGCAGGCATCCATCGGCACGGTGGCACACCAGGAACGGCCGGAGTACCTGGACCGATTGTCGGTGCTACGCAACCAGATCTTCGTGCTGGACCACATGTACATGTCGGTGCTGTCGACGCTGAGCTGGCTGATCAGGCTGGGCGTCACCCTGGTACTGCTGGCCACTGTGCATCCGCTGCTGATCCTGTTGGCGCTGTTCGCCCTGCCGACGGTGGTGAGCGCATCCATCAGGCCGACGGCCGAGCGGGCGGTCGAGGAGGGCGCCGCCGTGCACCAACGGCTGGCGGCGCATCTGTTCACCACCGCAACGACTGCATCGGCCGGAAAGGAAGTCCGGATCACCGGAATCGGCGACGACCTGGTGAAGGGCCGCCGCGCCGAATGGGAACGCTGGTACTCCCCCGTTTCCCGCGCCAGGTGGATCACCGCGAGCTGGAATGCGGTGGCCTGGGCCATCTTCGGGCTCGGCTTCGCCGCCGCGGTGATCTTCGTCGCCGCCGGACTGCACGGAACCGCCGGCCAGGTGCTGCTGCTGCTGACTGCCGGCGCCCGGCTGTCCAACTACGTCAGCGCGACCGTCAGCGAGATCGGCTTCCTGCGCGGCATCTGGCTGGACGGTGCCCGCCGGCTCGCCTGGCTGGAGGATTACGCGGCCGCCGTATCGGCAGCCGGCGACCAGAGCGGCCCCGAAACACTGACCACCGGTATTGCGCTGCGCAACGTGACCTTCCACTACCCGGGCAGCGACCAACCGGCGCTGGAGAACGCCAGTGTGGTGCTGCCGGCCGGCACGGTCGTCGCGTTGGTCGGCGAGAACGGCGCGGGCAAGTCCACGTTGGTGAAGTTGCTGGCCAAGATGTACGAGCCGGACGGCGGTGAGATCACCGTCGACGGCCAGCCGCTCACCAAGATCGACACCGCCGGCTGGCGGCAGAAGCTGGCCGGCGCGTTCCAAGATTTCCATCGCTTCGAGTTCTCCGCCGGCACCAGCGTCGGGCTCGGCGACCTGCCGCACATCGACGACGAGCCGGCGGTACTGGCCGCCGTCAGCCGCGCCGGCGCCGATGATGTGATCGCCAAGCTGCCGCTCGGCCTGGATTCCCAACTCGGACCGACCTGGCCGGACGGCGCCGAAGTGAGCTTCGGGCAGTGGCAAAAGCTAGCGTTGGCAAGGGGTTTCATGCGGGACTCGCCATTGCTGCTGATCTTGGATGAGCCGACAGCCGCGCTGGACGCCGAGACCGAGCACGCCCTGTTCGAGCGGTATTCGGGGGCGGCCCGCAGCGCGGGCAACGGCGGCATCACGCTGCTGGTGAGCCACCGATTCTCCACCGTGCGGATGGCCGATCTGATCGTGGTGCTCGATGGCGCACACATCGCCGAGGTCGGCAGCCACGAAGAGTTGATGCGGGCCGGCGGTCCTTACTCGGAGCTGTACCGGATCCAGCAGCGCGCCTACCGCTGAGGGGCTGCCGCTGAGGGCTGCCGACCAGAGGCGAGTTACTCGTCCCCGCCACTCGGCTAACGCCGTTAGTCGGGGGCCGAGTCGAGACTGTCCATCACGTCATCGGAGATGTCGGCGTTGGAGTAGACGTTCTGTACGTCGTCCAGATCTTCGATGGCGTCGATCAGCTTGAGCACCTTGCGGGCGCCATCGACATCCAGCGGCACCTGTACCGCCCCGACGAAATGCGCATCCGCCGAGTCGTAGTCCAGGCCGGCATCGACGACGGCGGTGCGCACCGCCACCAGGTCGGTCGGCTCGGAGACCACCTCGAAGGCCTCGCCGAGGTCGTTGACCTCTTCGGCGCCGGCCTCGAGCACCGCCAGCAACAGGTCGTCTTCCCCGACGTTCGGCCGCGGCCGTCGGTCGGGGGCCGTTGACAGGTTGTCCTTGGGCACGATTACCACGCCCTTGCGGGCGAACTGGTAGGCAACGCTGCCGGGGTCGGCCATGTTGCCACCGTTGCGGGAGACGGCCACCCGCACATCGGTGGCTGCCCGGTTCTTGTTGTCGGTGAGGCATTCGATCATCAGCGCGACGCCGCTGGGGCCGTAGGCCTCATACATGATCGACTGGTAGTCCGCGCCGCCGGCCTCGGCGCCGCTGCCACGCTTGACGGCGCGATCGATGTTGTCGGCCGGCACCGAAGCCTTCTTCGCCTTCTGCACCGCGTCGTACAACGTCGGATTACCGGCGAGGTCGGCACCGCCGGCGCGGCCGGCTACCTCGATGTTCTTGATCAGCTTGGCGAACAGCTTGCCGCGCTTGGCGTCGATCGCCGCCTTCTTGTGCTTGGTCGTCGCCCATTTGGAGTGCCCACTCATGGCGTCGATCCTACGGTTCGGTCACCGTCGGAACGACCATCGCCGTCCGAGCCCCTTTCAAACGCCATTGCGCAGCACGACCGCAGGACTCAGCGGACGGCGAGCCTCGGCAGCAGCTTGTGCAGCAGCGGGCCGATCGTCACCGCGTACAGCACCGTGCCGATACCGACGTTCCCGTGCAGGATCCAGCCGATCACCAGCACCGTCAGCTCGATGCCGGTGCGTACCCAGCGGATGGAGCCGACGCCGCGCGCCACCAGGCCGGTCATCAGCCCGTCACGCGGGCCTGGACCAAGCCCGGCACCGATGTACAAAGCGCCGGCCAGCGCGTTGCCGGCGATGGCGGCGATCAACAGCGCGATCCGCACCGCCATGCTGGTGACCGGCGGGATCACGGCCAGGGTGGCATCGGTGGTCCAGCCGATGGTCAGCGTGTTGGCCACCGTGCCGACACCGGGGCGCTGCCGCAAGGGGATCCAGAGCAACAACACCAGCACCGAGACGGCAGTGATCACCGTTCCGTAGGACAGCGGCACGATGCGGGAGAGTCCCTGGTGGAACACATCCCACGGGTCGAGCCCGAGCACCGCCCGGACCATCAGCCCCATGGTGATGCCGTACAGGAACAGGCCGGCGAACAGCTGGGTGAATCGGCGCGGTCGACGATCGGCGGGGACCGGGGCCAGCCAGTGCAACGGCGACCAGCGGTGATGAGTGGTCGCTTCGGGTGCGGCGGTCATAGTGGCATCGTCCAGCCAAGGCGGCCTGGACTTCTATAGCCACTTGCAGGAAAGTGGCCTCTATGACGACAGCGACCAGCGGTCACCCCGACGATCGCACCAGTGCCATCGCTACCGGCGGCATTGCGCGGATCGCCGCGGCCGGACTGGCCAGACGGCTGGACAGCGATTCCGGCGACGGTCCGGCCTACCGACGGCTGGCCGGACAGATCCGCACCGCTGCCCTCGACGGCAGATTGACCAACGGTGTCGGGCTGCCCAGCGAACGCGAACTGGCGCTGGCCATCAAGGTGTCGCGGACCACCGTCGCGGCCGCCTATCAACAGCTCCGCGACGACGGCTGGCTCAGCTCCCGACGCGGGTCCGGCAGCAGGCTGACGATTCCGCGCGAGCAGGCGCCATGGCAGACGGCGATCTTCGGTCGTCCGGACTCGGGCCCTGGACGACCGGCGATGATCGACCTGAGTGTTGCCAGCCTGCCGGCGCCGGTCGAGCCACTACGGCGTGCCGTGGCCGCTGCGGCGGCCGACCTCGACCACTACCTGGCCGGCGACGGCTACTTCCCGTTCGGCCTGCCCGTCCTGCGCGACGTGGTTGCCCAGCGCTACACCGGGGCCGGCGCTGCGACCTCGTCGGAGCAGATCCTGATCACCAGCGGCGCCCAGCACGGGCTCAGCCTGGCCCTCGGCGCGTTGTCGTCGCCGGGCGATCGGGTGTTGATCGAGTGCCCCAGCTACCCGGTAGCGCTGGACGCGATCAGGGCGGCGCATCGGGTACCCACTCCGCTGCCGCTGATCGACGAGAATGCCTGCAGCGCTTGGGATCTCGACCTGATGGCGGCCGTCTTACGGCAGTCTGCGCCCCGGCTCGGCTACCTGATTCCAGACTTCCAGAATCCGACCGGCGCGCTGATGCCGGCGGATGTCCGGCAGCAAGTGGTGGATCTCGCTGCGCGGACGGGCACTACCTTGCTGGTCGACGAGTCGTTTCGCGATGTGCCGTTCGGCAGCGAGCCGTTGCCGCCACCGATGTCAGCGTTCGGTGACTCGGCAGCCGTGCTCGGCGTCGGTTCGGTGTCCAAGGGGTTCTGGGGCGGACTGCGGGTGGGTTGGGTGCGGGCGGCGCCCGCAGTCATCGAACGGCTCGCCGTCGCTCGGTCGCTGGGAGATATGGCGGGCCCGGTGGTCGATCAGCTCACCGTCAGCCATCTGCTCGCCGATCCGGAGTCGGCGCTGCAAGAGCAGACGGCCCGGCTCGTGGCCGGCGCGGCAGCCGTGCTGGCGGCTTTGGCCGAGCAGCTGCCGCACTGGGTACCCACCCGACCGACTGGTGGTTCTTCGCTCTGGGTGAAGCTGCCGGGGCCGTACGCGACCGAGCTGGCCAGGCTGGCCCCGGCGGCCGGCGTTCGGATCGTTCCCGGCCCACGCTTCGGACCGGACGGGACCATGGAGTCGCACCTGCGACTGCCGTTCACGGCGCCGCCGGCCGACCTGACGGAGGCGGTGCGGAGGCTAGCGGCGATCGACAGTCAGGCGGCGGCCGGCGCAGGTTCGTCGTCGCTACCTGGCTGGTTGGCCTGAGCCGTCAGTGAGCGGGCACTAGGACGCCGTGACGATCGCCGACTGCGGTGCCAGCATCACCCAGGTCTTGCCGGGCTTGAACAGCACGGGCTTGCCGGCCGTGATGAAGCTGGTCGGCCCTGTCGCCGAGGTCCGCTTCCAGGTCCCAGCGATCGCCTTGCCATCCCGGTACAGGGTGAACTTCCCCGATCCAACGGTGTGCGAGAGCAGCGACGGTTGACCGTTGGTGTCGACCGTGCCGTCCGGTTCGTCGGTCACCCGCTGGACAAGGACGTTGTCGGTGACGATCTCGGTCCCGCCATGGTCGACGTAGCCGACGTCGCGGTGGCTCACCTGATAGCGGCCGCCCGAGTAGGCGAAGCCGGCCTGACCGGCCTGCATCGTCACCTGAACGCTGGTGGCCTTGGGCGCCGCGGCCAGCTGCGGGTCGGCGGCAGCGAAGGTGAAACCTGGCGACGTGGGTTCGGTCAGCTTGGCAGTGGACGCCAGCTTGGCCAGATCAACGTGCAGGTTGTGGGTGCCGTCGCCGAACTGGGACCGCCAGTAGGCCTCGCCGTGGGTGTCGGGCGACAAGTTGACGATCTTCGTCTTGGCCAGCGTCGTCAGCGGGCCGCCGGCACCTCCCGAGAAGGCCAGTCCAGGCATGCCGTAGGCGCTGAGCAACTCGGAATCCGTCGACCGGACGCTGCGGATCGGGCCGACCTCCTCCGGCAGCGTCGAGTGGAACACCGCGATCAGTCTTGTCAGCCCGCCCTCGACCTGTTCGACGTAGACGATGTCGGCCTTGGACAACCCGAACTGCACCTGATACCCGGCGCTGGTGTTGTCGATCTTGGCGGCGATCACCGGACCGGGGACAACCTTCAGCCCTGTCAGCGCGTCGACCTTGGGCGCCGCCGTTGGCTTGGTCGTCGGTGGTGGCTTCGGCTTGGTGGTGGCGGTGACGGTGGCGGCGACCGCGCTGGCACCGGTGGTGGCGATGGTGTGCGTCGTCGGCGCGACGGTTCTACTGGGCGACAGGACAGTAGTGGCCGCCGGCGTCGTTGGCTGGGCAGGGGCGGGTGACGACCCACACGCAGCAACAACTGTCACACAGGCAACAACAGCACCGAACCCGGCGAATTTCGATCGAAGCACGGGTGTCACGTTAGGTGAACTGCGAGCCATCAGTGGGTTACCGCACCGCAGTACGGCGCGTCGCCGCCGCTGCGGTTGATTTGCCCGTTCTCCGACCGCTCATTTCCAGCTGTATGTCCCGTTCTGCGGCACCAACATCACCCAGGTCTTGCCGGGAGCGAACTTGAGCAGCTGATGATGTCCGTCCCGATACACCATCGGGTCCCCCGCCTTGTCGCGCGACCAGGTTCCGGTCATGGAATGTCCGTTGCGGAACAACATCACCGTGCCGCTGCCGACAGTCTTGGACAGCAGGGACGGCTGGCCGTTGGTGTCCACCGTGCCATCCGGCACGTCCTGCACCTGTTGGATCAGCACGTTCCCGGTGAGCAGCGGTGCACCGTCATAGGCGGAACCCGGGTTCCCGGCCGGATACACCCGATATCCGTCCTTGGTCCAATGGAACGAGGTGAAGCCCGAGCCCATCTGGACGTCGATCTGCGACCCAGCGTGCAGCGCGAAGGCGGCAGGGTAGGGCGTCTGGAACTGGAAGCCGGGAGAGTTGACCACCGGGTTCTTCGGCCCCGCTGCCGCTACCTGCTGCAGGTTCGCGTGCAGGTTGTAGGGCGCGGGCTTGGCGCCGGAGCGCCAGGTGGCGGCAAACCCAGAGGTGTTCACGATGCTGCTGGATGCCGCCAGCGACGCCAGCGGGCCGCCGGCGCCGCCGGAGAAGACCAGGAACGGCTGTCCGTAGCTGGGCAGCAGTTGAGTGTCGGTGCTTCGCACGCTGCGTACCGGCCCGACCTCGGTCGGCAGGTTGGTGTGGAAGATGGCCATCAGCCTGGTCAGTCCGCCTTCGACCTGTTCGTCGTAAACGATGTCCGCCATGTCGAGCCCGAACTGCGGGCGGCCCTTGTACGTGTTGTCGAGCTTCACGGCGATCACTGGGTTGTGACTGATTGCGCCGCCGGTCAGCGGATCGATGCGGGCGGCAGCCGCGGCGAGTGCCTTTGCCCTTGCTGCCTTCACAGCCGCTGCCTTCGCGGCCGCGGCAACCTTCGCCGCACTCTTCCCCGCAGCAACCTTCGCTGCCCTCGCCGCTTTCACGGCCGCAGCCGCTTTCGCGGCCGCAGCCGCCTTCGCCGCAGCCGCCTTTGCCGCACCCGCCTTCGCCGCAGCCGCCTTCGCCGCACCCGCCTTCGCCGCAGCCGCCTTCGCCGCAGCCATCTTCGCCGCAGCCGCTTCGTCCGTCTGCGCCTTGAGGACGGCGGCACGCGATTGGGCCGCTGCCTGAGCTGCCGCCGCTGCTGCGGCAGCCGATGCCGACGATTCTGCTGCGGCAGACGCGGCTGCCGCGCTACTGGTGTCGACGGCGGTCGAATGGCTCGTGCACCCGGTGAGTGAGGCTGCCAGCACCGCTACGGCGGTGACCCCCCCGGCGGTGATCGATCGAGCACGGCGGCTACGGCTGAACATCCTGCGCATGCAGCGGTCCCTTCACTGACGAAAACGCTCGCAACCCGACCCCGACTGCCGCGGGCAGGGCTTACCGTAGCGTCAATCGATGGGGACGGGTTGCGGCGAATGGCGAGTCGCGAGTTTTTCAAGAGCGTCGACAACCTCACCGAGCCTGGCGGGAAGCTCCACCGGATAGACCCGATCGCCGGTGGCCGCGAGCTCGGCCGCCGACCACCAGCGGTGCCGGTCGATGGTGCTGCGCTCCAGTTCGGTGAACCCGGACACGTCGACGGTGACGTCGCTGCCGGCGCCGGATTCGGCGTGGATCTGCAGCGCGAAGAACGACTCGACGGACAGGAACGGCTGCCCCATGAATTCGAATTCGGCCTTCCGTACCCATACCGGCCCGACCAGCTCCGCCGGCTCGGCGATCAGGCCGGTCTCTTCGCGCAGTTCACGGAGGGCGCAGACGGCCTCGCTCTCATCTTTTTCGGCCCCGCCGCCCGGGGTGAACCAAGACCCGTCGTCCCCGGTCACCGCGGGATCGATGCCATGAAACAGCAGCACCCGCTGCCGATCGTCGAGCAGCACCACCCTGCCGGATCGACGGATCGTCCGGATCTCGGTGGTGTTGGCGGATCTGTCGACCGGCTGCGGGCGCAGCTCGGCGATCTCGAAATATTCGGGAAGGGCGGCGCTGCCGGCCAGCCGGAAGAACCTGGTGAAGCGGGCGGCTCGCAGCGCCCTGGTATCCCGAACCGCGTCATTGTAGAAACGGCGGGCTAGGGTCAGCCGTTCCTGGGCGTCGGCCAATTCACCGCTCAGCTCCGACGGCACGCAGCCTGGCAGCGCAGCGAGCGCCCGCGACAGGTCGTTCTCGGCGTCGGCCCGATGGGCGCGATTGGTCGAATCTGCTTGCCGGGCCAGCCCCCGCAGCATCGCTGCACGCTCCGGTTCGAGGCCGCCGGCCGCGGCGACCGCTCGGGCAGCCACCACCCGGCGCGACAGCGCACCCTCCAGTGCGGCCCAGGCGGCCTCGGTCCGCACGTGCAACCGGTCGAGCCGGTTGGCGGTGAGCCACAGTCGTAATGCCGCCAGAAGCAACAGCACGACGACGATGGCGATGATGGTCGTCGTCACCGCATCAGGATCGCATGCCGCACGTCAGATTTCGATCGGGCCGGCTGGTGGCCGGCGGCTGCGGCGGGCCGCGGACGGCTCGTTCAGTCTGCCTCGACGACGTGCCGGGGATCGGCAGCGATGACAGTCTCGTAGACCATCACCACCCTGTTGGCGACGGATTTCCAGTCGTAGGCGGCAACAGCCCTTCGGCCGGCGGCGGCCAGCGCCCTGCCCCGCTCGGGGTGGTCGAGCAGCCCGGAAATCGCGGTGGCCAGCGCCGCCGAGTCGCCGACCGGGGTCAGCAGCCCGGCGCGGCCACCCTCGAGCACCCTGTCAAAAGCCTCCAGCTCGCTGGCCACCACCGGGCTCCCGGCGCTCATCGCCTCGGTCAGGATGATGCCGAAACTCTCGCCGCCGGTGTTGGGGGCGCAGTAGACGTCGACCGAGCGCAGCAACCCTGCTTTGTCCTTGTCGCTGACGAGTCCGAGGTTCACCAGATGGGCGGCGAGCTGTGGGCCGGCCTCCTTGGCCAGTTCGTCGGCGTCACCGGCGCCGGCCACCAGTAACTGCAGGTCGGGGTGACGCGGCAGCAGCCTGCGCATCGCCTGCAGCAGGATCGTCATCCCCTTGCGCGGTTCGTCGAACCTGCCGATGAAGCCGATCGTCCCGCCCTGCCGGGGATAGCCAGGCAGCGGCTTCGCCTTGGCGAAGAAGTCGACGTTGACCCCGTTCGGGATGATGACCGCGTCGCCGCCCAGATGTTCCACCTGCACCTGCCTGGCCAGCTCGCTGACGGCGATCCGCCCGGTGATCTTCTCCAGGAAGGGTTGCAGCACCGGCTGGAAGGCTGCCAGCATCCGTGACCGCGGGTTTGAGGTGTGGAAGGTGGCCACCAGGGGACCTTCCGCCACCATGGTGGCCAGCAGCGACAGGCTGGGTGCCACCGGCTCGTGCACGTGCAGCACGTCGAAGTCGCCTGCCCTGATCCACCGCCGCACCCTGGTGTACGACAGCGGCCCGAAGGCCAGCCTGGCGACCGAGCCGTTGTACGGAATGCCGACGCTGCGGCCGGCGGAGACGACGTAATCGGGTTGGTCGGCATCGTCGTCGCCCGGTGCCAGCACCGAGACGTCGTGCCCCATGGTGATCAGTACCCGCGCCAGGTCCGCGACGTGCGCTTGCACACCCCCCGGTATGTCCAACGAGTACGGGCAGACGAGGCCGACCTTCATCGCTGGCCGTCGCTGTCACTGACGCTTGTCGGCTGCTCGGCCGGCCGGTCCGCCGACCAGAACGGCTGCAGCATGTGCCAGTCGGCCGGGTGCGCCGCGACATGCGCCTGGAACCTGTCGGCCATCGCCTGGGTGCCGGCGGAAACCTTGTCCCGCAAGCGTTTTCCGGCCAGCTCGACCGGCGGTGCCACCCGCTGCCGCCAGCCTTCTGCTGCCCCATCGGTGCCGTCGGTGAAACTCAGTTCGCCAGTGAGCAAGTCGGCGCCGGTCAGCGCGGCCAGCATCGCCGGGCCGGCCGGCATCCGGGTCTGCTGGCCGAAGAAGGTGACCGGAATGCCGCTGTGCGTCAGGTCCCTGTCGGCCAGTAGACAGACGATGCCGCCGGCCTGCAGTCGCTGCTTGAGCTGTCCGGACACCGAGGCGTCGCCGCCGGTCAGCGGCAGCACCTCCATCCCGAGTGATTCGCGGAACTCGACGAACCTGCGGTACAGCGACGCCGGTTCCAGCCGTTCGGCGACCGTCGTCATGGCACCGAACGCGCTCCGGAGAGTGAGGGCGGCGATGTCCCAATTGCCGGAGTGCGGCAGAGCGAGCACCACGCCTCGGCCAGCGGCACGGGCACGTTCGATGTGCTCGAGGCCAGCAGTCTCGGCGACCAGGGTGCGCGACAGGGCGTCGAGGTCCATGCCCTCCAACCGCAGCGTCTCGCGCCAGTAGCGGGCGTAGGAGCGCATCCCGGCGCGCACCGCGCTGGCCAAGGTCTGCGGTGTCGCCGTTGGCCCCAACACCCGATACAGGTTCTTGGCCAGCTGGATCACCGGGGCGCCGGCGCGCCGGTACAACAGTTCCCCGCCGGCGGCGAAGACCGCCTTGGCGACCGGCGCCGGCAGTTTCTGCACGCCCGACCAACCGACGGCCATGGCGGTGCCGACCAGCCGGCCGCGGCGGCTCATCCCTGTTGTCCAGGCGGCGCCTGTCGGTCGGCCGCCGGTTGTTCGGTCGCCGATCTGCTCAGGTAGACCTGCCGGACCTGCCAGACCCGCTGGAACACGGTGACGACGCTGGCCACGGCGAGGATCCACAGCAGGATGGGCAGTGCGTCCGGAACACCGAGGCCGGCCAGGCCGGTGCCGAACAGGCCGAGCAGATTGCGCTCGGCACGTTCGGCGAGCGCGCCGCCGATCGGCAGGTTCACCGAATCCGCCCTGGCCTTCACGTAGGAGATCACCTGTGCCGACACCAGGCAGATCAGCGCGGCGATGCCGATCGCCCGCAGGTTATGGGTGAAGCAGTAGTAGGCGATGGACCCGAAGACCGCGCCGTCGGCGATCCGGTCGCAGGTGGCGTCCAGCACCACCCCGAAATCGGTGCCGTAGCCACGGGCTCTGGCCATCGCGCCGTCGATCAGATCACACAGCACGAACGCGGTAATCACCACAGTGCCGGCGAACAGCTCACCGAGGCCGAACAGCACCACCGCACCGGCTACCACGCCGAAGGTGCCGATCAGGGTGACGGCGTCGGGCGTCAGCCCGATCCGAAGCAATGCCCTGCCGATCGGGTCCACCACCTTGGAGACCGCGGATCGCGCGAAGGTGTTGAGCATTCGGGTCCGTTCGGGCGGGCGATGGTTGACGGGGCTGTGGTTGACATGGCTGCCCGACAGGGCAGGTGACAACGATAGCGGCTACCAGAGGGCGGCAAGCTCGTCGCGGGTGGTGGCGAGCAATTGCGGCAGCACTCTGGTCTGGCCGATCACCGGCATGAAGTTGGCGTCCGCGCTCCACCGCGGCACCACATGCTGATGCAGATGATGGGCGATGCCGGCGCCGGCGGCCGCACCGGCGTTGATGCCGACGTTGAATCCGTCCGGGTTGGATGCGGTGCGGATCACCGTCAGCGCCCGCCGGGTGAAGTCACTGAACTCGGCCAGTTCCTCCTCGGTGAGCTCGGTGTAGTCGGCGATGTGACGGTAGGGCACCACCATCAGGTGGCCGGGGTTGTATGGGTACAGGTTGAGCATCAGGTAGACCGCCGCTCCCCTGGCAACGATCAGTGCTTCCCGGTCGCCGAGCGAGGGCAGGTGGCAGAACGGGCAGGACGGCGCGGTGGCCGCCGCGGTGCCGGCAGCCGACTCCGGATCACCCTCGTCACCCTTGATGTAGGCCAGCCGGTGCGGCGTCCACAACCGGGCGAAGCCGTCCGGCGTGCCGGTGCCCTGCTGCTCGACGAGTGGCGGTTCGCCATGCGGAGGTGTCGTCATCGGTCTGCTGGCGTCGGTTCGTCAGGCCAGCGACGGAAAGGCGGCGGCCGTCGGTTCGGTGTTCTTCCGGCCGGTCACCCAGCCGGTGATCGCCGCCACCGCATCGGCTACCGGCACGCCATTGATCTGGGTACCGTCGCGGAACCTGAAGGACACCGCCGACGCGTCCACGTCTTGACCGCCGGCCAGCAGCAGGAACGGCACCTTGCCGGTGGTGTGGGTACGGATCTTCTTCTGCATGCGTTCGTCGCTGCGGTCCACCCCCACCCGAATGCCGTTGCCCCGCAACAGCTCCGCCACCTGCTCGAGATGATCGGCGAACTGCTCGGCGACCGGAATGCCGACCACCTGGACCGGCGAGAGCCAGGCAGGGAAGGCGCCGGCGTAGTGCTCGGTGAGCACGCCGATGAAGCGCTCGATCGAACCGAACTTCGCCGAGTGGATCATCACCGGCTGCTGCCGGCTGCCGTCGGCCGCCTGGTACTCCAGGTCGAATCCGTTGGGCTGGTTGAAGTCCAGCTGCACCGTCGACATCTGCCAGGTCCGGCCGATGGCGTCGCGGGCCTGCACCGAGATCTTCGGTCCGTAGAACGCGGCGCCGCCCGGATCGGGCACCAATTCGAGACCGGACTCCCTGCCCACCGCTTCCAGCACCGCGGTGGCCCGCTCCCACTGCTCGTTGGTGCCGATGAACTTTCTGGAGTTCTCGTCCCTGGTGGACAGCTCGAGGTAGAAGTCGTCGAGCCCGAAATCACGCAGCAGCCCGAGAACGAAGGTGAGCAACTTCTTGATCTCGTCGGGCGCCTGCTCCTGGGTGCAGTAGCTGTGCGAGTCGTCCTGGGTCATCCCGCGGACCCTGGTGAGCCCGTGCACTACCCCGGACAACTCGTTGCGGTAGACGCTGCCGAACTCGAACAGCCGCAGGGGAAGCTCCCGGTAGGAACGGGTGCGGGAACGGTAGATCAGGTTGTGCATCGGGCAGTTCATGGCCTTGAGGTAGTACTTGCTGCCCTCCATCTCCATCGGGGGGAACATCCCGTCGGCGTAGTAGGGCAGGTGCCCAGAGAGGTGGAACAGGCCCTCCTTGGAAATGTGCGGGGTGTTGACGAAGTCGAAACCCTCGTCGATGTGCCGCTGCCGGACGTAGCCCTCCAACTCCCTGCGCAGGATGCCGCCCTTGGGGTGGAAGACCACGAGTCCCGAGCCCAGCTCGTCGGGGAAGCTGAACAGATCGAGCTCGACGCCGAGCTTGCGATGGTCGCGTCGTTCCGCCTCGGCCAACCGCTCCAGGTAGCCGTCGAGTGCCTGCTGCGATTCCCAGGCGGTGCCATAGATCCGTTGCAGGTCAGCGTTTTTCGCCTCGCCCCGCCAGTAGGCGGCCGACGACCGGGTGATCTTGAAGGCCGGGATGTACTTGGTGTTGGGCACGTGCGGTCCACGGCACAGATCGCCCCAAACCCGTTCGCCGGTGTGCGCGTGCAGGTTGTCGTAGAAGGTGAGTTCGGCCCCACCAACAGGAATCTCTGGGATGTCCGCAGCGTCTTCCGCGAGCTCGTCGCCCTTGAGGTCGATGAGCTCGAGCTTGTACGGCTCGTTCGCCAGCTCCTGCTTGGCGACCTCCCTGTCCTCGATCACCCGCCTGGAGAACCGCTGACCGGACTTGACGATCTTGTTCATCCGCTTCTCGAGCGCGGCCAGATCCTCTGGGGTGAAAGGGCTCTCGACGTCGAAGTCGTAATAGAAGCCGTCGGTGATCGGCGGCCCGATGCCGAGCTTGGCATCCGGGAACTGCTGCTGCACCGCCTGGGCAAGCACATGCGCCGCCGAGTGCCGGATCACGCTACGGCCGTCATCGGAGCTGGCAGGAACCGCCTCCACCTCGGCATCGTCGGCCGGGGCCCAGGCCAGGTCGCGCAGCTGGCCATCGGCATCGCGCACCACCACGATGGCGTCGGGGCCCGACCGCGGCAGACCCGCATCGCCGACCGCCTGCGAGGCGGTCGTGCCCGCCGGGATCCTTACGCGCGCAGCGGCGGTGGACCGGTTGGCGGACATGCTCACGGCAATACTCCTTCATAAATGGACAAGTGACTCGCCCAGGTCGATGAGGCCGGATCCGGCGTCGCACCGATGCTATCCGGCCAGGCTGGAGCCGTTTCCCGGGTCCATCACCCTGCCATCACCCGGCCTGGCGGACAGCGCCGACCGTTTCGTAGCCGACGATCGTCACCACCAGCCCATGCCCGAGTCGAGCCGGTGGGACACTGCTGGGCGTGCCCACCATTGATCAACAGGACGACATTCCGCGCGGATCCGAGCTTGCCCTGCGCCTCACCGATCTGACGGTCCCCTACCAGGCCATTGCCGAGATACTGGCGGTTGCCGATCGGTTGGACGACGAGCAGCGAGCGTTCATCGACGGCTGCCGGTCTGCGGTGCTGGCTGCCAAGGGCAGCCACTTGAGGATGGTCCCGCTCCCGACGCCGCCAGGTCCGGCCGAATCCGCCTTCTCCCGCTTCGGGTTCGTGCTGATGTATGCGGCCATGCTGCCGGATGTGCGCCGCTTCCACGCCCAGCTCGGCGTGGATGCTGCCGTCTCCTGGGCTACCCTCGCCGACCTCGGCAGAAACATGTATGTGTTCGAGAAACGTTTCGGGGTAACCGGTTTCGACGAGCAAAGCTGGCTCAGTCTGCACTTCTCCGGCCAGCTCTACCAGCTAGGACGGCTGCAGTTCCAGGTCGGCACCCTCGGCAAACGGACGACGGAGGGCATCCGGTCCGCCGGCCTACAAGTGCAGGCGGGCGAGCCGACGTTGTCGGTGCACATTCCCCGGTTCCTCGGCTCGCTGTCGGACGCCGAGTGCGACACCTCGCTCGCCATCGCCGGCCAGTTCTTCGGCGAACGCTTCCCCGACCTGGCGCTGCAGGTGGCCGTCTGCAAGTCGTGGCTGCTCGACCCGCAGCTCCTCGGGTACCTGGGCGGCTCGTCGAACATCGCCGCGTTCCAACATCGGTTCGCGCTGGCCTACCCACCGGAGGTCGGCGACGCGGACGCCATGCGGTTCGTTTTCGATAATCCGGATCTCCCGCTCGACCAGCTGCCGCAGGATTCGTCGCTGCAGCGAGCGGTTGTTCAAGTACTGGCCACCGGGGGGCACTGGCACGCCGGGATGGGCTGGTTCCGCTGGGAGCGGTAGCCCCTGCAAGGAAGACGTGCTGCTCGGCGCTACATCAAGACCAATTGCACTATCTGCTTCAGAGTGCAATTCATCAGGCAGATCAAGCCGTCTGACGGTTCCGGGATGGTCGCCCGCGGCGAGGCGGTGAATGCATCGGCGCGGCCCGCGATGGCGAAGGCCTCGACGCGGCGCCCTCCGACAACGCCATGGACGATGCCGATCTGCTCTTACCGATCGGGACAAGACAGCACCGTCGCCGGACGACGACCTCGCCGCGTCGGCGCTCGCGGACTAACCTGAGCGCTGTGACCAGTCCCCACCCATGCCGTCCGCTCCGCCAGTTCTACCGGGTTCGATGAGCCGGCTCGACGAGGTGGGCGACCGGGACAACTGGCGGTGCTGGCTGTGCGACGAGCCGGTCGACCCGCAGAAGTCGATCAATGACGCCCGCGGACCGAGCGTCGACAGCTTCGGCGTCGGCAGCAAATCCGGGAAGGCCGGCCGCGGCAAGAGCCAGCCGGGGACGGATGCCGGTGAGCGGCTGGCACATCGCAGCTGCAACACCAAGAAGGGGGCCGTCAAGCCGGTGGTGCCGTGGCCCGCAAGGCTTTTCGCGTCCGAACCGGCGCCGTTGATCGCGGTTGCCGATCGGATGGAACGCAAGGGTGGCCGGGAGGTCGTCGCTCGGTGCCCCACCCGCGCCGATGCCAACGAAACGGCCGAGTGGCTGGTCGATCGATTCTCCCGGTTGACTCCTTCGCTGCCGGTCGGCGCCGACATCACCGCCGGCGGCGGGCAGTTCTTGGTCGCCATCGTGCTCACGAACTGAGTGGTCACGAACTGAGCGGGTGAGAGTCTCGGGTCGGAGTGTCGGTGCCGTCGACAAGACTGGACTCCGAGACGATGTTGATCACCGAACGAACTCTGGAGGCACCGACCAGATGGCGCGAGCACGCAACCCGAAGGGGTTGACCGATCAACAGGTAACGACACTGCGCGAGGCGTTGGCGGCCAACCGGCGGCCACTGGTTACCCTGCAGGGCAACCAGTTCGGTGATGATGCCCGCGGTCAGGTGGTGGCGGTCGGCGACGCCGCTGTTGACGGCGAGGAGTTCATCTCGGTGCGGGTGAAGCTCGCCGGTGTCAGTGACACCCTCACGTTCAGTCCGGACGAGCTGACCCTGCCGGGCGGGGTCAGCAAGTCCTCCCCGGCGACGCCGCGCGGCGTCACGCGCAGCCGGTCTGCCGCGGCGACAACGGTTTCCGCATCGCCGACCGTCCCACCAGCCAAGGCAGTCCCATCAGCCAAGTCGCCCGCGGCGGCTGTCAAGGCGGCCGCCCCGCCGCGAGTGTCGGCACCACCCTTACCGCAGCACAGCTCTGCTGAAGCGATCCCGATGGTTTCGGCTCCCCAGCCAGCAACCCGACGAGTGTCCGGCAAGCGCAAGGCCGCCGCGGTCACGGTCACCGTGTCGTCGTCCGGTCATTCCTGGACGCTGTCAGCGAGCCGCGGCGGCCGCTCGCTGCTGAAGGCAACACCGGTGTCAGCCGGTGTCGTCACCGCCGTCACCGCCCTGTTCGCGGATCCGGCGCTCACCGAGGCGGTGGCCGACATTAACCAGGTGGCGCTGGCCGAGGCCCAGCAGCGGGCCGACACACTGCGCAGGGAGTTGGCAGCCGTCGAGTCGATCTTGCAGTCGCATCAACAACCCTGACGATCCGACAGCAGGCCGCCACGATGGGTGCTACCCGAGCGCCAGGTCGCGACCGCCCTGCGGCGTCAGCCACCATTTTTTTACTCGCTTGCAGGTCCAATGCGAGTGTGCAAAACACTTCCCCGCTAAGCGCTGACGGGACGATAGACGTGCGCTACGACGCCCGCTCGAAACAGGGAGGTGCTGGCGAGTTCCAGGTCCATTGGCTGTTGCAGGTCGGAGAAGAGCGCGAGACCGGAGCCAAGCGCGACCGGATGAATCACCAGGCGGTATTCGTCGACCGGGCCGAGTTGTACCAGGCTGCGGGCGAAGTCCGTTCCTCCGTGGGCGAGGATGTCTTTACCGGGCTCCTGTTTCAGGCGCTGCATCTCTTCCGCGAGGTCGCCATTTGCGATCCTGGCCGACGCCCAACTGGCCGCGCCGAGAGACGGCTGCTGCGCTGGCGCTCCGCCCTGGCCGCCATGGAGGTCGAACGACTTTTGCCGCGTGAAGACTACCTTCGGGATGTCGTTCATCGGCGCTGCCATGAGGTCCGTCGACGTGGGCCAGTAGCTCGCCATGTCGTTGTATGAGCGGCTGCCCATGGCGTGCAGGCCAGCCTGGCAAAGAGACTCCAAGACCCAGGCTGCAGAGTCTTCGCCCCGCGAGCGAACCATCCAATCGACCTCCCCGTTGGGTCCGCTGACGAAACCATCCAGTGACATCGACATTTTCAGTATGAGCTTCCTCATTCGAGACATGTCCTTCGGTAGAGGTGGCAATGCGTCAAGCCCTCGGATCGCGGCGACAGCCTGGGGGTGAGGCTCGATCTCGCGGCCATCCCCGGCGCCGGCACCGGGCCGGAGGTCGTCGAGCAGGCGCGCTCCGCGCCCAGGGCGGCCAGGAAGTCCGGGTCACCGAGTACCCCTTCGGCGTGCCCGCTGACTTGCGGTGATCGCCGCTGTGCACACGGCTATTCGGATCGTCATCGGTGCTGTGGTCGATGGGGCACCCGTCCGGCCACTGGGCAAACGACAACACAAGCGTCTCGGCAGCCGGGTGTACGGGGTTACTCGTGTTGGTCATGGCGCACCCCTTCGATAAGGGCCAGCGCGGTGCCGTTTCGAGGGCCGATAAGCCGCCTGAGAGCACGGCCCGGATCTCTGTTCCGGTGTGACCTGCAGTAATGCTGGTGGGCGATACTGGGATTGAACCTGTATCGACCGGGTGAAATATCGGTGCTCGGCTTGTCCGGGTGGACGTGCAGGTTTGGTGCGCTGGCCTGCGGTTTCACGTCACAGTATCGCCCCTATCCACGATGAATCAAGTACTATCGAGTGGAAACCAGTGCCCGCGCGAGAGCCACCTGAAAGCCACGTGGGAGCCACGCTACGAGCGGAGCCGGAATGGCAACCAAGCGACGTACGAAAGCGTCGGACCGTCGCGCGTTCGGCCGGATCGAGAAGCTGGTATCCGGGCGGTACCGCGCCCGCTACGTCGGCTCCGACACCCTGCTGCATAAGGCACCGGACCTATTCACTGCGAAGCTCGACGCCGAAGCCTGGCTGTCGGCCGAGTCCCGGCTGATCTCATCCGGCACTTGGACGCCGCCGGCCGAGCGGGCACGCGCCCGGCAGGCTGTGGCTACCTTCGGCCCGTTCGCCGCCGAGTGGTTGGCGTCCCGGACGTTGAAGCCTCGAACGGTCGAGCACTATCAGCGTCTGCTGGATCGGCTGATTCTGCCGACCTTCGCCGGCGTGCCGCTCAAGGCGATCACGCCAGAAGTTGTCCGCGCCTGGCACACCAACATCGGGCCCGAGCACCCGACGCAACGGGCGCACGCCTATTCGCTGTTGAGATCGATCCTCAAGGATGCGGTTGCCGACGAGCTCATCGCCACAAATCCTTGCCACGTCCGGGGTGCCGGCAACTCCAAGCGGGTGCACAAGGTGCAGATCCTCACCCCGGCCGAGGTCGACGCGCTGGCGAACGCGATGCCCGAGCGGCTGCAGCTGATGGC
Source organism: Actinomycetota bacterium (assembly GCA_030853385.1). Classification (GTDB taxonomy): domain Bacteria; phylum Actinomycetota; class Actinomycetes; order Mycobacteriales; family Nakamurellaceae; genus Nakamurella. Next base: position 4,233 of record JALYVF010000036.1, on the reverse strand, counting down.
GCTGTTCGCGGCGTGGTGCGGCCTGCGGTTCGGTGAGCTGGTCGAGCTGCGCAGGTCAGACTTGGACGTGACCAACGGCGTCATCAAGATCCGCCGAGGCGCTGTCCGGGTGAAGGGCCGCATCGTCATCGGCACACCCAAGAGCGACGCCGGCATCCGCGACGTGAGTTGGCCACCACACTTGACCGCCGCAGTCCGCGAGCACCTGCGTTCGTTCGTCACCGGCCGCGACGGCCTCCTGTTTCCCGGCGCCCACGGCGGCACCCTGCAACCGAGCGTCCTCTACGGCAAGGCACCCACGGCCGTCACGGACAAGACAACCGGCGAGAAGACGGTACGGCCGGGCTGGGGCTTCTATGCCGCCCGCGCCGCGATCGGCTACCCGCTGTTGCGCTGGCACGACCTGCGCCACACCGGAGCTGTCCTGTCCGTGCTGCACGGTGCGACGCTGCCCGATGTCATGGGCAGGCTCGGCCACTCCACGCCTGGCGCAGCGATGAGGTACCAGCACGCCGCCGCTGGCAGGGACGCTGAGATCGCCGCCAGGATGTCCGAGAGTCTCGGCCAGTGAAGAGCTTCGATCCAAACAACCCCAAGCACGAGCTGCACTCACACTATGAGTCGGTCACTGATGGTGTCCGCACCGAGGTGACGGTATGGACGGACAACACGGGCACCCGCAAAGTGGGTTGGTCCAGTGAATACGAAGCGCGGCCGGGTCTTCGGGTGACGCTGGAATGTGAGCATCCCGGTTCGAGTCCCGCACCGATACGCACGTTTATAGCGCTGCCATACGTCCGCGGTGACTCGGGCAGATCCGTCACTTGGACGACGGACGCCTTCTCCGCCGACGGCCGGGGACGCCACGATTCGCATCCTGTGAACTACGCGACGCGGCGCGTGTTCTTGGATCCAGACGATCGGAGTCGCCGCAATCGCCGTGCAACCGCAATTGTTGCAGGATCACCAGTACTCGAAGAACTTGAAGCTGCCGGCGAGCTCCGATCTTGGTGGAACCTTCGCTGCGGGGCAGGGTGTGGCCTCACGGTCGAGCTACGCGGAGAGGACCTTGTGGCGATCCTGGACCATGCAGTCAAGGTGGCGGCGATGCTCGGCCGCGCAGAGATCAGAATTCCGTTCGCCTGGCTCTCGGGTCGCACGGGCGAGTTGGCCGCTGTCGCACGGCGAACTCACCTGACCGACGAACTGGTCGCCCAGATCCTTCGGTGACACGCGGGCCACTCGCATAGGCATCGAGTGGAATCCACGCTACATTCAGATGGCTGATGGATTGGTGGCTGTCCAATCCGATAGCCGGGTCATCCTCGGGACCGTATTTGCGTACCCAGAGGAGCCCAGAGTGTCTCGCACTGAAAAACCTGTCGCGGACGTGTTCGTCTCGATGGAACAAGCCGCCCAGCGTCTGAGCGTTTCCCGCCGAACCGTCCGCAATCGCATCTCAGACGGATCCCTGCACCCCTACCGCATGCGCAACAGCCGAGCCATCCGGCTACGGCTGGCCGACGTCGATGCGCTCCTGGTCGCCTTCCCGACGGGTGGCGGCAACGATGCCTGACCGCCGCGCCCGCGAAGAGCGCACCGCAACAACCGGCGGAACCAGGAACGTCGAGGCGGCGGGCCAGATAACCACTGGGTCAACCGCGCCACCCGGCCCCAGAGACGCCGCCGCCCCGGCGGGCAACCGGGGCGGGCGAGACAACGATCAGCTGGCGGGCGATCAGGTACAGCATAAGCCGGGACGTGTTGCTGGTGGTGACATTCTCAACGCGGCGCAGCGCCCGCCACGGCGCAGACCGCCGGTCACCACGGAGGCCAAGGAGCGAACCGCCGCGATGACCGACCTGTACTCCGGCATCGCCCGCGGGTTGCAGATCTGCGGTGGCTACGGCGGCTACAGCGACATCACGAAGCTGATGGCCGACTACGACATCCGCTACCTGGACCCGCCACAATATGTGCGCGAATTCACCGTCGAAAACCTTAACCGTGTCAAGCATTTCGCCGAAATGCTCATCGACTGGCAACAACGCCGGGGGCCGTCCCTCGAAGAGCAGTATTTCTCCAACCGGCCGACCGGCGGTGCCCGATGACCGCCGAAGCTGTTGCGCCGCCGGACATTCCGCACCTGCAAGAGACCACCGACATTGCCAGCACCGCCGAGTACGCCACCGTAGGCGCCGTTGCTCTCGCCGCCTCCGCGATCCAAGATCAGGTGCTCGGCATCGTGCGCGACGCCGATTTCTCCGATCCAAGGTGCAAGTTCACCATCGGAGTGATCCGCCGGATGCGGGCCGACAATCTGCCTGTCGACATGGTGACTGTCGTCGGCTACGTGCATCGGCATAGCCTGCTGTCCGGTGGGATTCCGAGGGTGAACCTGGCGTCATGGCTGGCTGAGATCGCAGACGCAGCACCGGTTATTGCGTCGGTCGGCTATTACGCCGAGCTGGTCGTCGAGTCGGCCGCGAGGCGAGCCGCTACGTACGCCGGTCAACGAGTCGTGGCGGCAGCCGAGGGTGATTCCCTGGCCGATCTGCTGGCCATCGTCTGCGCCGAGCTGGTCTCCGTGATGACGGCGATTGAGCGCGTGGGCGTGCTCGCCAATGTCTGAGCGACGCAGCAACGCATTCGACGCCCCAGTCGATCCGAGCATCTCCACTGTGACCGGCAGCACCGTCGACGTCGACAGGTCGGACGAAGTCTTAGCCGCCTGGACCGCGGAAGTGAAGACAGGCATCGTGGCCACGCAGCCGTCCCGGCCGCGGGTGTGGAACGCACTCGACCTGCACAAGTCGGTGCAGGCGGAATGGCTCGCCGCGTACCGCATCCCGCGATCCGCGGTCACCTACATGGTGGGCGCCGAGGGCATCGGCAAGAGCCTGTTTCTGATGCTGCTCACAGCAGTGGTCAGTACGGGCCGCGGGTTCCCCGAGTTCGGTATCCCCGCTGGCCCGCCCGGGGTGGTGGTGCTGGTCATCACCGAGGACGACTGGTCAACCGCTGTGCGCCCGCGGCTGGAGCTGGTCGGCGCCGACCTGGCCAACGTGCGGGTGATCTGCGCGGAACCCGACGGGTCCGGATCGCCGGTGTTCCCCGAGGACATGTCGACCGTCCACCAATCCGCGGCCGGTGCGGCAGTGGTCATCGTCGATGCCTGGGCCGACACGCTGCCCGGCAACCTGTCGGTGCGCGACCCCCAGCAGGCCCGGCAGGCCTTGCACCCGTGGCGGGAGCTGGCCACCCGCACCGGCGTCGCGGTGCTGCTGTCCGGGCACACCAACCGGGAGAAAGGCGCCAACGTCCGCAACGCCTACGGCCTCACCGGCGAGCTGCGGAAGAAGGCCAGAACCACCCTGCTTGCCCAGCCGGACCCCGACGACGACACGGTGCTGCTGCTCGGCCCGGAGAAGACCAACGTCGCCGCCACCTTGCCCGCGTCCCGGTTTCGCATCGAGGCAGCGCCGGTGTTCGAGCCGGGCATCTACACCGACGGCACTGTCCCGCGGCTGGTGTGGATCGGTGACGCCGAACAGTCGGCGCGGCATCTGTTCGCCGAGGCAGCGGGCCGGGAGGCCGACGAGCACGACGACGACCGGACGGAGACCGAACAGTGGCTGGAGGACTACCTCACCGAGAACGGAGCAACCCCGCGTAAGGCAGTCTTGGCGGCGGCAGCCAAGGAGAAGTTCGCCGAGCGAACCGTCAAGCGTGCAGCGTCGAATCTCGGCGTCGTCTCAGATTCGCGCGGGTTCCCGAGAACAGCGACCTGGGCGCTTCCCAGTCGGGCCACCAGTCGTGACCAAGTAGCCCATATCCCTGAGCCTGGCCTAACTGGCCCAACTGGGGGTGACCTGCAGAAACGCCGTGGCCCAACTGGCGCAGATGCACAGTCGGGCCAGACCGGAATAAATGGCCCGACTGATCTGGGCGACGTCCAGCGCCGCACCTGCGACCACCCCGGCGACCCGTCGAAGAAGTGCGGACGGTGCGTCGCCGAACAGATCGCTCGGCAGTCAACCGGGGAAACCGAGCGGACGTGCTGCCGCGTCTGCCTGAAACCAGCCGATTCCGACAACCCTGCTGGTCTCTGCGGCGTCCTCGACGCCGACCACAGAATGGGCTGGATCACCGCGCAAACCGGGCAGCCCTGGCCGGGTGAGGTCGCATGACGACCACATATGTCACCGCGCTGGAGATCAGGGACGCCAAGAC
>JALYVF010000029.1 GCA_030853385.1 Actinomycetota bacterium | reverse complement strand
CTGCGCAGGGGCCGCAGCCACTTGCGCCTTCCGACGCAGTCGGAGCACCAACTCGCTGAGTCCCTCTTCCCGCTCAACGAGGAAACCCGCTGCGGCGAGCCAGCTTCGGTAGGAAGCAGGTGTCTCGGCGAAGATGGTGGCTGGAGTGTCCGCCCGCCCACGGCATTGGGTAGGGAATCTCGTCCTCGGAGTTCGCATCAGATGCAAGATCCCGAACCGTCTCCCCGGTGGCAACACCCGTCGCGCCTCGGCGAACAGTCGTTGCTTGTCCGCGATGTTCATCGCGACATGGACCATGTAGGCGCCGTCGAAGCTGCCATCCGCGGACGGCAGATCGAGGGGACTGCCCTGCCGGAAGGTTGCCCGCGCAGCGCCTCCTTCACCAATCGGCGCAGCCGGATCTCGCCATGCCTCTCCAGGTTCGGCTGCCGGGTCTGCATGGCCGCTACGTCCAGAAGGTTCGGCCGCAGCGCACGGTATTTGTGCCGATGCGCACGGTTGTCCGGGCGGTTACCGTCGGCGTCGTGAAAGACTCATCACGTCAGGTCCGATCTATCGCTGGGGTCGCGGTGCTCGCCGTGCTGATGGTCGCGTGTGGAGCGTCGAGCGGGGGCACATCGAGTGCTGGAGGCTCAATGAGCGTCCCCGCCACGTCCGCCGTGCCATGCGGCTCGAGTTCGGGAACAGCCCCGGGGTGCGTCCACCCGACCACTGCACCGCCCACTTCGCCCAACAGCCTTGGACAGCCGGCTACTCTGACGACCTCTGACGGATTCCGCTACCTGGTCAGTGCGGGCCGACCGGCCCTGGTGCCCCAATACGGTGCCGGAACCGGCACATCGATCATCGCACCGCCCGGCACAGAATTCATCCAGGTGTCGATGACGATCATCAACCTGCAGCAGGACCGATCGGCTGCCATCGACACGCCGCTGAGCAGCCTCAACTTCTATGCGAGTCGACCCGCCTCCTCCGGCTTCCAACATTCCAATTCGGGCTTTGACTCCGTCGACTGCACCGCGGGCGCGGCCCCGACGCCCCCGGCCGGTGACTGTCTCATCGAACGCGGTGATTTCAGCGCCTCGCCGTTCGCATTCCGCGACAACGGGGACCCGATTTCGATCGGGTACAGCGGCATCGAGGCCCCCATCGGCCCAGGCCAGTCGGTGAAGGTGACCATCTACTCGTATCAGGTCGCTGCGAGCTCACCACTTCAGGCGTTGCTGCTGTACGCGACCCCTCCGGACGTCACCGCTCCGACACAAGTGTCGTTGCCGTGACCCCCGCGCCTCACGGTAAAAGCGCACCGCCGCGGTGACATACCACAAAGGACATGCGAGACGTAAATCCTTGGCCGCCGCGTTCTGCGCAGCAGCCTCGGCCTGTCTCATGGCGTTGCCCCTGGCGGTGATGCCTGCGTCCGCTGCCGCGCCCACCGGCTGCCAAGTGCAGGCCGACGGCACACGCCGGCAGGTCGCCACGAGTGCCGATCTCACCGCAGCGCTCGGGCGCACTGTGACTCTCGCATGGTCGAAGATAAACTCGGTACTGCCGCCCCAGTCGGGAGACCACTCGGACGCCCCCGGATCGGCCGCCGGCTGCGAGTGGATCGGGGCTCCTGTCACGAATCCGTTCAGCAAGTACGACGTGCTGATCGACGTTTCGATCGTCCCGTGGCCCACGGCTCGAACGGCACAGGACCAATTCCAACAGGGTCGAACAGCATGGCCGACGGCCGATGTGTCCGATGTGTCCGGTGTCGGCGACGCCGCGTACTTGATCACGCCGCAAGACTGCAACGCGCAGCTCGCGGTGCTTGCCGGACGTTACGACATCAGCGTTTCCCTCTGCGCCGCACCCGACGTGCTGGCCACCTCCCCGTGGGTCGCAGTGGCAAGGGTGATCGTCGCGAATCTCGCGCCGATCGCGCCAGTCGTTCAGGTTCCTACCTGCCGGCCCGGACAACTCCCCGATGTGGGCGCGCCCTGCACTGCGGCCTCTTCGCCGCCGCTCACGATCTGCCCGACCGGTCAAGGGAGTGACATCGCATTACCCGGGTCGCGCTTCGCGGCCGCGACCGAAGCCTCGTCGAGCTTCGCATACGGCGGGATCTACGCCCACATCTACCCTGCGCCGGCTTGCGCAGACCCGACGTCGAACCCACCAACATCCAGTTGGGTAATGCTGCAAGCTCCGCACGACGCTCCGCACGTCTTCGCCCAGGCAGGGATCTTTTACGGAAGTAGCGGCCAGCGGCCCGGAATCGAGCACCCGTTCGCCGAGGTCGACTATCCGCAACGTCCAGACACTACCAACGGCACTGTGGAATTCGGCTTCCCGGTAAACGAAGGCACCTTCACCGTCCAGGTGTACGCGAAGTCGAACCAGTCGATCCCGATCGCCTGCGAAGGTGGTGTGCACATCGGAGGCTGCACCACGAACGACACCCAGGAGATCCGCTTCACCCTCAACGGCACCCCGCTCATCGCCGCCTTCATCCCAAGCAAGTACGCAGCAGACCTCACCTGGGCAAACCTGGCAGCCGAAATACACACCACCTGGTCCCGCATCCCAGGATATTGCTCCCAGGACCTGTTGTTCGCGGACGCGCATGTCTACATCGCTGGCGGCTGGCAGCAATGGAACCCAAGCGTTTCGGAACTGGACTTTCCCAACACCATGGGCCAGCAGGTGTGGCCAGGAAGTATGGACGTCTGGGCCCGTGGACCAGAATGTTGAGCCCGCGCGTCGCTGTCGCCGTGGTGTGTCTCGCGGCCGCACTGACCGGCTGCGCCGGCCATCCACACCTTCAGCAGCCGAGTCCCTCGGTCGGGACGTTGACGACCCGGCTCGCAGCGGACGGCCTCCAAGTTCACATCCTGCCCGCGCAAGCGCCGCCGGGCGTGGTACCTGCTATCCGCGCCGAGCAAGCAGCCCGGCGGATGCTACCCGTCGGTGCACACATCGATCAGTCCGTCCTAGCCGACATCCGCAACATCGCCACCGGCCACCACGGCCAATGCTGGCTCATTCTCGCCTCAACGCCGAACTCCCACCCCAGCCGGCCCCCCACATCCCAGCTGGCCGACGAGCCATCGAATGGAACACTCGCAATCGCCGTAGTCGATGCACCGACCGGATTCCTACTGTATGTGCTTCGGTAACCGTCATTCCGAAGCGTCCCAGGCACCCGCTGACCGCCTCGCGAAACAGGAGTTTGGCCATACAGACGGCGAGCGAAGGACAAGACCTCGATCGGGCCGGCGAGTTCTCGTCCACCAGCTCGCAAGTTACGAGCGACCGCGCTCGGCCAAACACGAGGAGCCATGCCCAAGCCAGTGCGGCGGCCACTTTCCTGTCACCGGCGACTACCCACTGTCTCGGGTTAAACAAAGTCCGCGTGGGCGGCCGGCCACGACTGACTGCGCCGAACGTGCGCTCAGGGCTCGTAATAAATTGGCCTAGTGGTGTGTCCCCGACGGGCCCACCACGCGGCGCGCCGGATTCGCCACCGACAGCGACGCGGCAATTCTGCCCTACCCACAGGTGGCGGCCCCGGCGAAGATGACGCCATGAGCATCCTGTCACGTCGACCCGACCATGGCTGCCCCTGCCCAACATCGCGCCACTCGCCGGTCGTTGCTCGGCCAAGCTAGTCGAGCGAAAGAGCGCTCGGCGCTCGGCGCTCGGACACCGAACGCCGCCTGCAGCCGCTTGCCCTGGAACGTGGAGCCGAGCGCAGGGTCGTACTCACCCCCTCGCGGCCGACGTGTCCGGCGCCGCGTCGGCTAATCCCGGGATCGAGGCTCTGGTTGCTGTCCAGGCGGTTGCGGCATATTCAGGGCGTCGCTCCCCGTCCGTTGGTCGCGGCGGGATCGCTGACTTCGGCGGCCTGGTCTATCCACGCTGTGAACAGCGGCAAGCCGAACCACGGGGAAGGAGCGGCATGGCCGAGGAATGAGTCGGCGCTTCCGGCCAGGGCGATCGCTGAGTGTGGATGATCGAAACGCAGATCCGCGATACGTTCCACGCCGCGCCTGTGTGCGGGCCGTGGGATCCCCGAAATCGCCGGGAAGGCGGTGATCGCAGCGGCCTGGAACCCTGAACGGGCGTAGGTAGCTACGGCTGTCTGTGTGGCTGTGATTCCGGCTGCTTCCTGGTTCGGGCCGAGAAGGCCAAGCAGCGCGCTCAGCGCCGCAGGTACGCCTAACAGATCCGAACGAGTCAGATCGAGGTCGTTCTGGAGGCGCCACGCAGGCAACGTGACAGCACCAATCCGCTGAACATGTTCCCTGGCAACGTGGGTAGCCATCTTGCGCTCGGTGATCTGCCAGGAGTGTCCCGATCCGACAGGAAGGTCGAACAGCGAACACCTGGTGGCCGGCGAGGGGACCCCGCGGACCAGTGAGGCCACCTCGTGGGTCGCCAGCAGAACGGCCTCCCGCGACACCGAGGGAGCGGCCGACACGGACAAGACCGCAAGGCCGTCAACCGCGACCGCGAGGTGAACGGCGACGACGCCAGCGGCCCGAGTCGTGGCCAGCATGGTGTGACGAGTCGGGTCACGGTCCGCAAGCAATCGCTCCACACCGTCGAGCCACCGATTCGAGGGGAACAGATCGCGCCGCGCGACGACATCGAACGGTCGGGACCAGGTGACATCTGTCGCCACCACGGAGGCCAAGACCAGCACCGCGTCCTCGAGTTGTCCCGGAAACCGTTGGATGAGCCCATCGGTGTGTCGCTGCGCCCACTCGTCTGCTTGCGCCTGCGATGGCATGCCCCCGACGTCGATTCCGCTCGGAAGACACCGATACCAGTCCCGAAATGCTGAGTCATCGACGCCCGCCGAGCCCCAGACCGCCAATTGGGCGTGCAAGGCAGACGGAGTTTCGGCAACGAATGTTTGCAGCAGCCTCTGGGCTTCCGCGACGGAACAACCCAGCGCCAGCTCAAGATTCGTTCGATCTGAACCGGTCGCCGCGCTGCCGCACGCCGCCAGCAGCAACCAGATCCCCAGCGGCGAAGAAACCGAGCCGCCATCGTGCAGGCCCAGCACCGCCGGATAGACACGCCGACAATAAGCATCTACGAGCTGTACCAACCGTTCCTGCGCGTTCCTTGCCTCGGGGGCGGCTGGGCCAGCAGGCATTGGCGGTGGCCCGAATATCACGGTTTTGCCCCGAACACTGCACCGAGCAGTTGGTGCAACATGAGGACCCCGAAGGTGACCGCAATGATGAGTGAGGGCGTGTAGCTCTGGTGGCCGCCTACCCAATCGTCCAGCGTTCCGATGAAGAACGCGAGCGAAACGACTGCGAAAACCGCCGCCCGAATCCGGCGTCCTCGACGTTTCTGACGGCGTTGTCCAGCCAGCTGTTCGCGCGTGGGTGGAGGGCGCCTGCCGAAGAAGTCTGGTTCGCCAGGTCCCGGAATGTAATTGGGGTGCTCGGCTTGAAACCTCCTGGCTTCCCCAAGCATCATTGCGTCATTCCACGATGGCCCTGATCCACCCACAAACGATGCGTTTCCGTTAGGCATTGGTCGGTTCTCCATTCAGCTCAGAGTGACAGCGACATCGTCCTGCCAAATCAGTTCTCGGGGACGTTTACCGGAGACGAGGTGGAAGTAGATCGGTCCGGGAACCGCGCACTGCCTCCCGGGGCGCGGGGTCTCGCCCATGTTCGCGGCGATCGTCTGCGTGCAGGGTCAGACGTCGGCTGTACATGGCAATGACGGTAGGCCCAATTCGAGCGTCCGTACTCGGTAAAAATGACCAGCCCTGCGCCACGGCGGCGCAGGGCAGCAATGTCCGCGGGCCGAAGGGGCACCGCCGCTATCGCGTTTTCTTCACAGGTGACGACCCGCTCCCACCGCGGCAGCATGTCGTGCAGGTCGAGCCCGACGCTGAAGTGAGGCCCAGCGCCGGTCAGCACAACGGCCGACTCCGCCAGGCTGGGTCGTCATCAGAACGACTCACCGGCTTCGGCCCTGGCCACCAGCGAAGCAGGCGGGGTGAACTGTGGACCATACCTGTCCGCCAATTCGGTTGCCCTGGCAACGAAGCCCTTGAGGCCGGCGGGATATCCGTTCATGTACTGCACCACGCCACCGGTCCATCCTGGGAAGCCGATGCCGAGAATTGAACCGATGTTGGCGTCCTCAACCGACCGCAGCACGCCCTCGGCAAGACACTTCACCGTCTCCAGTGATTCGGCGAACAGCATGCGCTCCTTCATGTCCTCGAAGGGCATATCGGTGGTACCGCCGAAGTTCTGCACCAGTCCGGGCCACAGCCCTGTCCGCTTACCGTTGGCATAGTCATAGAAGCCAGCGCCGCCCAACCGACCGGTGCGATCGAACTCGGTGATCATTCGATCGACAACGGCATCGGCGGGATGCGCGACATACTCCGAACCCGCAGC
>JALYVF010000223.1 GCA_030853385.1 Actinomycetota bacterium | reverse complement strand
TCTACGACGTCGGTGCCGTCGTGTGGGTCCTGCGCAAGTGCGTCTGGTGGGTGCCGGGCTTCTCCGTGGACAAGCACCGCGACCGGCTTCTCGAACTGGACGCACAGATGCGCAAGGGTCATGCCGTCGTGGCGTACTCGACACGACACCTGATCGAGGCACGACGAGCAGCGGCCCATTAACCGATCGATAACCGGACAACGATTGCACCCGGGCTTGGTGGTCGGCCCGCGTGAAAAGGTTGACGTATGTCCCGCGAGCGCATCCTGCGGACTGAACGTTTGGTCGCGACGTCTTGGCTCGGGTGCGACGTCGACGACCTGCTCGCCGTGCACTCGGACGCGGAGACCATGAGGTTCGTGCGCCAGGGTCGGCCCGAGACACGGGAAGAGACAGCGGCTCTGATCGATCAGTACATCGCAGAACACGCCGCGACCGGTTTCACAAAATGGCGGGTAATCGACGTCGATGATCATCTCGTCGGACGTGCAGGATTTGGGACGCAGCTGGATGGTCGCGAGCTGGCCTACACCTTCCGACGCGACCTGTGGGGTCACGGTTTGGCGACCGAGATCGCAGCAGCCCTGGTGGGCTGGCACCTGGCGCACGCCGCTGATATCCCGCTGTACGCCTACGTGGCCGTGGACAACCCCGCCAGCCGCCGTGTCCTGGACAAGGTTGGGTTCGAGTTCGTCCGGCGAGAAGATCATTGTGGCGTGCCGTGTGAACTGCTCACGTACGGTTTCACGCCCTAAGGGCCCGTGATTAATTAACCTGGTTCGGGTCGGGCGTGTCGTGTGGGTTCGGGTGCAACGTGTAGTTCCATTCGCCGTGGAAGTCGTCGCGGGTGAGAGTGCCGGTGGTTTCGAGCATTTGCATGTCGTGGTCGGAGATTTTGATGCCCTTGGGGTAGATGGTGTCGTCGAGTTCGGCTTGGACTGTGAGTCCGGTGGTGGTCGTGGTGGCGGCGATGGTGGAGACGATCACTTCGTGGCTGGTCAGGGGCCGTCCGCGCCAGTTCATCGAGATGTGGGCGAACAATCGGTGTTCGATCTTGTTCCACTTCGAGGTGCCCGGTGGCAGGTGAGCGACGGTAATCGTCAGCCCGGTGTTGGCGGCCAGGTTCGCCAGTTCGGTTTTCCACAATCGGGTGCGGTAGCCGTTGGAGCCGCCGCCGTCGGCGCAGATCAGCAATCTGGTAGCGGCGGGATGCAGTTGCCGGCCGACGTGTTCCCACCAGCGGCGGATCGTTTCCACGGCAAAGGCCGCCGTGTCGTGGTCGGTGCCGACGGAGACCCATCCGATGTTGTTGGCGACGTCATAGACGCCGTAGGGGTTGGCTTTCCCGACGGCGGGATCGATGAAGTCGTGGACCTTGACCTGCTCCGGTTCACCTTCGGGCTGCCATTCCCGTCCGGCGTTCTTGTAGGTCCCGACCAGTTCCTTCTTCTTGGTGTCCACCGAGATCACCGGATCTCCGGATGCCATGTGCGCCTGCGCCTGCGCCGCCAGGTGCGCGAACTGCGCATCACGGTCGACATGCTGGTTGCCTTCGATGGTTTTAGCGTTTGCCTGCAAGCTGTAGCCGCCCTCGGCCAGCAGCCGCCGGACCACGAAGTCGCTGACCCGGTGACCGCTTCCCCGCAATCCGGCGGTTAACGCGCGGATCGATTTCGACGTCCACCGCAGCGGCGACATCGGATCACCCCGAGTCACCGGATCGATCAGCAAGTCGAACGCGGCAGCGAGCCCATCGTCATGGGATTCGGCCCGTTTCCGCCCGCCCCCGGACTGCCGGGACCGGCCCGATCCTGGTGCCGCCCCCTCATCGGCTTCCTTACGGCCACGCCGCACCGTATCGGCGGCGACCCCAGTCGCCTTGGCCACCACCGCCGCCCCACCCGGACCCAGTTCGGCGGCCTCGGCGCCCAGCCACAAGCGCCGCTGAAACTCGTTCAGGTGCGGACGCAGCACCGCATACCGTCGAGCCACCGAGTCCACGAGTTCCGCCACAGCACAACCGTAGACGATCAAACCCCAGAAAACGATGTTATTTCATCGCGCGTCCTTACCTCGACAGAAGCCATGCTGGTTGCCTTGACAGAAGCCGAAGTACTCGAGTTCGAGAAGGCGCTGCCGGGCGTGCCGGCCCTCACCGCGAGCTGCTGGCCAAGCCCACTCCGTTGCGGATATCGCCGAACGAGAGGTCGGCAGCCGAACTCAGGAAACATGCTCGAGCCGCCGCGTCCAACCACTCGGGTCCGCAACGACCTCTCCCAGCAC
>JALYVF010000204.1 GCA_030853385.1 Actinomycetota bacterium | reverse complement strand
CACGGCGGCCAACCGGCTCGGCATAGACTCGCCCGGTGGCGGGACGGATCACCGAAGCGGACAAGGAACGCGTCCGTGACGCCAATCGCATCGAGCAGGTCGTCGGAGAGTATGTGTCGCTGCGCTTGGCCGGCGGCGGAAACCTCAAGGGGCTCTGCCCTTTCCACGACGAGAAGACCCCGTCGTTCAATGTCCGGCCGTCGCACGGCACCTATCACTGCTTCGGCTGCGACGAGGGTGGCGACGTCTTCAAGTTCATCGCGACGCTGGAACACCTGAGCTTCATCGAAGCGGTCGAGCGGCTGGCGGACAGGGTCGGCATCACCCTGCAGCGGGTCGAAGGCGGCGCATCCACCCGCAGCGAGCCCGGCACCAGGTCCCGGCTGATCGCGGCGAACAAGGCCGCCGCCGTCTTCTATGCCGAACAGTTGCTGACCGATGAGGCCAGGCCCGCCCGCGACTTCCTCGCCCGGCGCGGCTTCGACATGAAGGCGGCCACCACGTTCGGCTGCGGCTATGCTCCCGCCGGCTGGGATCGCCTGGTGAAAACGCTACTGGCGCAAGGTTTCTCGCTGGACGAACTGGTTAAGGCCAACCTGGCAAGGCAGGGTCAGCGTGGGCCGATCGACCAGTTCCACCGGCGGCTGCTGTGGACCATCAGGGACGCGGCAGGCGATGCGGTTGGCTTCGGCGCCCGCCGACTGTTCGACGACGATCGGATCGAGGCGAAGTATGTCAACACCGCCGAGACCCCGCTGTACCACAAGTCTCAGATGCTTTACGGCCTCGATCTGGCCAAGCGGGACATCGCCAAGCAGCGCAAAGCGGTAGTGGTCGAGGGCTACACCGACGTGATGGCCATGCATCTGGCCGGCGTCACCACCGCTGTGGCCTCCTGCGGCACGGCCTTCGGCGACGAGCACATCAGTGTGCTGCGGAGGTATCTGCTGGATTCTGTGCCACTCCGCCCCGGCTCAGAAATGATCCGCGGCGAGGTGATCTACACCTTCGACGGCGACTCGGCCGGGCAGAAGGCGGCGCTGAAGGCGTTCGACTCCGACCAACGGTTCGCCGCGAATACTTACGTGGCCATCGCGCCGGATGGGATGGATCCGTGCGACCTGCGGCAGGCCAACGGCGACGCGGCCGTCCGCGCGCTGGTCGACGGGCGCAAGAATCTGTTCGCCTTTGCCATCGGCACCACGCTGGCCGGCTACGACCTGGACACCCCTGAGGGCAGGGTCGCCGGCACCGCCGCCGCGGTTCCACTGGTGGCGCGGATCAAGCAGGAACGGCTGCGTGACGAGTACGCCCGCGAGCTGGGCGGACTGCTCGGCGCCGAGGCCGCCGACATTTTGGCGCAGGTACGGCGGGAGGTGCGCAACCGGGCGCGAAACGGCGAACGCCGGGACGGCGCGGCCGGCCTGCCGATGCGGTCGGTGTCCCAGGCGCCACCGTCCGGCAACGGCCGCGGACCGGCGGGGCAGTCGCAACAGGCCGGGCAGTCGCAGCAGGACGGACACTGGCAGGGCACGCAGAGCGAAGCGGAAGAATCCGCGTCCACCGGTCCGAAGATGCTGCGGCCCAACCCGCGCGACCAGCGATCGTCGGTGGAGCGGGAAACGCTGAAACTTGCCCTGCAGCAACCTGAACTGGTGGCTGCCGACTACGCCCAGGTCAACGTCGCTGCCTTCACCGAGTCGGCCTATGCCGCGGTGCACGAGGCGATCGTGGCCACCGGCGGACCGGCGACTGCTGCCCGCGGTGCCTCCTGGAGCACCGCTGTCGCCGAGCACGTTCCGGCCGGCGTGGTCAGGTCGCTGGTCAGCGAATTGTCGGTGGAACCGCCGCGCCGCAGGTCAGGGGAGCCGGACCAGATGTATGCCGGTGGCATCCTGGCGGCGATGGCCGAGCGGGTGGCCGCCGTCGAGGTGTCTCGATTGCGATCGAAGTTGCAGCGGGCAGAAGCCGCGGGGGACAGGGAGAAAGCCGCATCGATTCAGACAGATCTGCTGGCGGTGATCGCCTACCGCCGGGCCCTGTCCGACCGGGCGCGGGGTGAGGGCGCGTGAGTCTGCTGCGACGCAAGGGACGGCTCACCGACACCCTGCGACTGTCGTTGGACTCGGAAGAGATGGTGCTGGCGCAGGCGATCGCCGTCGACGGGACCGAGCTCGCCGCCACCCGCAAACGCCTGATCGTGGTGTCGCAGAACGCCGCCCCCGACTCGCTGGGCTGGCACCAGATCGCCAAGGCCCGGTTGGACGCCGGCACCCTCACCGTCATCCCGATGCAGCAGGTGGCCGAACTGCCGACCGGCGACCCGGTGCTGCGAGATGCGCCGCCGGTGTCGTTCACCTTCGACGGCAAGGAAAGGCTCACCGATCAGGTGCATTCAAGGGTCAGACGATCGGTGGTCGGCAGCCGTCACCTGCGGTGGGCGGGGGCCGGCGGCTGGGTGACGACCCGCAGGGTCGCCGGCTGCGACGGCTTGATCGTGCAGCTGCGGCTGGACCAGGGCGCCGAGCTGTCGGCGCCCGGCTTTGTCGATGCCGTCCTCAGGGTCAGCGCCGAGCTGCTGGGGGCGGACTCACCGGGCGTCACCGGCGTCGATGAGTAAACGTCGATGAGCAATGAGTAACTCGACGGGGACCTCAGCGGGTACGTCAGCGAGCAAACAGCCGGAGCAGCAGGACATCCAGTTGTCCACCGCTACCGGCCGCTGGATCCTGCTGGCCTGCGTGCTCGGGTCCGGCATTGCCGGCATCGACGCGACCGTCGTCAACATCGCGCTGCCGGACATCGGGCGCTCGCTACACGTCGGCTTCGCCTCGCTGCAGTGGACGGTCACCGGGTACACGCTGACGCTGGCGTCGCTGATCCTGCTCGGCGGCGCCTGCGGCGACCGGTATGGCAGACGACGGGTGTTCGTCATCGGCATCGTCTGGTTCGCCGTCGCCTCCATGCTCTGCGCGCTGGCCCCGACCGCAGGACTGCTGATCGGCGCCAGGGCGCTGCAGGGCATCGGCGGTGCGCTGCTGACGCCGGCCAGCCTGGCCATCATCCAGTCGTCGTTCCGCAATACCGACAGGGCCAAGGCGATCGGAGCCTGGTCGGCGCTGAGTGGCACCGCCTCGGCGATCGCTCCGTTCGTCGGGGGTTGGCTGATCCAGGTCGGTTCGTGGCGATGGGTGTTCTTCATCAACCCACCGCTGGCGGTCGTGGTGATCGCCATCGCGCTGCGGCACATGCCGGAGACCAGGGACGCAGCCGCGGCCGGCCGGATGGACCTTTCGGGCTCGCTGCTCGGGGTGATCGGCCTCGGCGGGATCACCGCCGGCGTCATCGCGGCGTCCGACTATGGCTTCGGCTCGTCAACGGTGCTCATTCCGCTGATTGTCGGCGTCGCGGCCCTCGTCGTTTTCGTGGTGGTAGAGAATCGTGAGTCGCACCCGATGATGCCGCTGTCGCTGTTCAGATCGCGGCAGTTCTCCGCGGCCAATGCCGTCACCCTGCTGCTGTATGCGGCCAACGGGGGTGCGATTTTGCTGCTGGTGGTCGAGCTGCAGACGGTGTCTGGCTTCAGCCCGCTGGCTGCCGGCGCCGCGCTGCTGCCGGTCACCATCATCATGCTGTTGCTGGCCTCCAGGTTCGGTGCGCTGGCGCAACGGAGAGGACCGCGGCTGCCGATGGCGCTCGGTCCATTGATCGGAGTGATCGGGCTGGGGTGGCTCACCCGGCTCGGGCCAGGCAGCAGCTATCCGTTCACCGTGTTGCCGGCGGTTGCCGTATTCGGCCTCGGTCTGGCGATCTACGTCGCGCCACTCACCTCGACAGTGCTGAGTGCGGTGCCAGCCTCGCGGGCCGGGATCGCCTCCGGCGTCAACAACGCGGTGGCCAGGGCCGCCGGACTGCTCGCGGTGGCCGCCTTGCCGGTGATCGTCGGGCTCACCGGCGATTCCTACGACGACGCCGTCCGCTTCCTCGGCCCGTTCAGGGCAGCGATCTGGATCTGCGCCGGGCTGCAGATGGCCGGTGGGCTGCTGTCCGCGGTGACGATTCGCAACGGGCACGGCTCTGATGCCAGCGAGTGACCGACACCGGCCTACTTGCTGTCGCCGGGCAACACTTCGCCGATCTTCGCCTGCACAAAACCGGCAGCGCCCTGCACCGCAGGATGATCCACTGCCCTTGCTGTCCACCGCTTGATCTGTTCGTAGCGCTCTCGGCCGGCCCTGGAACCGAGGACGTATCCGATGGCAGCGCCCACCAGCAATCGGAACATCGCGCACCTCCGGTTCGTGGCGCCGGACGTCCCGACGCGGGCGGCCGCCCGTCACACCGACAGACGCCAGTGGGGCGAGTGGGGCTCGAACCCACGACCTGACGGATTATGAGTCCGTTGCTCTGACCAACTGAGCTACCGCCCCGCCGGAAACCCTACCTGCCCGCCAGGGATGCCTCGACACCCGCCGGAGCGACCACCCCGGACGGTCCGGCCGGCAC
>JALYVF010000179.1 GCA_030853385.1 Actinomycetota bacterium | reverse complement strand
CCCACCACCTGTGGCACTGGATAGACGGCGGACCCACCAACCTGAACAACGCAGCACTGTTGTGCGGACGACACCACACCGTGGTGCACAGGGATCAACTCGTCGGCTCGATCGTTGACGGCCACGTGCTGTGGGACCGAAAACCCGGCTCCTACCAACAACAACCAGCCGCCCACGTCGGTTAGTGGCGCACGCTTGCACCCAGCGGACCGAAGGGTCGGGGCCAACCTCCGGCCCGGCCGGCCGGCACCAATCACCCACGTCACCCGACTCGATCGCCCGATGTTTACTCGCTCGGACCGGAAACCCGTCCCCCCGTTCATCGTCTGCCGTCTTACCCGCTGCTAGCGTCGTGTCCGGTCTCGTCAGCCGCAGCATCCGCCACACCCGCGTTTGCCGCCGCGACGTGACAGGCGACCCGGTGCTCGGGAGCCAGCAGTTCCGGCAGCGGCGTCACGGTGTGACAGATGTCGACCGCCAATGGACAGCGCCAGCGGAACCGACAACCGGGGACCGGGTCGATCACCCGCGGCGGCTCGCCCTTGGCGGCCGCGGCGTCCACCTCGAGCGGAGCCCGCGGATCGGGCACCGCCGACAGCAGCAGCCTGGTGTACGGATGCTGTGGGTCGGCCAGTACCGATTCGGTCGGTCCGGATTCGACGACGTGGCCGGCGTACATCACCAGCAGCCGGTCGGAAACGTAACGGGCGCTGGCGATGTCGTGGGTGATGTACAAGAACGAAACTCCCTCGTCCTTGCGCAACAGCGCCATCAGGTTCAGCAGCCCGATCCGGATCGAGACATCGAGCATGGACACCGGTTCGTCGGCGATGATCAACGTCGGACGGTAGGCCAGCGCCTGCGCGAAGCCGATCCGTTGCCGCTGGCCGCCGCTCAACTCGTACGGGAAACGGTCGAGGGTGTCCGCGGCCGGTGTCAGCCCCACCGATTCGATCACCTTGATCGCCTCGTTGCGTCGCTGCGCCTTGGCGATGTCGGGACGATGCAGCTTGAGCCCACGCATGAGTCCGTGTGACACCCGGTAGGCAGGGTTCAGCGAGCTGAACGGATCCTGGACACCATCGGCACATCGCTGCGATAGGCCAGGTTCTGCCGTCTGCCGCGCATCGCTGACAGCGGCCGTCCTCGGTAGATGATCTCGCCGCTTGTCGGTTCGTACACCCTGGCCAACAGTCGGGCGATGGTGCTCTTGCCGCTGCCGCTTTCCCCGACCAACGCCACGATTTCGCGCTTGTTGATGGTCAGGTCGACGTCGTCCACCGCGTGCAGTGTTTTGCGGGACAGGTTGCCGCCGACCTTGAAATGCTTGCTGAGGCCATGGGTCTGCAGCACCGGATCGGTGTTGTCATTAGCACTAGCGCCGCCGCCGCTGCTGGCACCGGCCGGGCGGCTGGCATCGGCGCTGGCAGCATTGCGGCTACCGCGAGCAGAGCTCGCCGGGTTCGACGCTGGGGTGGTCGTCATTGTCGCCGCCCTGCTGTGCTGTTCTCGGCCGGGATGGGGCTGTGCCGCAGGCATCTGGACAACACCTCGCCGACCGGGTACAGCTCGGGGTCGGTTCCGGCACAGTGATCCATCACCACCGGGCATCTCGGGTGGAACCGGCAACCGGTCGGCGGTTGCCCGAGATCCGGTGGGCTGCCGGGGATCCCGGTCAATTCCACCCGCGGTCCCATGATGGACGGGAAGGCGTCCAGCAGGCCGGTGCTGTACGGGTGGGTCGGGTTGTCGAAGACCGACCGGGTCGGTCCTGCCTCGACTACCTGGCCGGCGTACATCACCACCAGCCGGTCGGAGAAGTGACTCACCAGCGACATGTCATGGGTCACGAAGATGACGGCAAAACCCAGCTGCCGCTGCAGCTCTCGGATCTGCAACATCAGCGAGCGCTGAGCGACAACGTCGAGGGCGGAGGTCGGTTCGTCCATGATCACCAGATCGGGGGTGAACAATAGCGCCATGGCGATCATCGCCCGTTGCCGCATACCGCCGCTGAGTTGATGTGGATAGCTGCCAAGGTGGATCGGATCGATGCCGACCATCTCCATCACCTCGACGGACCGGTCGCGGGTCTGCCGCTTCGACGAGTTGGAATGTGCATCGATGGCGTCGGAGAACTGATCGGCGATGGTCAATACCGGGTTCAGCGCGTTCATCGCGCTCTGCATCACCACCGAGTAGTCGCGCCAGCGGATCACGTTCAGTTGCCGCTCCGTCATGGTGACCAGGTTCCGGCCGGCGAAGGTGACGCTGCCGCCGGTGATCTGCGCCGGCGGACTGAGCAGCCTGGCGATCGCGAACAGCAGGGTCGACTTACCGCACCCCGATTCGCCGACGATGCCGAGGAACTCGCCGGGTGCGACATCCAAGTCCACCCGATCGACTGCCGTCACCGGACGCCTGCCGCTGGCGTATTCCACGCTCAGGCCGCGGACCTCAAGCACGCTTGCGTCGGACACGTCGCCTCCTCACCGGTCGCAGCGCCGGATTGCTCAACTCGTCGAAGGCGTAGTTCAGCAACGCGAAGGAGGCTCCGAGCAGCGCGACACACAGTCCCGGTGCGATGGACCACAGCGGCATTCCGGTCTGCAGCGCCTGCTGGTTCTGCGACCAGTAGAGCATCGTTCCCCAGCTCACCGAGTTCGGGTCGCCGAGGCCGAGGAACTGCAGCCCGGCGGCCGTCAGGACCGAGTAGAGGGCGGCGCCGAGGAAGTTGGCGACGATCAGTGACGTCAGCGTCGGCAATACCTCGGCAAGGATGATGTACGAACGGCGCTCGCCGCGCACCCGCGCCGACTCCAGGAAGTCCCTGTTGCGCAACGAGAGTGTCTGCGCCCGCAGTTGATTGGCGCCATACGACCAGCCGGTCACCACCAACACGATGACGATCACCAGCAGCGTCCCCCGGCCCGCGTAGGTGGCCAGGATGATGA
>JALYVF010000148.1 GCA_030853385.1 Actinomycetota bacterium | reverse complement strand
GGGCGAGACCGCGCAGACCCTGTCGATCGGGGCCAGGACACTGGGCCTGACCGGCTCGAGGTTCCAGCTCAAGGACCTGGTCAGCAAGACCGTCACGGTCAGCGGCGGCACCATCTCGGCCAACGTGCCACCGCACGGCACCAAGATCTTCCGGGTCAGCAGCAAGGCCGACGGGGCAGCGGCGCCGGCGACCAGCGTCACCGTCACCAGCCCGACACCCAAGGCAGGCACCCCGACCAAGGTCACCGTCACGCTGCAGAACGACGGCATCAAGGCGCTGCAGAAGCCCACCGTCGCCCTGACTGTGCCCACCGGTTGGACGGTGAAGCCGGCGGTCCGCGCGCTGGCCACCGTCGCCGCGGGTGCGAGGGCGAAGACCACCTTCACCGTCACCTCGCTCGCCAACCCGCAGCCCGGCCAGCACGTCGACACGCTGACCGCCACCGCGACCTACCGGTACTCGCCGAACAAGGTGACCACCTCCGCCGGCGAGGAGACCGTGCTGACCACGGTGCCCTACCCGTCACTCGCTGCCGCGTATAACAACGTCGGCATCAGCGACGAGTCGAACACCACGCCCGGCAATCTCGACGGTGACGGCGACAGCTACTCGGCGCAGGCACTGGCCACCGCGGGCGTCACCCCCGGCGGTCCGGTGGCCTACGGCGCTGTGTCCTTCAGCTGGCCGAAGGTGGCCGCCGGCACCGCCGACAACGTGGTCGGCGAGGGTCAGCTGATCACCGTGAACAAGGCCGGCTCGACGCTGTCGGTGCTCGGAACGGAGACGACCGGCGCCCCCAGCGCCCAGCCGTTCACCCTCACCTACACCGACGGCAGCACCGACACCGTCACCATCGGGACGCCCAACTGGCTGAACGACGGATCGAAGTTCGGCCAGACGACGGTGATCCACACCGACCACCGCAACACCCAGGACGGTCCGGCGAACTTCGGCCTGCCCTACGACGTCTACGCCAACTCCGCACCGCTGGCGGCCGGTAAGACGCTGGCATCGGTCACCCTGCCGAACACCTCGACGTTCCACGTGTTCGACCTGGTGGTCAGCTGACAGCGGCGACATACGGATCGGCGCCGGTGACCGATGGTCACGGGCGCCGTTTCGTATTCGCCGAGTAGCAGGAGCCAGCCGTCAGACGGCGCGACGCTTGAGCCGGCGCCGCTCGCGCTCGGACAGCCCACCCCAGATGCCGAACCGCTCGTCGTTGGACAACGCATAGCTCAGGCACTCGGCGCGCACTTCGCAGCCGGTACAGATCTTCTTGGCCTCGCGGGTGGAGCCGCCCTTCTCGGGGAAGAAGGCCTCGGGGTCGGTCTGCGCACAGAGCGCCCTGTGGTGCCACTCCTGGTCTTCAGCGCCAGGAGCCGAGATCGGAAGATCCATGAGACTGAACTCTGGGTTCGTCATGGCAGGTGGTCCTCTCGGATGTGGAATGACACGCCTGTGATTACACCCGTGTGTTCTCCACACGTCAAGCCGCAGGGGGTGATATGGGCACGAATTCGAAATCGCTGCCTGCCGAACCGCTCGAACGGGTGACGGGAGGTCCGTCACGCACACTGGTTGTGTGAACGCACCCCGCCGTACACGCGATCGTGGCGCCCTTGTCTTCCCGCTGATTCTGGTGATCACGGCGGCGGCGGGTGTTGGCTGTGCCAGCGGAGCCAGCCCGGTGGGCCTATGGGTGTTCGTCTTCGTCCTGGGCGGCTGGCTGATCACCCTATGCCTGCACGAGTTCGCTCATGCCGTGGTTTCGCTGGCCGGCGGCGACACCTCGGTACGCGACCGCGGGTACCTGACGCTCAATTTGTTGCGCTACACCGATCCGGCGAACTCGTTCATCATCCCGCTGGTGCTGCTGGCGATCGGCGGCATCCCGCTGCCCGGCGGCGCGGTGTTGGTGGAACCTGGCAGGCTGCGCTACCGCTGGTGGTCCTCGCTGGTGTCGGCCGCCGGCCCGGCGACGAACCTGCTGGCCGGCATCGTGCTGACGCTGGTCGCCACCCCTATCGATTCTGTTCTTGGTTCTGCCGTGGCCTTCCTGGCACTGATCCAGTTCGTGGTGGCGATTCTCAACATCCTTCCGGTACCGGGATTCGACGGCTTCGGGGTGATCACCCCGTACCTGTCGAACCGCTTCCTACAGCAGATCCAGCCCTACCGGCAGTGGGCACCGCTGGTGATGTTCGCCATCCTCTGGGGCATCCCGGGAGCCAGCGCATGGTTGTTCGCGGTGGCCTCGCACCTGTTCGACCTGGCCGGCGGCGACAACGTGCAGGCCTACGACGGCCAGTCGCTGTTCTTCTTCTGGCGCCACTGATGACGGCCGGCCCGACCGGTTCGTCGCCGGACGGCCGGCAATGGCAGGATCGGCGATCGTGAAGATCGCGGTGCTCGCCGGCGGTGTCGGTGGAGCGAAATTTTTGACCGGCGTCAAGACCCACCTCGGCTGGCAGCCGACAGGGCCGCGGCCGGCCGCTGCCGCGGACGAGGTGACGGCCATCGTCAATACCGGCGACGACATTCGACTGCACGGGCTGCAGATCTGTCCCGACCTTGACTCCTGCCTGTACACGCTGTCCGGACAGTCGGACGCCGAACGTGGCTGGGGCCGCGCCAGCGAGACCTGGACGGTGTCGGGTGAGCTGGCCGGGTACGGAGCAGAGGCGCCCTGGTTCTCGTTGGGCGACAAGGACATTGCCACCCACCTGATGCGCACCAGAATGCTCGATTCCGGCTACCCACTGTCGGCCGTGACGGCCGCTCTTGCCCAGCGCTGGAAACCGGGCGTCACGCTGCTACCGATGTCGGACGACAGGGTGGAAACCCATGTGGTGGTACGGGATCCAGCACCGCCCGACAGTGACATACCGGCGCTGGTCGCACTGCACTTTCAGGAATGGTGGGTGCGGTACCGAGCAAACCTGCCGCCGCTGTCCATCTCGCCGATCGGGGCCGATGAGTCCACTCCAGCAGCCGGGGTACTTGAGGCGATCGCCGGTGCCGATCTGATCCTGATCGCCCCGTCGAACCCGGTGGTGTCGATCGGCATCATCCTTGCAGTCCCGGGGATCAGCGCGGCGGTGCGCTCCGCAGCCGCGCCGGTGATCGGCGTCGCCCCGCTGATCGGCGGGGCACCCGTCCGCGGCTACGCCGACAAGTGTCTGGCCGCCATCGGCGTCGAGTCGACCGCCGAAGCGGTCGGCCGGCACTACGGCGCCAGATCCGCTGGTGGGTTGTTGGACGGCTACCTGGTGGCCGACAGCGACAGCGCCGACGTGCCAGGTGTTGAAGTGGCAGCGGTACCGCTGCTGATGTCGGATCCGCAGGCAACCGGAGCCATGGTAGCCGCCTGCAGGAAGCTGGCGGGTGTCTGAGATGCCCTCCCCCACAAGCTTTTCCACCGCATCGGATCACGCCACACTGGCGGTCGGCGTGTCGCCGGCACCCGACGGCCTGCAGGTCTTCGGCGTTCCCGGCCTCCCCGACTTCCGGCCAGCTGACGACCTGGTAGCCGCCATCGCCGGCGCCGCACCGTGGATCGTCGACGGCGACGTGCTGGTGATCACCTCCAAGGTGCTGTCCAAGACCGAAGGACGGCTCGTCGCCTCGCCGGTCGACCCGGCCGAACGCGACGACTTCCGCCGGCAGCTGATCGACGCCGAAACCGTCCGGCTGGTCGCCCAGATCGGCAAGACCAAGATCGTCCAGAATCATCTCGGACTGGTCGCAGCGGCCGCCGGCATCGACGCCTCGAACGTGCACGCCGACGAGATCGCCCTGCTGCCAACGGATCCGGACGGCTCAGCGGCAGCGTTGGTGCAGGCATTCGCCGCCCGTGGGCTGCGGATCGGCGTCGTCATCACCGATACCCAGGGCAGAGCGTGGCGGACCGGCGTCACCGACGTCGCGATCGGCGCCGCCGGGATAGCCGTGCTGGACGATCACCGCGGCGGCATCGACGAACACGGCAATCACCTCGTCGTCACTCAGGTGGCCACCGGCGACGAGATGGCGGCGGCGGCAGATCTGGTGAAGGGCAAGCTGTCCGCGGTGCCGGTGGCCGTGCTGCGCGGACTGAACGCCACCGGCAACGGCACCCACGGCGGCGGCGGCCGGCAGCTGATCAGGCCGACCGAGGAGGACCTGTTCCGGCTCGGCACCGACCTAGCGCTGGAACAGGGTCGGCAGCAGGCAGCCGATCGTGCAGGGCTGGAACTCGACTTCGCCGATCTACCGGTCGACCTCGAGCTTCTCCGACATCTGATCGCGGCGGCGCGCAGCGTCACCCCGGAGACCATCCGCGCGAATCTCGAGCTGCTGATTGTCAACGGCACAGTGCCCACCGTTGTGGCAGCCTGTCGACCCAACGATCAGGTCACCGGGGTCCCGCCGGTCGAGGTTCGCGCCGGCGTCGCCCTGCAGGTGCTTCGCGGTCAGCTCGCCGCACGGGGGATGACCGCCCGATGGCTGACGGATCTACCGGAAACTTCCTCCCTCCCTCGACACTTCATCGCGTTAGCTGGACTCACGGTGGGCGTTGCCGCGGACCCGGCCGGCGCCGCCATCCCCGCATCCGAACAGTCTCATTAGCGCGCCGGGTTCACCGAAACGCGGGATCGCTTGGGCCGGAGCGGTAGTCAGCTGCTGGTATCCACTCGTTCCGGAGCAATCTCGAGCGCGGCGCCCTTCGGCGTCAGCTTCCGCTTCGAGGCTAACCAGATGAACGTCGGAATGATCGTCCTGGCGAGCCTGCGGGCTGGGGCGGGCACGGTTTTCACTGCAGCGGTGACGGGCTTGTTCACCACATCGCCGGAGGCAAATACCTCGGGGTGGGCAACGATACTGAAGGAATAGTCGAGTACCTGGAAATCGGCCACCATCTTCTTCAGACCACCGAGGGTACGGAAGCGCTCATGGTAATTGTCTGCCTTCTTGAAGGCACGGACATATCGGTCTGCGAAACGGTCGGGCAGGTACGACAGGAACGGCAACCGATAGTGAGGCTCGATGATGCCTAGTTTGTTTCCGAGCCCTAGGTACGCAACTCCCGATGGCTTGAGCACTCGGTAGATCTCGCGCATCACGGCCTCGGGATTGACCACGTGTTCGTAGATATGGTTGAGCACTACTATATCGACACTCTCATCTTGGAACGGGAGTTGCTCCCCGTCGGCACAGGCAAAGAAGCACCGAGGGTCGCGGCCCCTGCTGGCACCGGCAAGGCCGGGCACATCGATGTCAACACCAATGGCGCGGGCTCCACGCAAGGCAGCGGCCTCCACAGTCCAGCCGAGCGAGGATCCGATGTCCAGAAAGACAGCATCCTGAGCCCAGTTGGGACCGAGCAGATGATCCAATACGGCACTGATCTTCTTCGCCTTGCGGACCCTGGACTCCTCCTGCGACATCTTGTACTGGATCTCGGAGTAAGCCAGTTGCTTCTCACGTTCGTTCGCCATCGTCAGCCTTTCGCACCTCGCGCCTCGTCCAGAATCTGGGCGAGGTAATGGATCATCTGCGCACGACCATAGCGGTCCCGGGCAGTTGCACCGAAGGCGTCGCCGAGTTCACGGCGCCGTACCGGGTCCCGTAGATCTTCAATGGTCTTCAACCACTCCGCCGAGCTCTCTGGCTCGACTAGGATCCCGGTCCGACCGTCGACAACCGCATCCCTGACCCCTTCCAAGCGAGAGGCCACCACAACGGCACCACGAACGGAAGCTTCAGCCACCACCAAGCCGAATCCCTCCATGTCACCGGCAACAGCGATGTTCGGCTGCACAAAGAGATCGGCTCCTGCCATGAGATTCTCGCGCTCGTCATTGGTGACCGGCCCGGTCAGGACTACTTTATCGGCCACGCCGGCTCTTGCTGCGGCCTCGCTGACCGCCTCGGAGTGGGAGCCGACCCCTGCCACCAAGTAAACGGCATCGCCGAGATGCGGCAATACGGACTCGATGAACCATGCGGAACCCTTCCGCTTCACGACCCGTCCTACCGTCACGATCAGCAGTACCTCCTGCCGGATATTCCATCGCCCGAGAACCGCTGCCCGGGCCGCGTCACGATTACGATGGAAGTCCGGAACGCCCACACCCAATCGTATGACGGAAACCCTCGCCGGATCACCGAGCAGTTCGGATGCCACCGACGCGGTGGCCTCTGAGATCGCGGCGACCCTTGTCCACCCTTTGAGGCCCCACGACACCACACGTCGATATCCCGGCTGGTCCCAGGTGATATCCAATCCCATCACGAAAGCGATACCGATTACTCCGCGGCGCCGGGCAGTTATCCGCAGCACCGGTCGCAGCACCGTAGCCACAATGGCATCGCCTACTATTACGCAGTCGACACGCTTGCGCATTAGCAGCCATCCGACCTTGGCCATTGTCAACGGAAGCCACCACAGCAGGTTGACCTGGGAGGTCGTTCGCATCGCCAGTAGGCGGGCCGATGGCCAGCGCATCACAATCCCTTCCCATAGGTCGACAGAGAGCGTCTCCATTCCGCCGACAGCAGGCGGGAACTTCCTGGTAACAAGCAGCACGCGCGCTTGCCGAGCGGCGGAATCCGTCATGACGACTCCCCCAGACGAACTCCTACCCGTCCCCGCGTTCGGGGAGTTCGGTCGGCAGCCCAGCTCACTGCTGCTAGCAGCACATCAGCCACCAGACCCAGCGCGCGCGACAGCAATGCCACCAGCAATGCCGAACCCGGATTCAGGTAGGGCGAAAGCCCGAACACGATGACTGCCTCACGTACTCCGGCTCCGGCAGGCGCGAAGACGACGATCAAACCGGCCAACCAGGCCAGCGTGTAGACGCCGATGGTCAGCAACGGTGACGGCAAGTGCCGCGCCACCATGGCGACCAGAATCATCAGATGCAGACCGGAGAGGACCATGCCGAGCACGGTCCACGCCGCTACCTTCACCAGACAACGGCCGGGAATACGCTCCAAAGGCAACGTCCGTCGAGTAATTCTCCCCGCGAGCGCGATCAGCCAATGGAGCACGCTGGGATGCAGGAAAACCAGAAGCGGAAGAGCGATGAGCGGCGCCCACCAGAAGTGCCCGAGCAACGAACGACCGCTAAGGGCTAACGAGACTGCTGACATCGCCGCGATCACCGGCAGGCTGATGATGAGTGCCAATAGTCCAGCCGCACCGCTGCGTGCCCGGGGCACGTTCAGTTCCTTGGCGAGACTGGACTGGGCGAGAATGTTCCAGATGCCGCCCGGGATGTACTTGCCGAGCTGACCGAGCGCGAAAACACGCTGACCTGGCAAGAAGGCGACATGAGAACCGAGACCCGCAAGCAATTCACGCCAGGTCGGGTAGCCGCACCACACTCCCGCCAAGATCAGCAGAAACGAACCGAGCGCCGGCCAAAGGGCCAGGGTGCTCGCCGCTGCCGTCAGGGCGCCCCATTGCTTGACGACTGCCCAGACCAGGGCGGCGATGACCACCGCAACGAAGACGATCCGCAAAAGCATGCCTCGTGACATCCGGCGAGTTCGGTTCGAGGTGACCGAACCTGGCTCCGGACCAGACACCCGCCCCCGCCTTCAGCACTCGTCGGAAAGGACGATATCAACGTGATCAATGATGCCAGCGGAGCTCGACACGACCTCAACATCGGCAATCGGTGTTACCCGAGCATACGACTCGGCCGGAGTCTGACGTCGACCGGTTGACCGCTGGTCAGCGCACGGTGGTCGGGCGGTCCGCCAGTCCTGAGTTTTGTCGACGTTGCGGCGCCGGACGGGTAACCTGCACAAATCGCTATTCGGCAGGGACGCCCGATCCTATGAGCTGTACCGGGCTGCGGCTCGATGCAATAGCCATGCTGCGCAACTGGCAGCCACCGGACGAGGCACAGGCATCGCTGGCGCAGGCCTACCTCGGATTTCTGTTGGCCTGTCCGGGCGCCACCTCTCGATCCTGTGTGCCAGGGCATCTCACCGCCAGCGCCGTCGTGCTGTCCGCCGATCGCAGTAGCACCCTGTTGACGCTGCATCCGCGAGTGGGGCGGTGGTTGCAGCTGGGCGGGCACTGCGAGGACGGTGACACCACCATCGCCGGCGCGGCGCTGCGGGAAGCCACCGAGGAATCAGGCATCGAAGGGCTCCGCATCCGTCCACAGCCCATACGCCTGGACGTGCACCCGATCAGCTGTTCGCTCGGCGTGCCGACCAGGCACTTCGACGTGCGGTTCGCGGTGCTCGCACCGCGTGGGGCAGCGCCGGTGATCTCCGGCGAGTCCGACGATCTCGACTGGTGGCCGGTCGACGCGCTGCCGCAGCCGATCGGCGCGGGCGTGGCCGTGACCGTGGCGTCGGCCGTCGGGACTGCATTCGCTGCCGACAGCTGACACCCCGAGTGTCGTCCCACATCCGCTGTGGTGGCAGTCGTACAGTCCGCTGAAAGCTGTGGCCGGTGTGACAGATGTGACGGGTGGGATTCTTTCGATGAAGGCTATGGAGAGAGCGGCTGCAGCACTGCGTCGCGCACACAGTCGTCACCCGCTGGCGGTAACACCGGGACACGTATTGTCCCCGATGGACTCGCACCCGACAGTGTCGATCAGCCGTGAACTGATCGAGTCCTGCGAGCAGCAGACGACGGTAGCGGTGAGCAAATCAGCCTGAACCGGCCCGGCTACCTGATCCGGTCAGGTAAGGCGCTCCCGGCCGGACGCCTTGAGCGCATCGACGATCTTCTTCACCTCTTGCGCCCGGTCGGCGGTCGTTACCAGCACCGCATCGGGTGTGTCGACGACAACGACATCGTCAATGCCGAGCACGACGACGGTGCGTCCGGAGCCGGGCGCGACCAGCCCGCTGGCATCATGCATCAGCACCAGCGAGCTGTCGCCGAGCACCCGCTGCCCTGGCGACGATTCAGGCACCAGCGGCGCCAGCGAGGCGAAGTCGCCGACATCGTCCCAATCGAAGCCGCCGGGGATCACCGCCACCTTGCCGTCGGCCGCTGCCGGCTCGGCAACTGCGGTATCGATCGTAATCTTGGTGAGCGCCGGCCACAGCTCGGCCAGCCGTAGCTGGTCGGCGGCGATGGCCCTGAGGTTGTCGGCCAGCGACGGCTGATAGCTCGCCAGCAGCTGCATCAGGACAGCAGCCTGAACCACGAACATCCCGGCGTTCCACCGGTACCGGCCGGTAGCCAGGTACTCCGCGGCGGTGTCGGCATCAGGCTTCTCCACGAAGGAGTCGACAGCGTGTGCCCGCGGTGCGCCCTCTACCGCGATCGAATCACCCAGCCGGAGGTAGCCGAATGCGGTGGATGGGGCGGTCGGCTCGATGCCGATCGTCACCAGCGACCCGCTGCGAGCAACCGCGATCGCTTCTCGCACACAGTCCCGGAAGGCCCCGTCGTCCCGGATCACGTGATCGGCGGCGAACGAGCCGATCACCGCTTGCGGGTCACGGTGTTCCAGAATGGCCGCTGCCAGGCCGATCGCCGGCATCGAATCGCGCGGCGACGGCTCGGCGATCAGGTTCTCCGCGGCCAGTGCGGGCAGCTGGCCGGCGACGGCTTCGGCGTGTCTCACCCCGGTGACGACGAGCAATCGATCGGCACACAACGGCTGCAGCCTGTCGACGGTTCCCTGCAGCAGGGTGCGTCCTGTGCCCGTCAGGTCGTGCAAGAACTTCGGCGCGCCGGATCGCGACAGCGGCCAGAGCCGAGTGCCCGCCCCGCCTGCCGGGATCACCGCCCAGAAGCCGTCGACGGCATCGTGTTGTGTGCTGAACATCAGCGAATCTCCTTACCCACCAAGGGTTTCGTCACGCATTGAGATCGGCGCGCACCATCCGGGCAACGATCTCCTCGAACGGTACAGTCGGTGCCCATCCGAGCACCTGCCTGGCCTTGCCGGCGTCGCCGATCAGTTCAATTGCATCGACCGGACGCAGGAAAGCGGGATCGACCCTGATGTGCGACTGCCAGTCGTTGATGCCGGCAGCGGCGAAGGCCGCCGCCACGAAATCGCGGACCGAATGCGCCACCCCGGTGGCGATCACATAGTCGGACGGGGAGTCGTGCCGCGCCACCCTGACCATGGCATCGACGTAGTCCGGCGCCCAGCCCCAGTCCCGACGGGCATCGAGATTGCCCAATGCCAGCGGCTCGGTGGCGCCGGCGGCGATCCCGGCCGCACCCTGGGTGATCTTGCGGGTGACAAACGCCGGGGGTCGCCGCGGCGACTCGTGGTTGTACAGAATGGCCGTCGATGCATGCATCCCACGTGCCCGATAGACGCCGACCAGATGATGGGCGAACGCCTTGGCCGCGCCGTAGGGACTGACCGGCGCGAGTGCGGTCTCTTCCGTCTGCGGGGAAGTTGACGGGTTCCCGAACATCTCCGCGCTCGATGCCTGCACGAAGCGCACCGGGCGGCCGTGCTCGCCGAGCTGCCAGGCGGCGTTCAGCATGCCGGCGACCGCCAGGCCGGTGACCTTCGCGGTTGCCGTCGGTTGGGCCCACGACTGGGCGACCGACGAGATACCGGCAAGGTTGTAGATCTCGGCCGGCACCAGCTCACGGAGCAACCCGGCGATGGCGTCTTCGTCGGTCAGGTCGCCGGTGTGCAGGGTCGCCGATGGCACCCTGCCGAGCAGTTCCTCGGTCGCCTCGTCACCATCGCGGGCGATACCGTGCACCTCGTCGCCGGCCACCGCGAGTTGCTCGGCCAGGTAGCCGCCGTCCTGACCGGTAATTCCGGTGATCAAGACCCTGGAGGTCATCCGGCGGCTATTTTCCGGCCAGCGCGCGCTGCTGAGCCAGATCGGAGTCGATCATCATGGTGACCAGCTCGGTGAAACCGACAGTCGGCTGCCATCCGAGCTTCGCCTTCGCCTTACTGGGGTCGCCGATCAGCAGGTCTACCTCTGCCGGCCGGAAGAACTGCGGATCGACGTAGACATACGGCTCCCAGTCTTCGATGCCCACTCGATTGAAGGCGATGTCCAGCAGCTCACGGATGGAATGGGTCTCCCCCGTCGCCACCACGTAGTCGTCGGCCTCGTCCGCCTGCACCATCCGCCACATGGCATCGACATAGTCGCCGGCAAAACCCCAGTCGCGCTTGGCATCCAGGTTGCCGAGCGAGATCTTGTCCTGCACACCGAGCGAGATACGCGCAACAGCCTGCGTCACCTTGCGGGTGACGAATTCTGGACCGCGGCGTGGTGACTCGTGGTTGAACAGGATCCCGGAGCTGGCGTGCATGCCGTAGGACTCGCGGTAGTTGATCGTCATGTAGTGGCCGAACACCTTGGCGACGCCGTAGGGCGATCGGGGCCAGAGCAGCGTGCTCTCGCGCTGCGGCACTTCCTGTACCTTGCCGAACATCTCAGAGGACGAAGCTTGATAGAAGCGCACCTTGCCAATGTCATCGCGTGCATAGATGCGAGTCGCCTCCAGCATGTTCAGCACACCGAGGCCGGTGACGTCGCTGGTGAGCTTGGCGTTCTCCCAGGAGTAGGCGACGAACGAGATGGCACCGAGGTTGTAGACCTCGTCCGGCTGAGCGGAATTGAACGCCCGCATCACGCTGGACAGGTCGGTGATGTCGCCGGTGATCAGCTTCACACCGGGCACCTCACGCTCCACCAGCGCCCATTTCGGGTTGTTCTGGCCGCGAATCAGCCCGAACACCTGGTAACCCTTGGCTAGCAGTTGCTCGGCGAGGTACAGGCCGTCCTGGCCGGTGATACCGGTGATGAGAGCGCGGGGCATGAGTCTCCTTGAATGGCCGATCGGGATCGGTTAGTCATCGTAACGGGCGGTCGGCGCGTTGCCCGGTACCGATCTCCGCACCGGCGGCGACCTTTTCACTGTGACGCGCCACGAAGGCTCGGATGGCAAGGCCGGCCTTGAGCAGCCACCGTACGGGTGCCTGCCGTGGCGCTGACCGACGGTCGGCCAGGTATCGGTAGGCGCTGCGATGATGTTCGTCGAGCATCCGCCGCCGGTCTCTGCCGGCCGCATGGCCGCCGAGGTGCTCGACCGTGGCGTCAGGCACATACAGGTTGATCCAGCCGGCCTTGGAAAGCCGATCCGCCAGGTCGATGTCTTCGAAATACATGAAGTAGCGCTGGTCGAAGCCGCCGATGTCGTCAAAAGCGTTGCGTCGCACCAACAGACAAGCACCCGAAAGCCAGCCCGCAGCTCGCCTGCCGACCTTCTCGTCCTCGGCGCGATACCTGCGAGTCCAAGGATTGCGCGGCCATACCCACCCGAATACGGCATGCCCGACACCGTCGGAGATGGTCGGCAGCCGCCTGGCAGATGGATACAGCTTCCCGTCAGGCGTGCGGATCGCCGGTCCGACCGCACCAGCCTTCGGGTTTTCGGCAGCGGCGGTGAGCAGGGTGTCGATGCTGCCGGTATCCAAAATGACGTCAGGATTGGCGATCAGCACAAAGTCAATCTCTGCGGGTAAGGCGGCGACACCAATATTCGCCGCCGACCCGAAGCCGACGTTGCCTCCTGCACGCAGCAACTCCGCGTAACCCGCTGATGCGGCCTGCTCCACTGACCCGTCGGTGGAACCGTTGTCCACCATCACGATCCGGGTCTGGCGGTGGGTGGCACCAGCAACTGAGTCCAAGAAGGTCGCGAGTGTCTCCCCCGGCGAATACGTCACGATCACCACCCCGACCTGGCGCGAAGGATCTGTCTGATCCTGGTCGTTCATCGCAGCCGACTCTTGCCGGCTGCTGCCGCCTTCTCGTAGGCCTTGAGATGCTGAGCTGCGCAGGCTTGCCAACTAAATTCCGCTGCTCTGGCCAGCGCTCGTCCAGCCAGCTCCGCTCGGCGAACAGGATCCGCGACCAGGTCGGCGAGTGCTTCGCCGATCTCCGCGGAGCTGGTTCCGCAGTAGGCAACGGCGTCGCCACCCACCTCTGGTAGCGCCAGTTCACGAGTTGTCAGCACGGCTGCCCCGGACGCCATGCCCTCCAGTACCGGCAGACCGAAGCCCTCGCCGAGGCTCGGATAGGCGACCACCTGTGAGCCACCGAGAATTCCCGACAGCAGGTGGCCAGGAACAAACCCTGGCCGCAGCACCCGTAGCGGTTCTGACACCGCGGCTGCGGCAACGTCCACCTGAGGATCCCATCCGTTGGCACCGACCAGCACCAAGGCCGGCGGATCCAGGTGACCTGCAAATGCCGACGCGTAGCCACGGACAAGCGCCGGCACATTCTTGCGCGGCTCCAACGTTCCGAGAAATGCGATCCACGTCCCGGATACGCCGAGATTCGATGCGGCAGCGGTCTTTTCGTCGGGGGTCGGTGGATGGAACTCAACGGGATCGACACCGTGATGGGCAACGGTCAACGGCGCCGTTGGCTTCGTTACGAACCGGCGGAGCTCGGCTGCGGTGGCATGGCTGGGCACCACGCAGGCAGCTGCCCTGCGCAGTGAGACACGAGTCCAACCGCGAAAGAATCGACCCTTGATGTCACGGTGCAGATGCTTGTCCGAGAAGAACGTGGCGTCATGCACGGTGACGACGACGGGGACCGGGGACAGCAACGGCATGGTGTAGTGCGGTGAATGAAGGACATCGACCTTGAGCCGGCGGGCGAGGCGCGGAAGTCCGGTCTGTTCCCAGGCCAACCGCGCGGGTCGGGAAACCAGTCGACGGGACAGCTGCACCACCTGAGAGCGGGGCGCCCTGGCGCTCAAGTCGTCAGCATCGCGCGCCTGGCAGACGATACTCAGGTCAACGTCGCGATCCAGCGCTCCGGCGAGCTGTTCCACATACCTGCCGGCGCCGCCGCGTGCGGCCGGCATCGCCGATGCGTCCAGCAGGACGCGGAGCTGCGACGCCATCAGCCGGTGGCACCGGCCGCCTTGGCGACCGACATGACGTACTGCCCGTATGGCGACTTGGCAAGCGCCTGTCCCAGCTGCCAGCACTGCTGGGCGTCGATGAAGCCCTTGCGAAGGGCGATCTCCTCCAGACAGGACACGCGCACTCCTTGCCGGTGCTCCAGGACCTGGACGAACTGCCCCGCCGCCAGCAGTGAGTCGTGGGTTCCGGTGTCCAGCCACGCGAACCCGCGACCCAGATCGACCAACGACGCGGTGCCGAGACCGAGATAGACGTTGTTCAGGTCAGTGATTTCCAATTCACCGCGTGGCGATGGTCGCAGAGCAGCGGCATGCTGCACCACGGCATTGTCATAGAGGTACAGCCCGGTGATTGCCAGGTTCGACTTCGGTTTCGCAGGCTTCTCTTCAATCGAAACGAGCGCGCCGCTGCTGTCCTTCTCACCAACGCCGTAGCGCTCGGGATCGCTCACCGGATAGCCGAACAGCACACAGCCATCGAGGTTGTCGATCGCAGTGGACAGAGTTTGCGAGAAGCCGTGGCCATAGAAGATGTTGTCGCCCAGAACCAGCGCCACCGAGTCGTCGCCGATGTGATCGGCACCGATGATGAATGCTTGCGCCAGCCCATCCGGTTTCGGCTGAACGGCGTAGCTGATCTTGATGCCCCACTCAGATCCGTCGCCCAGCAGCCTGCGGAAGCCGGCGTTGTCCTCTGATGTGGTGATGATCAGAACTTCGGTGATGCCGCCCAGCATCAGCACGGACAACGGGTAATAGATCATCGGCTTGTCGTACACGGGCAGTAGTTGCTTGGATGCCGCCTTGGTCACTGGATGCAGACGTGTCCCGGCGCCGCCGGCGAGGATTATTCCCTTCACGCGGCGACGGTACCTGACGACCGACTGTTCGTATCCGTGGTGCCGATGCGGGCAGCTCCGCTCCGTGCAGCGACTCGCCGTCAGCCGCGCGGCCGAGCGGGCGTGACGACCGTGAACCAGGTACCAACTTTCTTCAGGTAGCCCGGCCCGGTGAACATCAACTGAGCCGCCGCCGCTGCCCCTTCACGCTCTGCCGGTGGACCTGGCCAGGAATAGGCCTGCCACCGCAAATCGAAATTCACCAGCACGACAGCATCGAGCTGGTCCGCAGCAAACATCGCAGCCAGATCGCTCTGGTTCTCCCGGTCCGTGTGGAGCCCGTGCTGGATAACGACCCGTCGCGCGGCCGGCGGATACGCCTTCAACACATCTACCGCTGCCTTGTCACCGCCGACGTTGTAGCAGCGGATCTGCAGCTCGGGACACACCGTATTGGCCAGGTAATCGTTGGAACCTTGACTCACCCGCCCGGGTCCGTACAGCAGGACTCGCTCGCCCGGCTTGAGGTACTGCCGCAAAGGGTCGATGACGTCCGCCTGGATTCCGCGCACCGTCGCCAGGTTCCGACGTGTTGCGCTGATCCGGTCCGGCACACTCGGCACAGCCTCGGCCACCAGCAGCACTGCCGCCACCAGGGCCACCACCCGCCACCGACCGCCGCGCTTGACCAGCCAGGAAAGCGCCATCACGGCCAGCACGATGAGCGCGATCCGGACGCCGAGCTCCCAGCGGTACAGCGCCCGCATTTGGTCGACACCTGGTAGCCAGGAATAGAGCCGCGCCCACGGCGTGGACACGGTCGCGGCATCTGCCGGCATCACGTAGTCGCCGGCCCGAATCTTTGCCGGCTCCGCGAGGTTCCTGAAGTCGCCGAGCTTCAGCGATGGCCCCAACGCGAGCAACCCGCAGACCGCCCCGCCGACGGCGATCCCCGACCAGCGCGGCGACGTCGGGTTATTGCGCAAGGCAACGATGAGACCGACGACGGACAACGTCAGCAGCACGTAGCCGACGAAAACGTCAGCAAGATTGTGCCCGTCGCTGTAGGCGTTGATCGGCAGAATCGACAGCCGCAGGCCCGTCAGCTCCGACCACCACAACGATCCGGCCGGCACCAGCTGCGGGACGATGTCGACACCCTGGCCCCGGAAGAAGTCGACCGACATTGGGGCAAGCCCGGCCACCGACGCGGAACTGATGTAGAGGAGATAGGCAGCGGCGCCGGTCAAGGCCAGGGTGGCCACCGCTAGCCCCGACGGAACGAAGGACCGTTTCCGCAGCCGGCCGATCAGCCAGAACAGGTAGATCGCTCCGATCAGCACCGTAGCGATCACGAAGCTATACGGGTCCAGCAGCAGGGCGACGATCCGAACGACGAGCACGGCGAGGCCCCGCCGAATGATCTGCTTCGGCTCCAGCGCACCGGACAGCGACTCGAGAAACCTCAGGTCGATCAGCAGGTAGCAGGGGGTCAGGATGAACCCCAGCTGCAACGGCCCGTACCCGGCCTGCCCGGAAACGATCGGCGCTAGCAGAAAAGCGAACGCTCCGGCCCAGGCGATCCAGTGCACATCGGTGTACCGGTCAAGCAGCCGGCGGCAGCCCCACAGGCCGAGGGCCAGCGCGACGGCCAATACCAGCCGGGTGGCGGTGGCAAGGTCCGCACCCAGCGCTTGCAACAGCCCTGCCACCAGGTTGTCCGGCAGCCCGAACGCCGTCTCGGCACTGCTCGGGTAGCCGACCGCATGGCATCTGACCAGATTGGCGAAAAAGTCCTCTCCGACACACTTGGTGAGCCCTCCGATCGCGTTTGCGGCGTCCGGAAGCTGGCCGGGTAGCGCCCCGTACAGCCCCAGCAGCAGCAGGTAGCCGACCGTGGGTACGACCGCGGCACGGCCGATCGTGGGCAGGGCAGCCAAACGCCAACGCTGCCTGGTGTTCTCGGTTCCCACGACCGCTCTCCATCGAATCGAGCGAGCATACGGGCCGTCAGAGTGTAGGGCTTCAGTAGTCGTTCGGTGCGCGGGCCAGGCAGCTGGCGTCGGCTGCCAGCTGTCGGTTTCGTCTAGTGTTGGCTGCGGGAGATCCAACCGGGATTCCCGCCCAGGAGGTACCACGGTGGGACTCGACGGAGTGGAACCTCCGACCGGTTCGCGGGTGTCGGTGATCATTCCGGTCTACGGCAACTGGGCGTTGACCGAAGCCTGCCTCGACTCACTGGCCGCGATACCGGATCGCGTCACGTTCGACGTCATCGTGGTGGACGACTGTTCGCCAGATGATACCGCCGTCCGGCTGGCGGAACGCACCGATGTCGTCACCGTGACCACGCCGCGCAACCTGGGTTTCCTGGGCGCCTGCAACCTGGGCGCCGAATCCGCACGGGGCGACGTGCTGGTGATTCTCAACAACGACACCGTGGTGTACGGCGCCTGGCTGGACGCACTCGTCCAGACGCTGGACGACGATGCCTCGATCGGTCAGGTCGCCTCGCTGATTCTGGACACCGATGGCGATGTCATGGATGCCGGCGGGATCGTCTTCGCCGACGGCTCCGCCTACAACTACGGGCGGCGGCAGGACGCCGGCTCGACCGAGGTACAAACCTTTCGCGACGTCGACTACTGCACCGGCACCTCTTTCGCCATTCGGCGGGAGATCTTCACCGAATTGGGCGGCTTCGACACCAGATACCTTCCGGCCTACTACGAGGACACCGATCTCTCGTTCGGCGTCCGATCGCTCGGCTACCGGACCGTGGTACAGCCGAACTCCGTCGTCGCCCACGTCGAGGGCGGCACCCACGGTTCCCAGGAAAACCACGGGCTGAAGCGGTTCCAGACCGTCAACAGGGTTGCCTTCCACACCAAGTGGCGGCGCGAACTGGCGGCGCACGGCCGGCCCGGGAATCCCGCCGACATCTGGCAGGGCCGCTATCGCCGACCACGCGGCATGTTCCTGATCTGCGATCCGGACGTCCCGACCCCAGACCGTGACTCCGGATCCCGACGGTTGACGGCGATCATCGGCGAGCTGCAGGACATGGGGTACGCGATGTATCTGGTCGCGGCGAACACCAGGGCACTGCAGCCGTACACCCGGCAGCTGCAGCAGCGCGGGGTGACGGTGCTGAGCACCCAGGAGCAGCAGAACCGATTCATCCGAGAGGCCGGCCCGCAGCTGGCCGGTGTGCTGCTGTGCCGTCCGCACGTCGCCAACCGGTATCTCGCCGACATCTACAGGTACGCCCTGGACACCGTGATCCTCTACGACACCGTCGATCTGGCGGCACTGCGAATGAAGCGCCAGGCCGTCCTGGACGGCGACCGCGCGCTGGCTCGGCTGGCCGAGCACGAATGGTTGCTGGAGCGGATGGCCATCGACGCGGCAGACGTCACCTTCGTCGTCTCCGACGTGGAAAGGCAGCTGCTGTCGCAGGCGGTGCCGCACGCCGTCGTCGAGGTGCTGTCCAACATCCACGCGCCAGTGGTCACCGATCCGAAACCCATCGGCCGAGCAGATCTGGTGTTCGTCGCCAACTACCAGCACCCTCCCAACGGTGATGCCGTCCACTGGTTCGTCGAGAAGATCCTGCCACTGATCAGAGAATCGGTACCGCAGGCAACGCTGCGGCTAGTCGGCGCCGCACTGACACCGCAGCTGGAGCGGCTGGCCGGTCCTGGTGTGGAGATCGTCGGCTGGGTGCACGACCTGGAACCAGTCTACCGAGCGGCCCGAGTGGCGGTCGCCCCACTACGGTTCGGCGCTGGCGTCAAGGGCAAGGTTGCCGAGGCGGTCGAGTACGGGGTGCCGTTGGTCGGTACGTCGGTGGCGGTGGAGGGCATGGGCTTTCGAGCCGGCCGGGACGTAGCTGTCGCAGACGACGCGGAATCGTTCGCTGCTGCCGTCATCGCGCTGCTCACCGACGACCGGGCATGGCGACAGATGGCCGGCGCCGGTCAGGTGGTCCTGGAACAACGCTTCTCGCGCCGGGCGGCCCGCAGCGTGCTGGAGCGGGTGCTGCCGCAGACCGTAGCCCGCCGAAAGGTGGCAGTGACAACCGACCTTAGGCGGCACTGAGGGCCGGCGGCAGCGCCCGAGGACCGATGCGGTCACCGGCCCAATCGTCGGGCCAGCCGGCGGCCGACTATCGCCCGGCTGGTGGCGGGCGGCATCGCCGCGTCCGCTCCCTTGCCGGCGGCTGCCAGCTCTTCCCTGACCGCTGCCAGCTGCTCGCGGGCGGCTGCCAGCTCTTGCACCGAAGAAGCCAGCACCTGCTCGACGATCTCATCTAGCGGGGCAGCCGGGTCGCCGCCGATGTGCTCGGCCCATTTCTCCGCCATACCCCGTTGGTATACCTCGAGATGATGCAGCCGGCCGGCCACCTCTGCGCCGGTGATCTCTTGACGGCAGGCGTCCAGCAACTCTCGGCGAGCGGCGGCAACCTCGGCGGTCAGTCCGCCGATTCTGGCCCGGAGCTCGTCCTCGGATCCGGTCAGCTCGGGATCGGCCGGCGCCGGCGAACCCAGCAGCGTCGACAGCCGGTCCTCGGCGATCGCCGTCGCCCTCTTCGTCGCTGCTTCCCGCTGCTGATGGGCGAAAGTCTCCGTAGCCGATTCCGCATCGACGTGCTCGGCCACCAGCTGCGCGGTAACGATGAACTGGTAGGTGTCCGACTCCCGGACCCGCAGCGCCGCGGCTTGCACGGAGATGCCGACTGAGTCCGGGGGCTGCGCGAGCTCGGTGTGGAACATCGGGATCTGCATGCGCTGCATCTCGATCGGCTGCAGATCGGCAGCGGCCAACAGTGCCATCAGGGTTTCGAAGGTGAAGAAGCGGATGTGGGTGCGGTCCAGCAGACCCTGGTCGCGGTAGTCGAAGTGACCGGCCAGCAAGGACACCTTCAGGTCGGCGTGAGTGACGTTGGGAACCGAGATCACCACCCGGCCGGCCGACGCGAGCTTGGCCACCGCGGCCCGCAGCACCCCGAGCGGATCCAGCAGATGCTCCAGTACGTCGCCGGCCAGCACCACGTCGAACTTCCCGTCGATGCCCTCCAGCACGGCAAGGTCGTTCAGATCGCCGATCACCGTACGGTCCGCCGTCCGGGAAAGCTCGTCGGCCGCCTCCGGGTCACACTCCACGGCAACGACGGTGCAGCCCTGATCGTGCAGCCGGCGTGTCATGTAGCCGGAGGCGGCTCCCAGTTCCAGTACCCGCTTGTTGGTCCCGACTGCCCTGACCAGCATCGTGTGCGTGTTGTTATCGGCGGACATGTCGATGTCCTGCTGATATCGACTGCTCATCGTTCCTCCTGCAGCGCGGACAGCCGTCCAGCTGAACCTGTCACACTACGGAATCACCGCCCGCAGCACGCAGGACGAGCGACGAGTCGTTACTCGGTATCATCGTGCGGGTTCTTCGGCGCAGCCCCGGCTGAAGGCGATCACGAACAGCTGCGACGACAAGGAAACGGGTGCCCACAGGCCGGTGATCCGATCGCCACAGTGGTGATCGTGAATGACAACAAATTAGGAGAGCGAAGGTCTCAGCGGTGAGTAAGCCGATAGACGGTGATGTCGACGGCAATCCCTGTCGCGTGATCGGGCCGGTGCACCGCCGACTGCTCCCATATCGGCATGCTGGTCTGCACTCGTTGAACAGCGGTCACGGTGAAATCCGCCAACTGGGCTCGCACCTGAGGCGACAGCGTTCCGCCCTGGAACACCACGAACAACGGGCGATCGGGGAACCGCTTGGCGTACGCCGCGACATAGGCGCCGATCGCCGGAACATCCGTCGGCAGCGAAACCGATACCTCCCCGTCGTACATCAGCAGCGGGCCACCGAACAGCAGGCTCGGCTGACCGCAGCAAGGGCCGCTCGAGTCCCACAGGAAGACGCCCTGCTGGCCTCCGGCCAGCGCCGCCATGTTGGCGGTCACGTTGTACGAGCCGGCCATCTCGTCGTGATGCCGGAGCGGTGCCGACTGACCGACGTACACCCAGGCAATGGCGACAACGCCGGCGATCGTCAGCAGGCGCGCCGCCCAGGCGATCCAGGTGGACCTGGTCGACCAGACCGCGGCCAGGGCCACCGCGATCAGGATGATCATGCCGGGCACCAGCGTCGGCACGAACCGCCGACCCCACCACATCAGATACGGCGAGTTCCGGACGTGCCACAGATAGAGCGGCAGCAATAAGACCACCGGCACCACGATCAGACCCGAGGTCGACGACCAACGCGTCAGCAAAAGCACGGCGATCCCGACGATCACCAGTACCAGCGCCGGCCAGGTGAAGAACCAGGACAGCCAGTACAAGGACTCTTCGTCATAGGACCGGATCATCACGCCGTTGTAATTGATGAGGTCCTGGCCACCATTGGGACGCCACACAGCCCAGAGGAAAAAGGCGGCCGAGCCGACGATCGCGGCCATCGCCAGCCAATACTGGGTCCGATGGGAGTCCGCCCACTCGTTGATCCGGTCGGCGAGTCGGGGGACCAGTGGTCGCAGCGACAGGCTGAGCATGACCACGACGAAGATTCCGCCGAAGATCAGCGAGCCAGAGGGCAGGTTGCTATCGGTGTAGGCCTTTGCCCAGACATAGCCCTGATAGGCGCCATATGCGGTGACCGGCACCAGGCCGACCAGGAACCATCCGGCTCGGCGATCGCAGCGGCGCAGCAACCACAGCACCGCGAGACAGCAAGCGGCGATGATGATGAGCAGGATGCCGTCGGCCCGAGCGAGGTAGCCGACCCCGGCGAAGATCCCGGCCAGCAGGGCTGCCGCCGAACTGGCGGCCTGCACCGCGATCAGCAGGCACAGCACTCCGGCCAGGAACAGCAGCTGGGCAATCATTTCCGAGCTGGGATACTTCGCTTGCCAGACCTGCATCATCATGGTCGGCAGCAGGGCTCCGGTGAACACCGCGGCCACCGGACCCCCCACCCGGCGAGCGATCAGAACCGCCACCACGACGGCCAACACGCCGATCAGCGGAGTGAGATTGGACTCGGCGCCGAACCCTCTGACCAGGAAGGCCGCTCCCAGCAGCGCGGTCCAGAAGTGGTAGAACTGCGGCACGATCGAGCCGGTGCCGTTCCCCGAGTCCCACAGCCCCGGCCAAAGCACGCCGAGGCTGAAGGGCTGGACCGGCAAACCAGCTGTGCCGGCGACGCCGGAGGGGATGGTGAGTGACCCGGTACGTGCGATCGCCGCGCCGGTCTCCATGTAGACGCCGGGGTCGCGGTCTCCGGTCCCGAAATGGAACCCTGGGAAAAACATGAAGGCGGCGAGGGCAACCACCGCGAGCGCCGTGATCAATCCGATCGGATCGAGCACGATTTTGGGGATACGCAGGCGTGCCACCACAGCGAGCAGGCCAATGCCCACCACCACGGTTCCGGAGATCAGACTCGGCCACCCGAAGATGCCGATCTGGGCCGCGATCAGGCCCACCGTGCCCAGCACTGCGATTCCGCCGGCGAGCACGATCAAGCCAAGTTCTGCAACGGTGAGCGATCGAAGTTGAGTGGCCTCGGGAACCCCAAACGGTGGTCCGGCGCGGAACAGGGTCCGTGGCGAGAACCGGCGGGCCGTCAACCCACTGCGGGACGGGTCCCTGACGGAAGCCGTCACCGTCGACTCGCCTGCATTTGCACGACTCGCCACCGTTTCGCTCGACACTGCCCAGACAATAGCCGCCGATACCCGGCGCTCACGACACTGTCGCATCGGGCTGGGCCATCGGGTTGGCGAACAGCCTCGGCGGAGTCGGTATCCTTTATCAGGGCCGTGGCTCTGCGCGGCAGCTCGCAGCCCGCTGAATCTTCAACAGGCCGCGACGGGGCTGTCGACCTGACTATTGACCCGACTCGAGCGAACTCAGGAAGCAGGTGCGGCGGCAACTTGGCCGGAGATCAGAGGGCACAGGCCCAGACGCGACTCCGGTGGGAGTTGTTGTCGGGCATCATCCGCAAGGATCTGAAAGTCAAGTACCAGGGCAGCGTGCTCGGTTTCATCTGGTCATTGGCGAATCCGCTGCTGCTGCTGGTGGTGTACTCGTTCGTCTTCGGCGTGATCCTCAAGAACGGTGTACCGAACTT
The DNA here is from genome assembly GCA_030853385.1 of Actinomycetota bacterium. Lineage (GTDB taxonomy): Bacteria > Actinomycetota > Actinomycetes > Mycobacteriales > Nakamurellaceae > Nakamurella. The sequence continues at coordinate 10,638 of JALYVF010000148.1, read as the reverse complement.
CGGGTACTACCTGCTGTCCGGCCTGCTGGTCTGGAACTTCTTCAACCTCACCGTGGCATACGCCTGCGGCGCGGTGGTCGCAAACGCCGGTCTCGTACAGAAGGTCCCTTTCCCGCTGGCGGTGCTACCTCTTGCCTCCGTGGGCTTCGCAATGGTCCACCTGGTGCTGCAGCTCTCGGTGCTGTTCGTGGTGATGCTGATCACCGGTTACACAGTCGTCCTGGGCCCCGGTCTGCTCTTGATCATTCCGGCACTGGCGGTGGCGATCCTGCTGGCCACCGGAGTGTCGTTCCTGGTGGCCGCGCTCAATGTGCGCTACCGGGACACGGCGCACATCGTCGAGATCCTGCTGTTGGCCGGTTTCTGGATGAACCCGATCGTCTACACGGTCGCCACCATCAAGCAGGAGTTGGGCGGAACGATCTGGGAACAGTTGTACTGGCTCAATCCGATGGCCGGGGTCACGGTGGCGATGCAACGGGCCCTCTATGCCGCCGATATCCCGATCAACGGCGCCGGACCCATTCAGAAGGTCCTGGCGTCAACCGAGTGGAGCTTTTATCTGGAGCGTCTCAGCATCGGGTTCGTGGTGGCGTTCGCCTTGTTCTCCCTGGGGTTGACCGTCTACCGGAAGATGTCCGCCGACTTCGCGGAGGAACTGTGACCAAGGCAGACACCTTCGTGACAAGTACGCCCGACACCGTTGAGCCGATCATCTCCGCCGTCGCTGTCCGCAAGGTGTTCCGCAGACAGTCCCAGCGGGCCACCTCGCTCAAGGAACGGCTGCTCAGAAATCGCAGCGGCACCGGAAGCAACGATGAGTTCGTCGCGCTGGCTGGTGTCACCGCGGATATCACACCCGGCAGCACGGTCGGCCTGATCGGGCCCAACGGCGCCGGCAAGTCGACGCTGCTCAAGGTGCTGGCCGGAATCCTCCGGCCGACATCCGGCACCGTCAGCATCCGCGGCCGGGTGGCGTCGCTGCTCGAACTCGGAGCGGGTTTCAACGGCGAGCTCACCGGCCGGGAGAACGTCTATCTCAACGCCTCGCTGCTCGGTCTGTCGCGTAAGGAGACTGACAGCGCGATGGATTCGATCATCGATTTCTCCGAGTTGGCCGACTTCATCGACGAGCCGGTGAAGCACTACTCCTCCGGAATGTATATCCGGCTGGGCTTTGCGGTGGCGATCCATGTCGATCCGGACATCCTGCTGGTGGACGAGGTGCTTGCCGTCGGCGATGAGTCGTTCCAGCGCAAATGTATGGAGAAGATCCATTCCTTCCAAGAGGCCGGCAAGACCATCCTGTTCGTGTCCCATTCCCTCGGCCAGGTCGAGGAACTGTGCACCAGGGCAATCGTCCTTCATCACGGGGTCGTTGTCGACGACGCGGACCCGGCATCGGCGATCGAAACGCTGCGCAAGATCATGGGCACCGACCAACCCGCCGCCCCGGTCGTCCACACCCCGGACACCGGCTTCCGGTTCGGCGAACTCACCGCCTCGCTCAAGCGTGGCGGGGCGGCCGTCGCCGAGCTCGGCGACCATCGTGACCTGTGGATCCGGGCCGAAATGACGGTCGATGACCACTGGGCGGAGCGGATCGCCGAAGTGCATGTAGTCGCCATGGGCGCGTTCGACTACCCGCTGTTCCGAGTCGTCGCCGAACCAGTTCAGCTACCCACCGTGGGCGGATCGTGGAACATCGACATCCACCTGCCCGAGGTCCCGTCGTTGTTCTGCCGCTTCCGGCTCGGCGTCCAGGTCCTCGACGTCGACGGTCAACCGCTCGCCCACACCCGCTCGCGGATCGGCTATGCCCTGAACAACAACCAGGGGCCCGCGCTGCTGCCGATCCCGTTCTCGATCGAATCAACCATGGGCAACAAGGGATCGTGATGAGCAATAACCCCCTCCCGGGAGACCCGGGACAGCCGGATCAGGAGCCGGCCGCGTTCCCGCCACCGGACGAGCCGGGCGCCACCCCGCTCGACGATGCCCTCACCGAGGCGGACCTCGACGACGAGTCGGTCATCGAGGAAAGTACCGATCGTGCCGATCGAAGTGCCGAGCGCTCCACAGAGACAGCCGGCACCGATGCGGCCGCCATTGCCACCGTCATCGTCGTCAACTACAACGGCGCCCACCTACTCGGCCCGTGTCTGGACGGCCTCGCCCGGCAGGACTTGCCCGCAGGTACGTTCCGCACCGTGGTCGTGGACAACGCCTCGGCCGATCCGTCCCGCGACCTGCTGCGCGAGGACTACCCGGACGTCGAACTGCTGGTCTCGCACCACAACCTGGGCTTCGCCGGCGGCAACAACCTGGCTCTCGAACGGGTGACGACGCCGTACGCGGTACTGCTGAACAACGATGCGGTCCCGGAACCGAGTTGGTTACGAACCCTGCTCGCTCCGTTGCAGCAGGACACCTCGGGCAGCCTGGCGGCAACCTCGTCGAAGATCGTGTTCATGCCCGAGTTCGTCGAGGTGAAGCTCAGCACCGAGCCGTTCAAGCCGGGAGGGCTCGACCCGCGGGCGCTGGGAGCGAAGGTCTATCAGATCTCGGTGGACGGCAACCCGGTCACCAACAAGGTGATGTGGGAAAAAGCCGGCTTCGGCCCGGAGGGCACAGCACACGATCAGTACCGGTGGTCGTTCCCCGAAGGCAGCTTCCTGGTGCCACTGCCGCCTGCCGAACCGGGCGCCGAGCAGACACCACACACCATCACCGTCACGATCGCGGCGAACCAGACCAAAGAAGTGCTGTTTCGCGCCGCGGCCTCGTCGGCCCGGATCACGCCACCCACCGAGGTCGGCGCGATCGGCACGGTGAGCATTCCGGTTCCGGTCACCACCCCGAGGGTGGATGTGATCAACAACGTCGGCGGCATCGTGTTCGTCGATGGTGCCGGCGCCGACCGCGGATTCCAGGAGGTCGACACTGGGCAGTACGAGGAACCAGAGGAGGTCTTCACCGCCTGCGGAAACGGTGTGGCGATCCGCACCGCCGCCGGCAGGGCCGCCGGCTGGTTCGACGATCGCTACTTCATGTACTACGAAGATGTCGATCTCTGCTGGCGGCTGCGCGCTGCTGGTGGGCGGATCCAGTACGTTCCTGGAGCGGTTCTGCGGCACTTGCACTCCGCGAGTTCGAAGCCGTGGTCGCCGGGGTGGGTTTTCCACGTCGAACGGAACCGACTGCTGACGCTAACCAAGGATGCGTCCGCGGGTCGCGCGGCGAACGGCGTGCTGAGGTTCATCGGTTCGACCGGCAAGATGACCCTCCGCGCGGTGGCGCAGGGGGCCCGCACCCGTCGCAAGCCGCCGCTGGGTCCGGTGATGCTGCGAGGCAAAGTTCTACGCTCGTATCTGCGACACCTGCCCGGCCTGCTGGCCGATCGGCGACGGATCGGCAACACGGCCACAGTTGGTCGCCGCGACCTCGAGGAATGGTTGGTAACCAGCCGATGAAGACCGCCGTCTACAACCGCTTCTGGGAGTCGCTCGGCGGTGGCGAACGCTACGCCGGGATGATCGCCTCGACGCTGGCCGCCGACGGCCACGAGGTCGACCTGATCGGGCCTCGCGACGTCGACACCGACAAGATCGCCCGCCACCTGTCGCTCGACCTGGACGGCGTGCGGATGCGGGTGATCACCGATGACGACGAGTCGAAGGTGGCCAAGGCCAGCGCCGACTACGACCTGTTCGTCACCTCGACCTACATGTCCAGGCTCCATCCGCTGTCTGCCCGATCTGCGTACGTGTGCTTCTTCCCGACACCGGCAGATCATGAACTGTCTGATCGCCAGCGGTTTCTGGCCAGGCACGTCGGTCGGCGGATCCGGCCGCCTGCCCAGATTCGTGGCTTCGGATACGGCACCGGCTGGTACCCGCCGGAGGGTGGCATGCGCCACCAGTACGGCTGGTCGAACGGGCATGGGGTGCTGGAGCTGCCGCACGGCTCCGACGAGACGTTCAACCTGCGGCTGGGCCGCCCGGGCTTGTCCGACCAGGTGCTGGTGAGCATTGCGGACCAGGACGGCAAAACCGTCAGCAAGGTCGGGGTCGGTCGCGAGTTCGCCGACGTGATGGTGACGGTGCCGGCATCCATGCGCAAGCGCACTCTGCACCTGCTGTCGGAGACCGAGCAACCGCAGAACGACAATCGCAGCCTCGGAGTCGCCCTCAGTCGCGACAGTCTGCTGTCGAAGCTGACCCCACCACGACTGCTCGCCCGCCAGTTCCCGTGGCTGACGAGCGTCCACACAGAAGATCGGTCGTACCTGAAGGACTACGAGTCGATCGTCACCATCTCCGAGTACACCCAAAGCTGGGTGCAGCGGCTGTGGCAGATGGACTCCGACCTCCTGTTCCCGCCGATCGATGTCGACAAGATGCAGCCGGCGACTGAGCGTGACAATACGATCATCACCATCGGGCGCTTCTTTGACCCCTCGAGAGGACATTCGAAGCGGCAACTCGAGATGGTCGAGATCTTCCGCCGGCTGATCGAGCAGGAGGCGTTGGACGGTTGGACGCTGCACATGATCGGTGGATGCGAGGAAGTGAACCGGCCGTACTTCGAAAAGGTGATGGCCGCCGCCGATGGCCTCCAGATCGAGTTGCATCCGAACACTCCGCGGCACATTCTCAACCGACTCATCAACCGGGCATCGATCTTCTGGTCTGCGACCGGCATGCACGAGGACACCGAACGCCGTCCGTGGCGGAACGAGCACTTCGGTATGACGACAGCCGAGGCGATGGCGGCCGGATGCGTGCCGGTGGTGATCGACCGGGCCGGCCAACGCGAGATCGTTCGCGACGGCATCGACGGGTACCGGTGGGAGTCGCTGGAACAGGCAGTCGCGCTGACCGCGAAGGTCGCCCGCGATCCCGTTCTCCGCGAGAAGTTCGCGAGGTCATCGATGACCCGCGCTCGGGACTTTTCCGATCGGGCCTTCGCGGATCGGTGGCGGGCGATCTGCCAGGAACGTGGGTTGCTCGCGGCGACGGCTGACAGCGACGAGCCAAGTGAGCCCAGCAGCGGGCGTTCCGAATCAACGCTCGACTGACTGAGAGTCTTCAGGGCGACCTGTCCGTCGACCCACGGCTGCGTTCGCCAGGTTGTCAACCCCGGGCCACCTCCGGTGCAGCCGGTGGGTCTGCTGCACCCCTGCTCGTCGGTGTGCTCCTACTGGTTCTCGGCGGCCCGCTGTTAGCGGTCGCGCGGAGCCGGCACGCACCCGAGCAACCATCAGCTCGGCTGAGCCCACCAAGCCGACTCAGCCGGGTTTGATGCCTTTCCAGCACACGAACATGAAGTCGGGTTCGAACCCGTAACGCCGGGAATCGCGCTCGTTGGCGATGGGCGTCAGTTTTGACGGATCGGCATGTCGGAGAAGATCGATCTCATCGATGTCTGCGCCGCCGTAACCGGAGTCATGGTTGCCCTTCGAGACCCGATCGATCAAGCTGTTCGGCACCAACGCGCTGGTGGTGAAGCCGGCAGCCTCGAACTTGTCTCGGAGGTCCCAGCCGAAGCGCCAGAACACCAGGGTGTTGTCGCCGTGGTACTCCGGTTCGCTGGGTTTGCCCGTTCGTCCCTGCGGCATCGGGATCTCCAGCAGTAGTGAGCCGCCGGGCTTGAGCACCCGATACATTTCTGCCAGCGACTTCTCGGTGTCCGGGACGTGCTCCAGCACGTGCGGCGTGAGAATGACGTCGAGCGAGTTCGACGGCAGGTCCATGTCCTGCACGTCCAGGTGCATCGACGCCTTGTGAGCCCCCTCGTCGTAATCGGACGAGATGTAGTCGACGCGGTGCTGCATATAGCGCCGATAATCGTCGCCGAGCCGCGGACTGGTCTCCAGGACGCGGGCCCGCGCTTTGTAGGGCACGGTCTTCGTCCAGCACCAGTAGAGGAACCGATCACGAGCGACGCTCGCACATTGGGGGCAGAGCGCCCCTTCGCTGTGCTGCCCGCTGGCGAACTCACGACCATGCCAGCCGCAGATGTTGCAGACCTTGGCCCAGGACTCGGTCTGCCGGGGCCACGGCGCCAGCCGTGGGTCGCTCGCCTGCTCGCGTCTGATCAGAAACCTGCGAGCCGCGGTGCGTGCCGCTCCGTACCTTGCCATCCAGCGGTTTGTCACGTCGGTCCTCGTCTGTCATGGCCTGTGGTCGCGCAGAAGCGTACTTCACCCGACAGGCGCGCTGGACCCCCAGGTTCGCGAGCTGCCGGCAAGCGACAGCGCATCTGCGGCAGACAGCCGCATTGCCGTCGCCTCGCTCGGCCTGGCAGCCAATTGCTGAGTGTTTCGCCGGTTAGCGGCGGCCTGTGTGCCGCCGAACCGGCGAGACTGGGCGGTGCGGGCGGCTCAATGTCGCGGGCAGGCGTGCGGAGATCAACCCGAGGCCGGGCGCCCGACCGGTGAGGTGTTCATTATAAGGCGGACGAACAATGCTGGCCCTCGGGGCGAGGCATTCCGCGAGGTCTTCCACCGTCAGGTGAAGCCAGTTCCTTTCGGCAGGGGCACGCTCGGTCCGATCGGGCAATCTGATCCTCTATGCCGGCTCTACCTCCGTCTCCCCACCCGAAGTGAACACGGCGGGAGTACCGGACAAATCAACGGCCAGCTCAGCTAGAGCTGGTCGAGCTGATCCACTGCCAAAGTATCCTGGCCGCATTGTCCCAAGAATAGTGGGCCGCTCGGCCGCGACCCGCCTTTGAGTAGTGCGCACGTTTGCTCTTATCGCCGAGACCCACGATTGCATTGGCGAGGGCCCTAGGATCGTCTACCGGCACGACCATCCCTGCGTTGCCGACCAGTTCAGTGAGCGCCGAGACATCGCTGACAATCACCGGAACTCCAAGACTCATCGCCTCCAGCACCGGCAGCCCAAAACCCTCCGCACGGCTCGGCGCGACCAACGCCCGCGCACCCGCCATCACCGCGGTCAGGTCGACGTCGTCGAGTCGGCCCAGCCGACGCACCCGCTCGGCCGATAGGCCGGCGGCGGCGACCATCGCATCGAGGTCGACGCCACCCCAGCCGGCCGGCCCGGCCACCGCCAGCAAGGGCGTAGCTCCGGCGGCGGCGGCGGCCGCCAGCGCGGCGATCAGCAGGTCCAATCCCTTGCGCGGTTCCACGGTCCCGACAAACAACAGGTAGGGCCCGGCCAGACCGAGGCGCTGCACCCGGGCAGCGGCGTCATCGGGCACTTCGAAGGACAGCCCGACCCCCCAGCCGACCGGCATCACCGGAGCGCCGATCCTCAGCTGCGTAGCCAACGCGTCGGCGACGGCACGGGACGGGACGATAATCGCGTCGGCCCCCTGGGCGGCGCGGCCGATCATCCGTCTGTGCCAGTGCACGCCGCGCGGGGTCAACGTCTCCGGGTGGGTGTAAGGCACCGCGTCGTGGACGATCACGATTCGCTGTTGCCTTCCCCGGATGCGTTGTAGCCCGGCGGGAATGGCCGGTGGAAACAGCGGCGTCGGCGCCAGCACGGCATCCCCATGCAGCAGCGGCGGCAGGCCTCGTTCCCACAGCGCGGTCAGGACGCGCCGGCCGAGCGGTAGCCGCCGAGGTCGGATCGGTCCGAAGGGGCCGGAGACCACGGCGGCGTCCACTGACCGGTGCCAGGCGCAGACGGTACGCACTCGCCACCCGGGGGGGGCACCATGAGCGAGCGCGGCCGTCAGCTCGGCCGTCACCCGACCGGTACCGCCGGGAACCGGCGCGACCATCTGTTCGACCACGACGGTCAGGGTCGGCACGGTGGAATTCCTCTCGGGAGCTGGGCATCGACTTGGTGCCGGGCACAGACCCGGCCTTGCGGGCTGCTGCCGGTACGGTAACGCGGTGCCGCATCGCCAGCCCATTCCACAGGTCACTCTCGACGCGACACCCCTGTTGGGGCAGCGCACCGGCATCGGGACGTTCGTGCAGCACCTGGTCGCGGGTCTGGCCGGCCGCACCGACGTCCACACCTCCGCCACCGCGTTTACCCTGCGCGGTCATCGCGATCTGCCTGGCGCGTTGCCGGCCGGGGTGGCGCACCGCGGGTGGCCGGTCCCCGCGCGAGCGCTGCGGATGGCCTGGCGGCGGCTACCGTTTCCCTGGCTGGAGCTGATCGCCGGGCAGACGGATGTCTTCCATGCCACCAACTATGTGCTCCCGCCGCTGCGGCACGCCCGCGGGGTGCTGTCCGTACACGACCTGTCGTACCTGCACCTGCCGCACACCGTGCACGTCGCCTCGATGGCCTACCAGAAGCTCGTGCCGGCGGGATTGCGCCGGGCGGCCGTCGCCTGTGCACTCACCGCTTGGACTGCGGACGAGATCGCCGACACCTACGCGTTTCCCCGGGATCGGATCGTGGTGACGCCGCTCGGTGTCGACGACCGCTGGTTCGATCCTGCTGCGATCGACCCGGCGCTGCGTGCCGCACTGGCACTGCCGCTGGAGTATCTGGTCTTCGTTGGTACCAGGGAGCCTCGCAAGGGCTTGCCCACCCTGATCCGAGCACATGCAGCGCTCGGCGACGATGCTCCCCCGCTGGTGCTGGTCGGCGCCTCCGGCTGGGGCGATCAAGCCACGCTCGGCACCGGCGTGATCACCCTGCCGTACCTCGACGCGGCACATCTGCCGTCGGTCGTCGCCGGCGCCTCTGCCCTGGTAATGCCCTCGCTGTACGAGGGTTTCGGCATCCCGGTGCTAGAGGGCATGGCCGCCGGGATTCCGGTTGTCATCAGTGACACCCCGGCGATGCTCGAGGTGGCCGGTGGGCACGCCAGCGCCTTCGCCGTCGGCGACGCCGAGGCGCTGGCCGACGTGCTGAGCCGGGTGCTGGCCGGTGAGCATCCCGATCTCGTCGCCGGCACGGCGCACGCCCGCCGTTGGACCTGGGATCGCTGTGTCGAAGCCTGCGTCAGCGCCTACCGGGCCGCTCTGGCCTGACGCGGCATCGGCGTCAGCCTGGGAGATAGGACCAGGTCGACGGCAGTCCGAGCTTCGACGCGATGGTCTCGGCCGGGATCGGGTCGGACACCACCTTCGTGAGCCCGGCGGCGGCGACCGCCAGGGGATCGACGATGACGCACTCGTCGCAGTCGGTAGTGGCGTCCCACCGATCAGGCCCAGCAGCAGAGTGACGATCAGCTGCCGCGGAGGTCGACCGCCAGCGGATCGCGGCGGCGCAGACACGGAACGCGGTGTGATCACGGAGAGTAGGCGTCTCGATGCGCGCGGAACGCTGCGTGGAGTGCCTCGCGCCATGGCCGCAGCGGCGGCAGTCCGGCAGCCAGCCATGCGTCCTGACTCAGGACCGAGTAAGCCGGGCGGGGCGCGGCAAGGGGGTAAGAGTCCGAGCTAATCGGCGAGATCCGGCCCGGGTCGGCGCCGAGCTCCTCGAAGATCGCTCTCGCGAAACCGTACCAGGAAGTCTCGCCGGCCCCGGTCGCATGCAGCACGCCCCCGGGATGGTCCGCTTCGGCCAGCGCCAGCAGCCCCGCGGCCAGATCCGCGCTCCAGGTGGGCGAGCCCTGCTGGTCGTTCACCACGGTGATGTTGGGGTGGCTCGCCTCCAGCTTGGCCATCGTCTTGACGAAGTTGCCGGTGCCCCCGGTGGCGCCGTACACCCAGGCGGTCCGCACCACGTGGGCGGCCGGATGCGCAGCGAGCACCGCCAGTTCGCCGGCGAGCTTGGACTCGCCGTAGACGCTCTTCGGACCAGTCGGGTCGTCGACCCCGTACGGCCGATTCGCATCGCCAGGAAAGACGTAATCGGTGGAGACGTGGATCAGGCCGACGCCGTGCCGAGCAGCAGCCGCCGCCAGGTTGCCCGGACCGGTCTGGTTCACCAGGAACGCCCGGTCCCGGTCCGTCTCGGCGTTGTCCACGGCGGTGTAGGCAGCGGCGTTGATCACGACCGCACGGCTCCCGGACCTGGCCAGTGCCCCGACCCGTGCGTCAACCGCGTCGGCGTCGGTGATGTCCAGATCGGCGGACCCAACGCCGGTGGCGTCGATGCCCGCCACCGCTGCGGCAGCCAGCAGATCTGTACCCAGCTGTCCCCTGGCGCCGGTGATCAGAAGAGTCGTCATCCGTCGGATTCTTCCGCAGATGAGATGGCCGGGGCGCGGCGGGTCGGGTTCGTTCACCGGGCTGCGTGGATACCCTGGAACCCGGGGTGACGTTCCTCATGGCAACGATGGCCGCGGCCGGGCGTCTGTACAAAGAAGGAAGTGACGATCCGTCGCGGCGCACGGCGCGGAACACAGTGACATTGAGACAGCGAAAGGGCCAGACACGCATGAGCACTCCCCCCGGTAGCGATCCGTACCGAGGGACGCGCCGGTTCGGACCGAGTTCCACCGGACGTCCGAGTCCTGATCGGGCACCGAATCCTGATCGGGTGCCCTATCGCGACCAGGCACCGAACCGTGATCCGGCCCGGACATCGCAGATTCCGCAACCACCGACCCGGCAGATTCCGCGCCCGCCGGCCGACCCGACCGGTCGGCCGGTGTCCCATGACGACCGCCGACCCAGCCAGGATCCGTCCAGGAGCTCGTCGACAGCCCGCGCCTGGTCAGAGCTTGATCGGCCGGCCACCAGAATGATGC
>JALYVF010000090.1 GCA_030853385.1 Actinomycetota bacterium | reverse complement strand
GACGGGCTCAGCGGCTGTTCACCGCCGCGCAGCTGAAGGCCCTGTGGCTGCGAGACAAACACTGCACTTTTCCAGCGTGTGAAACACCGGCGCACTGGTCGGATGCCCACCACCTGAGACATTGGATAGACGGCGGGCCAACAGATCTGGACAACGGGGCCCTGCTGTGCGGCCGCCACCATACTGTCGTGCATCGTGATCAACTTGCCGGAACCCTGGTCGACGGGCACGTGCTGTGGGATCGAAAACCCGGCAGTTACCGACGACCACTCACCACAACCACGACGGCATAGCTGCGCGTTGCGACGATCCCCTGCCCGTCGACATCGCAATGATGGCAAGGTGTTGGTCTCCGTTGCCGCAGCCATTCGCACCCAGAACTGCACCGACCTAACCGGAATCGCCATCCACGCCATCAGGTTTGGACTCCTCCCCTGCCTTGACGCATGTCGTTCAGTCCGCGCCGCCGGCGAAACACTCGAGGCAATCCCCTGGGCCGACGCGAGTCGAAGCGGCTCTCAGTCTGCGGTCCAAGAGTCGCGACCCTACATTCGACATGTGACGTGCCGACGCATATCGCACTTGCCTCCCGACAGGGGGCGGCTGTTACCGTGCGAGGATGTCATGGGTGGGCAGAAGTAACCCCGTGCTTGACCGAGCCGTCACCTCCTCGCACGGGCCGATCACTCTGGGGCGCTTCGGCGGTAGCACTGTCAGTGGCGCCACCAAGAATGAGGACGCCGCGTGGGCGCTGTGGGATCGCGCGTGGACGATGGGCGTTGTACTGGACGCCCACAACGGGTCTGACAGTGCCGAGCGAGTGCTTGAGATCCTCGATCAAGCTGCCGACAGCTTCCGGCCCGGGCCCTGGCTTTAGCGGCCGGTGACCATGGACGGGACAGTGCCACCATCCTTGTCTGGGACTGCACGAACAGGACTTCCGCCGTTGTGCCGTCGTCCTAGAACATCGTCAATCAAGGATCATGTCTCAACGGCTGGCGATGCGATCACGTTCCGATCGCCAGCACTATGCGCGACCCGTGGGAAGGCCTGACTGCCGACGGCATGATCCGCACGGGCGTCCGGCGTGATGACTTCCCGGGTGTGTTCGAACCCGTCGTGGCGGCCGCTGTCGAGGCGGTGAGCGGGCTTCCGGCCGAGGGTGCGGTCGAGCTTCAGCTGTACGGATCGGTCGCCACCGGCGAGGCGACGCCCGGGTCGGCCGATGTCGACCTGCTGACGATCGGCATCAACCAGCAGCAGGCGACAGCGATCGGACAGCCACTCTCCCAACGGTTCGTCGAGGTGTGCCGCGGCGTCGAGATCGGGGCCGGACGGGCCGACTATTCTCGCGACGACGGCGCCAACGCCGACAGCGGCGACGACGCCACTGGAGGCGACGACGAGCGCTACGGCAATCGGGTGTTCCTGCGCCATTACTGCGTGTCGCTCTACGGACCGAACGCGCTGCAGAGCCCTACCGCCTTTCCGGGCGACGCCCACGCGGCGCGGGGATTCAACGTCGATATCGGCCGCTGTCTGGATCGTTGGCGCCGCGACCTCGACAGCGCGCCGGCGCAGCTGCTGGAACGAAAGGTCGCCCGCAAGACACTGCTCGCCGTCGCTGAGCTGGTCAGTGTGCACGACCACACCTGGACCACCGACCGCGATACCGGAGCCGGCCGCTGGGCGGAGATCGACCCACAGTCCGCGGCATCGGTGACGGTGCTGTCGGCCTGGTCGAGTGGCGATCGAGTCGCGTCGAGGGCCGAGATCTCCGAAATGCTTGCACCGGAAGGAATTGTCGCCGCTGTCGTTGCGCACTTCGTGGCGAACATCGGGCTGTGGGCAGCCCATGGCTGACGACGCACCACGCCGAGTCCTCACCAGCGGCACCGAATCCGTCAGCGGCAGCCTGACATAGGAAGGGATGACGTCAGCGAGAACGCCAGGCGTCGATCAGCGCAAGCTCGTCTGCCCTGGTGAGCCCGGCGCGGCGCTCCCGATCGAGCCCTCGGTCGCGCTCGTCGACCAGCACGTCGGTGGCCAGCTCGGCGTACGGCCGACGATCCAGTCCCGCCGCGACTGCCTTCGCGGCCGGCCGCGGCACCGACAACTCGTGCCCGGCCGGCAGCCAGAGCGGCAGCGACCGCAGCCCCGCCCAGCAGGCAACCTGTTGGCCGATAAGCCATTCGGGGTGGACCGCAACGACCTCGCCGGTGAAGCCGGCCGCTGTCTGCGCTACGGCGAGCACCTCGCCGACGGTGCTCGCCGCGCCGACCACGTCGAAGGTGCCGGCACCCCGGTCGAGCCCGGCGTGCAGCAGCCAGCTCGCCAAGTCGCGGACGTCGATCAGTTGCACTGACTGGTCGGGAACGTCAGGCACCAATACCGGACCGCCGTCATCGACAGCCCTGCCGAACGCAGCCGGCCAGTAGCCGAAACGATCGGAACCGTCACCGGGACCGGCGATCAGTCCGACCCTGGCGATCGTCACCCTGTCGGCACCGAGCGCGTCGACAGCGGCACGTTCGCAGGCCACCTTGCCCTCGCCGTAGTGCTCGGCATCGGCGATGGCCTCGATCAGCGGCTCTTTGGTGGGATCGCTTTCGTTCCCGGCATGGTGCTCTGCGCCGTCGACGTACACCGAGCCGGTGGAGACGAACACCCAGTGCCCGGCGGCACCGAGCGACGAAGACAACGCAACGGCCGCCTCGCGAACCTGGCCCGGTTGCTGGGACACGTCGACCACCACATCCCAGGTCCGATCGACCACGTCTGCGTAGGCATCGGGATCTCCGCGGTCGGCTTTCACCAGTTCGACACCCGAAGCGGCGGCGGCTGTCCCCCGCGCCAGGCAGGTCACCGCATGTCCGGCCGCGACCGCCTGCCGCGCCACTTCGCGACCGAGCCAGGCCGTACCGCCGAGAATCAAGATAGTTGCCATCGCCCCATCCCACGGGTATCCCCGGCCGGCGGCAAGAGCGTTCGCCGTCAGCAGATCGGCTGTGGGCAGCGGTTCACCGCAATCGGAACGTCGAATCCGCGGCGTCGAAGCGGACCGCCGGAGTGTCGAAGGCCTCCCCGATCACGCTGCGCGCCAGCACATCGACCGGACCCGATCGGACGGCGCCCTTATCGATCACCCAGCCGTCCTGGCCGGCCCGAATGGCGGCCTCGACGTCGTGGGTGGAGACCAACACCGGAATGGACCGGTCTTCGGCGATCCGTCGCAACACCGCCAACAGCTCGATGCGGCTGGGCGCATCGAGGAACGCGCTCGGCTCGTCCAGCAGTAGCAGCGACGGCTGTTGGGCCAGCGCCCTGGCCACCAGGATCCTTTGCCGCTGGCCGTCACTCATCTCCGCCAGCGGCCGGTCGACGAGATCCTCGGCGTGCACGGCCGCCATTGCCTCGGCGATGGCAACCCGATCCGCCGGTCGCATCGACCCGCTGAAACCGAGATGCGGGTGACGACCGAGCGCCACCACGTCCCCGCCGCGCAACAGCCCGGGTTCGAATCGATCGGTGAGCACCACAGCCAACAGCTGGGCTCTGGCCCGCGGGTCCATCGCCAGCAGATCCTGCCCACCGAGGGTGGCCGAGCCGGCCAGCGCAGGCTGCAGACCGGCCACCGTCCGCAGCAGCGTCGACTTACCGGATCCGTTGGGCCCCAATAATACCGTGACTCTGCCGGTCGTCGCAACCTCCGAAACAGGCTGCAGCACAGCGGTTTTCCGGTAGCCAACGGACAGGCTGGTCAGCTCCAGCTGCGGCCCAACCTGGTGCGCCGCCGCCGTCATTGGCCAGCCGCCATCGCCCTGCTGCGCAGCAGCACGATCACCACCACCGGCGCGCCGATCACCGCCGTCACCACGTTCAGCGGCAGCACCCCGTCGGCGCCAGGCAGGGTGGCCACGACGGCGCAGATCAGGCAGACTGTCGCCCCGAGCAGTGCGCAGGCCGGCACCAGCAGTCGGTGATCTGCCCTGCCGATCAACGCCCGCGCCAGGTGGGGCACCGCGATCCCGAGAAACGCGATCGGCCCGCAGAACGCGGTGACGACACCGCAGACCGCCGCCGTCACCACGATCGCGATAGCGCGGACGCGGCGGACGTTGACGCCCATCGTTGCGGCGTAGCGCTCGCCGAGCAGCAGCGCGTTCATCGACGGTGAGATGGCCAGCGCCAGGCCGATTCCGACACCGACGACCGGTAGCAGCACCACCATGTCACCGAGGTAGGTGCCGTCGACAGAGCCGAGGCTCCAGAGCACGAACTTCTGCACCCGGTCCGGGTCGGCAAATGCCAACAACAGCGACACCCCGGCGCCGACCACCGACCCGATCATCACCCCGATCACCAACAGCGAGACCACGGTGCGTACCCACCGGCCGGCGATCAACACCACCGCCAGCACCACCAGTGCGCCGATGCTGGCGCCCACCACGGTGCCCCACCGGCCCATCGGGCCGAACGCCGCGGTGAAACCTGCTGCGGCACCGCCAGTCCCGAGGATGGACAGCGCCACCCCTAGGCTGGCCCCCGACGAGACGCCGAGGATGTACGGGTCGGCCAACGGGTTCGCGAACAGCGTCTGCATCAGCAGTCCAACGACGGCGAGCCCGGCGCCGGCGGCGATCGCGGTGAGCGCCCTTGGCAGGTGGAACTCGACCAGCAACGCCGTTGTTCCGTCGTCACCGCCGCCGTGGCCGGTGAGCCAGCCCCACACCGCCGACAGCGGAATGAGTTCGGAGCCGATGCACAGTGCGGCAACGAACACTCCCGCGAGCACCGGCACCAGCACCGTCAACACGACGGCGGGGCGGGACTTCACTCGGTCACCGTGAACACCTGTTAGGCGAGCTTGGCGTAGAAGGTGAACGTGTGACGCGGCAACAGGTCCGGGTGCAGGATCGCCACCAGATCTCCCAGCATCAGATCGGGTCGGACCGCAGCCAGCTCATAGGAAGGGTTGCCGCCGGCCGCCGTCACCCCCTTGACCGGATCCCAGACGTTGTGCGCGGCGAAAGCCGCGAACGTCGCCAGCCGCGGATCCTCGGCCAGCGCCTGCTTCTCGGTGGTCCAGGTGGTGGCTGCCAGCCAGACCGGCGCCTTCGAAGACTTGGCGAACACCTGCTCGAAGTTGGTCTTAATCGACGCGGTCGACATATCCGCGGCCCAGGCTGTTGTACCGCCGGCATCGGCGAACAGCTTGGCCTTGTAGGACTTTCCACCCGGCACATACCAGGAGCCCTGGTACGGGTTGCCGGGGACGATCTGCACCTTGTCGGAGGCGGCCACCAACTTCGCCGTCTGCTGGTAGCTGCTGACGGTTCTGTCGAACACGGTGGTCGCCGTCTTCTCTTTGCCGGTCAACGCCGCGAAGAACTTGATCCACTCAGCTTCGCCCAATGGGTCGGTCTCCGACGAATCCTGATCCTGCAGCACTGGCACGCCGGCGGCTCTCAACTTGGTATCGGCCGGATCCGGGAAACCGCCCTCGACCAGCAGCTGCGGCTTGCCCTTGATTACCGTCTCGGCGTCAATGCTGCCCTTCGGCGAGAACTGCGCCACCTTGCGTGTGCCGATGTAGTCGAGCACCGGCTTCTCCGACACGAACGCCGCCGATGAAATACCGGTGAGCACGTTCAACGTGCCCAACTCGACCAGGCTCGGCAGGTGCGTGGTCGACGCCGAGTACAGCGAGGTGACGGGGGTGGTGACGACCTGGGCGCCGGCCAGGGTGCCGGTGAGCGCCGGTTTCGGCGCCCCGCAGTGCACCAGCAGGTAACGCTCTGCGGTGCCGCCCGGCGGCGAGACGGTGACTACCTGGTAGGAGCGGTGGTAGCTGATGGTGAATGTCTTGGCGAAGGTCACCTGTTGCTTCACCGGGTAGTAGTCGGTGGCGGAGTTGAAGCTGGTGATGCAGCCCTTAGCGTCCAGAGCTGGTGCGGCGGAAGATGTCTCGCTGCTCGAGCCGGTCACTGATGACGCTGCTGCCGCGGCTGACGAGACGGCGGAAGAGCCGGCGGACGCAGCAGCAGTCGCCACCGAGGTGTCCGCACCAGGGTTCGACCCGCTGGAGACGGCAACGGCGCCAACGCTGCCGGCACCGGTGGCACCGGCGGTGGACGAGTTGTCGGCAGAGGTATTGCTCGAGCACCCGGCGAGGAGCAGGGCGGCAATGACCGGGATCGCCACCAACGCCGATCGAAGGGCGCGGGGAGGGCGGAACGAGATGCGGGACACGTGGTGCTCCAGATCAGACGCAGGAGATGGGTCCGGATCCAGCGGGCCTGGCTGTGCGGCCGACCGCCCACGGCCGTCCCTCGCGGCCCCGAAACGAGCATCCGCCGACGGCGGATACACCGACGGCAGGTCTTCGGACTCCCGGGCACTTCGGTGGGAAAGCTGGATCCCACCGCTGCACTACTGGCCATCGCTTCCCAGGTCTTTCAGACCCAGTGCTCATGTTGACGGCTGTCGTTCCCGGTCACCGCTGCGGGGCAGTCCCGGATTTCCACCGGGTTCCCTGTTGTCCTGCCGCCCTTGCGGGCAGCAGACCTTCGGCGAGTGGAGATTACCCCGTCCCATCGGGGCGCTGCACCGTCAGCTGCGACCGAACAACAGCAACGAGGTCGGGATCATCAGCAGGGCCGGCGCCGACAGGTACACCAGGGCAATTCGTCCGGCCGGCAGCGGACGCGGCTCGCGCAATCGGCCCACCCGGCGAACGACCGCGGTGGCACCGACATCGGGTAGTTCCGACACACCGGACGTCGATGCGGGCGAATCCGTCTGGGCCAACGCCACCGTGGTGAGCGCGGACGCCACCGTTGCGGCGTCCACCACCCTGGCCGCCGCGTCGTCCGCCTGCATCTCGGCCAGTGCCGCCACCGACTGCCGAGCCGCGCGCACGCCGGGCAGCCGACCGAGCGCCGCCGCCCAGGCCTGGAATGGCAACAGCAACAGGTCGTGATGCGAGGTCAGATGCGCCCGTTCGTGGGCGACGACGGCCGTCAGCTGCGCCGGCGTGAGCAGCCGCAGCAGGCCGGCGGTGAGAACCAGCCTGGTGTGCCAGCCGGGCAGGCTGTAGGCGGCCGGCGCCGTATGGTCGAGCACCCGGACGTCGTCGGTCGTCGCCGACCCGGTGAGCAGATCGAGCAGCACGCGGTGCGCCGTCCGGCGGCGCAGCGCCAGCACGAAGCAGCGGATCAGCACGGCCAGCAGGGTGCAGGCGAAGATCACCGCTAGCACCAACCATGCGGCCCGCCACCAGGACAGCCCGCGAAACGGTGACCCATCAAAGGTGTTGCGCGCCATGGCGATCAGCGCGGCCGGTAGCGAACGATCAAGTGGGGCGGCGGCCAGCATCAACGCGGCACCGGTGAACGACAGACCGGCACACAGACACACTGCCTGCCACAACACCAAGGCGCCGGCCGGGCCGCGTTCCGGCCAACTGGCCCGCGCCAACACGGCGCTGCCTGGTCCGGCGGCCAGCACGCCCACCACCGCGAGGCCGCCGGCCAGCACCGTCGATGGCAGCGCGGTCATCGCAGTCAGCGATCGCCCAGCGCCTGGCGGAGCGCCGCAACATCCTCGGCGGAGACGGAGCCGACGAAGCGGGCCAGCGCGTCCTGCCTATCGCCGGCGCCCTCCAGCATCTGCCGCATCAGGTCCGCGGTGTGCTCGGCCCGCCCGGACGCCGCTCGATAGGTATGCGCCCTACCGTCCCGTGACCGACTGACCAGGCCCTTGGCTTCCAGCCGGCCGAGCACCGTCAGCACCGTGGTCAGCGCCAGATCTCGGGAAGCGAGGGTGTCGGTGACGGCGCGGGCCGTCATCGGGCCGGCGTTGTCCCAGAGCACCTCGATCACGGCCCTCTCCAGCTCACCGCGTCGCGTCATGCCATCCCTCCGCCAGGTGTTCCGTCTCACAACATTCTACCAAACGTAGAACTTCTACAACTTGTCGAACTACCATCGGATCCATGGTCACTTCACTCACTCCGCGCGAACAGCAGGTGCTGCACGAGATCGGTGGCGGGCTCACCAATCGCGAGATCGGCCTGCGGCTGGGCATCGCCGAGAAGACAGTCAAAAACACGGTCACCGTGGTGCTGGCCAAGTTGGGCCTGCACCGCAGGGCGCAGGCCGCGGTCTACATCGCCGTCACCGAGGCGACCGGCGGCCGGGTCTCCATGCTCGCCGGCTGAGTCTCCCCGCTCGCCCGCTGATCTTGGATGCTCGCCGGCTGATCCTGGCCGAGCTCGAGCCTCAGTGCCGCGTCGACCGATCCCAGGTCGGCTTCGCGGTGGGTGACGAGCACGGTGCAGCGCAGCGGATCGCGGGCCAGCACCGAGGCGGTCACCGCATCGGCAGTTGGTCCGTCAAGATGAGCGGCCGGTTCGTCGGCCAACAGCACCGGCCGGTCGGCGAGCAGTGCCCGCGCCAGCGCGATCCGTTGACGTTCGCCGCCGGAGACGGCCAGCCCGCGCTCACCCACCTTGGTAGCCGAGCCGTTCGGCAGTCGCCGCAGCCAAGCCGTGAGACCCGCTGCCGCGCAAGCGGAATCGACGGCTGCCAGCTCTGCCGTCGGAATACCGATCCTGATGTTCCGCTCGATGGTCGAGTCGAACAGGTGTGGATCTGCCGGCAGCCAACTCATCAGCGACCGCAACTGCTCACCGGTCGCCGGCCGACCGTCGATAGTGATGACGCCGGACCGGATCGGCTGCAGCCCGAGCAGTACCGCGATCAGCGTCGACTTTCCAGACCCCGACGGACCCACCACGGCAACACGGTTGCCGGCCCGCAGCTCGAGGTTGATGTCGTGCAGGTCATCTCGGCTACTGCCGGGCCAGCGCGCGCACACCGCGTGCAGCCGGATCACCGGCATCGCCACCCTGGTCAGCGACGCGCCCTCGGGCCCGATCGCGCCACCGTCATCGGCGCCCATACCGATCTCCGGGTCGTTGCCGGTGGCCGCCTCCACCAGTTGCAGCACCCGGCCGGCCGCGGCCCTGGTCCGGCCGATGGCTCTGGCGCATTCGCCGGACGCAGCCAGCGGATCGGTCAGTGCGAATGGCATCAGCACCAGCACAGCCAGCAGCACCGGGTCCAGCCGGCCGGCATGGACGGCGGACAACCCGATCGCGGCCGCCAACCAGCCGGCAAGCCCGGTGGCGAGGACCGCGACGGCTACCGTCAGGCCGGCAGCCGTGCTGTGTCGCCGGCGCACCAGCAGGTCGGCCCTGTCGGCCGCAGCGAGGTCCGCGGCAGCGTCGTCCCAGCGGCCGGTGACGACGAGATCGGCTGCGCTGTCGAGCATCTCGGCGATCCTGCGGTCCCGGTCCGCACGCAGCCGAACGGCCAATGCTTCGCCCGTCGCGGCCGACCTGGCAGTGAGCAACGGCACCAGCAGCACCGCGATCAGCAGGCACCCGGCCAGTGCCGCACCGGCGGCCGGCAACAGCACGGCAGCGGCCAGCACCGCACAGAGCGACACCACCACGCTGGACAGGTAGGGCAGCACCCCGCGCAGCAGCGCGTCCTGCAGGTCGTCGACATCGGCCGTCACCCTGGCCAGCGCGTCGGCATCTCCTGGCCGCACCGCGCCACGGCGAATCAGGGCGGCCAGCCCGAACACCAGCTGTTCGCGGACCACCCCCAACATCCGCAGCACAGCGTCGTGCCCGCTCAGCCGCTGCAGATAGGTGAGTGCCGCCCGGCCGAAACCGCAGGCTCGCACCGCGACGATGGCCACCAGCAGGGTGAGGACCGGCACCCTGCCGGCCGCCGTGGCGATCAACCAGGCGGCGGTACCGGCCAGCGTCACCGAACACAACACCGCACCCACCGCCGCGCCGAGCGCCACCGCCAGCTGACGTTTCCAAGGCCGCAGCAACCGCCAATACGTCCGCACCGTCATCAGCTCACCAGCGCCGGAACGCGCAGCGACCGCGACGCCGCCGGGACGCCGCCGAGGTCGAGGTGCCGTTCGGCCAGCGCCAGCACCGCTGGTCGATGGGTGGTGACGACCACCGTCCGGCCGGCCAACAGCGGCCGGATCCCTTGCAGCACGGCCGCTTCGGTCGCCGCATCCAACCCTTCAGTTGGCTCATCCAGCAGCAGTACGGCAGCATCAGAGAGCAGTGCCCTGGCCACTCCGACCCGACGGCGCTGGCCGGTCGACAGCGCGCGGCCGGCGGGTCCGACGACAGTGTCGAGGCCCTCGGGCAGGTCGGCGATCAGCTCGTCAAGGGCGCAGGCCCGAAGCACCTCGGCGAGCGTGTCGGCGGGCACCGGCCGACCACCGGTCAGGTTGCGGCGCAGCGTCTCCGGCAGCAGCCCGACGCGTTGACCGCACCATCCCAGGTGACGGCGCCAGCACGGCAGGTCGACCTGGGTCAGGGAGATCTCGGCACCGTCGGCACCGGTCACCAGCACCCGCCCCGTGTCGGGAGAATCAAGGCCGGCCAACAGGTTCAGCGTAGTGGTCTTCCCGCTGCCGCTGGGTCCGCTGACGGCGCTGACGACGCCGGCCTGGAACTCACAATCGGGCAGGGTCAGCAGCCGGCCGCCGGGAAATGTCAGCGCCACGCCGGTCAGCCGCAGGGCCGGCAGGGCGGCCAGATCGGTGCGATGCCCGGTCACAGTCGTTGGCCTGTCGAGAATCTGCAGCGCCTGCGTGACGGCGGCAGCACCATCGGCGGCAGCATGGAAGCGGGCGCCGACGGCCCGCAATGGAAGGTAGGCCTCGGGCGCCAGCAGCAGCACGATCAGTGCCGTCCGCACGTCGATGCCGCCACCCACCAATCGCAGCCCGCAGCTGACGGCAACCAACGCCACCGACAGGGTGGCGAGGAGCTCCAGCACCATCGACGACAGGAACGCCACCCGGAGGGTCCGCGCGGTGGCCTGCCGATGCGCCGTCGCCGATTCCCGCACCGATCCGGCCAGCGACCGCACCCGGCGCAGCACCACCAGCTCAGGTAGCCCGGCCACCACATCGGCAAATCGGCCGGCGAGCCGGCTGACCGTCGCCAGCGACTGTTTGGTCGTTGCTGCGGTGTACCAACCGATCAGCGCCATGAACAACGGGATGAGGGGCAGCGTGAGCGCCGCGATCAGCGCGCTGAGCGGATCCACAGCTACCAGCACGGCAAGGATGGCGACGGGTACCACCGCCGCTTGGACCAGCGCCGGTAGGTAGCGCCCGAGGTAGGTGTGCATCCCGTCCAGGCCGGAACCCAGTAGCGGCTGCAGGCCGGCCGCCGGTGCGCCCGCGCGCCAACGGCTTCCGCGGCCGGCGAC
>JALYVF010000068.1 GCA_030853385.1 Actinomycetota bacterium | reverse complement strand
GCACCCGACCGGCCACGTTGACCGCCCTTTCGGCCGCCGTCAGCCGCACCGAATCGCGGGCACCCGGCCCCGTCCGCAGACAGCCGGCGACCCCGGTCGCGGACCCGTGTTCGGCCAGCACGGCAGCGGCGGCCCTGGCCATCGAGAGGACCGGATCACCACCGCGGCTGCGGGCGGCGGCCGGTCGGGTCGGTGCGGCAACCAGCCAGGCCTGCCGCGGAATCACCGAGATCGACTGCAACCTCAGCAATCCTTCGCCGAGCGCGGAGCCGAGGATCGGCGGTAGATCGCGCCGCCCGCGTTCCTTGCCGGCGACGATGGCCGCCCGAACGGGACCGCGGTAGCGCGCCAGCGCCCTGAAGGCCGGCAGTGGCAGCCGGCCGGCAAACGCATCCAACGTGGCATCGCCGACGACCGGTTCCCGGGGTCGGCCGGCAAGGGTGGCCGCGCAGCCGTCGCACCACGGCTCCGCGGCGCCACAACCAGGGCACGGTCGGGGCAACACCAGGTCGGCCAGCTCTGCCAGCAGGCTCGGTCTACGCGGCATCACGGCACTGTGCCCGTTTTCCGCCCCGCGGGCCGGACGACGGATCCAGGGTGTGCACAACCACCGGCGTGTGGACAACCCGATGGTGCGAGTGACCCCGGCACTGTCACTGACACTGACACAGGCCCGTCGCCAACCGCAGCGACCAACGTGGACACTTGCGCTGACAAACCGGGCCTGTCACCAACCGCAGCGACCAACGTGGACACTTGCGCCGACAAACCAGGTCCGTCGCCAACCGCAGCGACCAACGTGGACACTTGCGCCGACAAACGCTCAGTTCGGCGCGACGGCTCAGTTCGGCAGGAAGGGTGTCGACCCCTCGACGACCAGGCTCTGCGGATCGGGCGACACCCACGCCCCCGTCGACTGCGAGCCGTCCAGTTTCCAGACCCGGCCGTCGAACCCGACCAGGATCTGCCCGTTGCCGACAGCGATGTCCGTCACGTCGCCGGTGATGTTGGTGTCGGTGAGGGGCGAGTCGACCGATCCGTCGATGGACACCTGGTGCAGGGTGACGAAGACGGCACTGGCCACCTTGGCGCCGACCAGCAGCCCATCGGCAGACGAAAAGGCGATCGGTCCGACGTTGGTCAAACTCGGATCGATCTGCACCAGACCGGTGATCGACGTGGTCGGCGAGCCCCCGCCGGACC
Organism: Actinomycetota bacterium; assembly: GCA_030853385.1. Taxonomy (GTDB): domain Bacteria; phylum Actinomycetota; class Actinomycetes; order Mycobacteriales; family Nakamurellaceae; genus Nakamurella. The sequence goes on along the minus strand of JALYVF010000068.1, from coordinate 17,005 downwards.
CCGGCGGTGTCGTCGACGAACCACCGGAGTCCGGCGGCTGGCTGACGATCACTCCGACGTACAACCGGTGGCCGGCGACGATCGCCACCCGCACACCGTCGGGAGATAACGCCAACGCGGTGACCGGACCCTGGCCCGTCAGCCCTGGCACGTCGACGACCTGCCGGCCCGTCGGTGTGCTGGTGGTCAGTTGCAGCACCTTCGGGTTGGTGGCACCGTCCTGCACCACCCACACCTCGTCGCCGGAGCGGTCGAACGACGGGGTAGTGAGGGTGGTGGCCGGCAGCACAGCGACTGCGTTCTGATATTCCAGCGGACGACCGATCAACAGTTCCTGCCCGGTCTCGGTGGTGGCCACCGCCGCCAGGGTTCCGTTGGCCGCCGACATCGCCGCCGACTGAACGCCGCCGGAGTGCCCCAGCCGTCCCCACATGGCCTGACCGGTCTGCAGCGAAACGATCCGGCCCTGCGCATCGGTGTAGTACGGGTCGAGTGGCACCGCGGGACCACCGGCCGGAATCTGCTCCGGGCTGAACGACTGGGTGTCGTGAACGGTGAAGGCCTTGGTGCCGAGCTGCTGGCCGTCGATGGTGATCACCACGTTGCCCTCGGTCTGCAGGGTGAATGCCAACTGAGCTGCCAGCTGCTGCCTGGCCGGCGGAGACGGGTCGACATTGGTCAGCGCCACCCGGATATCACCGGTCGGGTCGTCGACCGTTACGTTCGACTGCAGCTTCACCCCAGCCCCGAGACGGCTGGTCACCACCTGCTGCAGCGACGAGCTGGGGCCACGGAACAACAGGTCGACGAGCTGCCCGGCCCGCACCGCTGCGGTAGCGCCGACGATCAGATAGCGACGATCTGGGACCAACACCGTTCCGGTGCTGTTGAGGAAGTACAGCGTCCGGTAGTTGTATGCCTTGCCGAAGTTGGTGGTAGTGATCAGCAGATCGGCCGGCGGGTTCTCGATCCGCCACTCCCCCTTCACCTTCGTCAGCTTCAGGTTCATCGCATACGGTTTGGCGGCGACGGCGTGATAGGCGCCACCGGCGTCGAGAGTGGCGATCTGGGTCCCGCTGACCTTGATGCTGCCGTCGTCGGCGCCCCGATCGGCGCGGTAGGCGTCCCGGAGCACGATCACCGGCGTGCTTGCATCACCCACCTGCCACTTGTCGCTGGCTTCGGTGGTCAGGTACTGCCTGGCCACCCCGAACCGCTTGCCGGCCTGCGCATCAAGGGTGGTGTCGGCCGCCGCTTCGATGAACGCGTGCACGACTAGGTCAGGTTCTTGCCCGGAGATCGGCCCGACGGGTGCGCCCTGACTCGGTGCGGCTCCGATCGTTTGCACGTCGTGAACCTCGCCGCTGGACGGGATGCCGGCGCAGCCGACGAGGAACAGCAGCAGTGCCAGCGATACCGCCGCCAGCGCCGAACGCCTCTTCATCGGTGTGACCCCCGCGGCCGATCCGTTGCCGGCAGCGGCAGGCCGGCGATGGTGGCGATCAGCGGATCGCCGTGCCGTCGATCGCCGGCCGCGTCGTCGCCACCGTCCGACCACTCCGCCGACTCGTCCGGCTCGCTGGACACCCGCAGCGGCAACGGGGAACCGGTGACCAAGGCGCCGGACAGCTGCGGAAGGGTGAGCCGGAAGCGGGAGCCGACGCCCGGCGCACCGCTGGCCTGCAACCAGCCACCGTGCAGCCTGGCATCCTCCAACGAAATCGCCAGCCCCAGCCCGGTCCCGCCGGTCTGCCGCTGTCTGGATGGGTCGGCGCGCCAGAACCTGTTGAAGACCAGGCTCGACTCCCCTGGCTTGAGCCCAACGCCGTGGTCGGTGACGCTGACCGCCACCGCGCTGTCGTCGATGCCGACCTCGACCTCGACGGTGCCGCCCTCGGCATGGTCGATGGCATTGCCGAGCAGGTTGCGCAGGATCCGCTCGAAGCGCCGCGAGTCCACCTCGGCGATGACGGGGGTGGCCGGCATCCGCAGGTCGATCGTCACCCCGGCGTTGACGGCGAGCGAGGAGAAGCCGTCGACGGCGCCGGTGACGTGGCTGCGAATGTCGATCGGTTCGGCACTCAGCTCCGCCATCCCGGCGTCGTACCTACTGATCTCCAGCAGGTCGGTGAGCAGGGTCTCGAACCTGTCCAACTCGGCGACCAGTAGCTCGCTCGTCCTTGCCAGGTGCGGAGGAAGGGTCGCCCGCTCGGAATGCAGCAGGTCGGCGGCCATCCGCACGGTGGTGACGGGCGTGCGCAGCTCGTGGGATACGTCCGAGGTGAACCGTCGTTGCAGCCGGCCGAACTGCTCCAGCTGCCGGATCTGGGCGCGGATCGCCTCCGCCATCCCGTTGAAGGACCTGGCCATCGTCGTCAGCTCGATGGCACCCTTCACCGGCATTCGCTCGTCGAGGGCGCCGGCGGCGAACCGCTGAGCTACTGCTGCGGCCCGCCGGACCGGCCGGACCACCTGTGAGGCGACCAGGGTGGCGATCAAGGTCAGCGCCAGGGTCAAGGCGGCGCCGCCGAGCAACAGCGTGGTCCGGACCACGCCGGCGGTCGACCGTTCGCTGGTCAACGGGAAGATCAGATAGACCCCGAAGGACCCGGTGGCGGTCGTCACCGGCATGCCGACCACCAGTGCCGGCATCGCGCTGCCGCCGCGACTCACGCTGGTGTACTTCTCGGCGAAGTTGCCTTTGGCGACGTGTGCCTGTAGGTCGGCCGGTACCTGTTCCACCGGACCGGCGGCCACCCCAACGGTGTGCAGGGCGATGATGACCGGCTGGAAGACGCCCGCGGAGCTGCCCTGGTCGGCGCTGCCGGTGTCACCGCCAGGAGTCCCAATCGACTGCAGGGTGCGCTGCAGGTTCACCTGCACCACCTGCCGATCGGGGTTGTTCCCCGTCATCTGATTGGCCACGATCGCGCTGGCATTGCGGACAGCCGCCTCAGCCGCTGAGGTCTTGGCGGCCAACAGTCGATCGACGATCTGCTGCTGCAGCACCAGACCCAGCGCGATCATCACCACCGAGGAGAACAGCAGGGTAAGGACGAGCACCCGCAGCCGGAGCGAGCGCCCCCAGAACGACACGGCGGACCGGACGCCCTCGGAGAGCCGGTCGAAGCGGGCCCGCCGTCTGGCTGCGCTGGCCAGCGCTGGGCTGGCGGGGCGAACCACCTGGATCGGCGCCGTCACCGGTTCGCCGGACGTCGCCGCCACCGCCGGTTGGTCGGACATCGCCGGCGTCACCGGTTCGTCGGTCGTCGACACCGTCGCCGGCCGCCCTGACACCGGCGAGGTAGCTGGTTCCGCGTCAGGGCCAGCCGTCACGACACCCCGGCCTTGTACCCGACACCCCGCACCGTGACGACGACCTCAGGGTGCTCAGGGTCTTTTTCGATCTTGGACCGCAGCCGCTGCACGTGGACGTTGACCAGCCGGGTGTCGGCGGCATGCCGATAGCCCCACACCTGCTCGAGGAGTACCTCGCGGGTGAACACCTGCCGCGGTTTGCGGGCCAACGCGACCAGCAGGTCGAACTCGAGGGGGGTCAGCGAGATCGGCTCACCGTCCCTGGTCACCTGATGGCCCGGGACGTCGATCTCGACGTCGGCGACCCTGAGCAGTTCGGCGGCACCGGTGTCCGACCGACGCAGCCGGGCCCTGATCCTGGCCGTCAGCTCCTTGGGCTTGAACGGCTTCATCACATAGTCGTCGGCGCCGGACTCCAGCCCGAGCACCACATCGACGGTGTCGGTCCTGGCGGTCAGCATGATGATCGGCACCCCGGACTCGACCCGGATCTCCTTGCAGACGTCGAGCCCAGATACTCCTGGCAGCATCAGGTCGAGCAAGATCAGATCGGGGTGCATGTCGCGGAAAGCATCGACGGCCCGCGAACCATCGCGAACGACGGCGGTGTCGAAACCCTCACCGCGCAGCACGATGGTCAGCATCTCGGCGAGGGCGGGATCGTCGTCGACAACCAGAACGCGTGGTCTCATGGCTCTATGGTGACACTCCGGCGCCGTTGAACCCCACCGATCAGGCCCGAGCCGCTGCTTTCCTGCTGCTCAGGTGCATCGGTGCGGCATGGGACGATGGTCGGGTGAGCCTTCCGTCGTTCCCGCAGCCGGGTTCAATGCCCTCAATGCCCACTGCCAAACCGGGCATCATCCCGCTCCGTCCGCTCACTATCGGGGAGATCCTGGCTGCCGCCATCACCGTGGTCCGCCGGCATTTCCTGGCGTTGGCCGGGGTGTCGCTGACGGTCTCGGTGATCGGAGCGCTGGCCACCTGGGCCATCCTGGCCGGCAGCGGCCAGGTCCACGAGTTCGTCACCGGCAGTTGGCTGGACGGTGTGTTGAACAGGCCGACCGTCAACATCCCCGGCGGGGTGCTGGCCGCGACCGTGCTGTCGCTGGTGATCTCGCTGATCGGCGGGGTGCTGGTGGCCGGGATGGCAACGGTGTGCGCCGCGCAGGACACCCTCGGCCGACCGACGACGGGAGCCGACTGGCGGGATCGGCTCGGCCGAACCTGGCCGGTGCTGCTGGCCCTGTCGGTGGTGGTGGCGGTGCTGGTCGGCGCTGGATTGCTGCTGTTCATCATTCCCGGCGTGCTGGTGTACCTCGGCTGGCTGGTGGCCACTCCGGTCGCGGTGATGGAGCGCAGCGGGATCGCCCGGTCGCTGCGCCGATCCGCCGTGCTGACCACCGGTGAACGCGGCCGGCTGCTCGGGCTGGTGGCCGCGGTGTTGGTGGTGACGGTGCTGTTGACGACCTTCGTCACCTCACTGCTCGGTGACGTGTTCAACCAGCGCTCGCCGACCGGAGCGCTGCTCATCTCCGAGGGCATCTCCTGTCTGCTCGGGATGATCACCGGATCGTGGGCTGGAGCGGTGAGCGCGCTGGCCTACATCGACCTGCGGATCCGCAAAGAGAACCTGGCGCCGACGCTGGCCGCTGCCGCCACCCGGTAGCCGACAGCCAGTAGCCAGTAGCCAGTAGCCAGGACTCAGTAGCCAGGACTCAGCCGAGCACCGCTGCCGGCACCTCGACGCTGCCGTCCGGCCCGGGCTCCAGCACGGTCCAGGACGACAGGTAGCTGCTGTCGGCGAGCAGCCGGTACATGCCGGCCGTCCGTGACTGCAGGGCGGCGTCGCTTTCGAACCGGTCGAGTGCCCGGTCGGATTGCTCATCTGCTCTGCCGGCCGCCCGCTGGGCGGACAGGTCAACAGGGGTGGCCAGCAGCAGCTGCCGGTCCGGCAGCGGCAGGTTGAAACGGTCGATCTCCAGCTGCCGTACCCATTCCGGGAAGCCGGTGTCCAGCTCGGGGCCGCCCAGCCGGGCCGAGCCGTAGGCAGCATTGGAGCTGACGTACCTGTCCAGCAGCACTACGTCGTTGCTGGCGACCGCTGCCCTGATGTCGGCCGCCGCATCCTGCCGGTCCAGGGAGAACAGCAGTGCGCTGCCGTACACCGAATCGGTGAGATCGCCCAGCCGGCCGTAGAGCATGTCGCGCACCAGATCGGCGGCGATGCTGTCGCCGTAGCGCGGAAATGCCATACCGCGTACCCGGCCGCCGGCCGCCTCGATCTGCGCCGTCAGCCGTCGCGCCAGTGTCTGTTTCCCCGACCCGTCAAGGCCCTCGATCACGATCAGCCGACCCACGGCGCTCACCCTACGGTCCGGCATTTCGCCCCTCGCCTCCGCGTGCTGTTTGATGGTCTGCATGACCGAAGCGAACAACACCAAGCCAGAGATCGACCGTCCCGAGGGTCCAGCGCCTGCCGACCTGCAGACCCGGGACATCACCGTCGGCGACGGCGCTGAGGCGTCGCCAGGGGCCACCGTCCAGGTGCACTACCTGGGTGTCGAGTACGACTCGGGCGACGAGTTCGACTCGTCCTGGAGCCGCGGCGAATCCATCGAGTTCCCGCTGCGCGGGCTGATCGCCGGCTGGCAGGAAGGCATTCCCGGGATGAAGGTTGGCGGCCGCCGGCAGCTCGTCATCCCGCCGGAGCAGGCCTACGGACCGGCCGGTGCCGGCCACCGGCTCTCCGGCAAGACCTTGATCTTCGTGATCGACCTGCTCGGGGTGCAATGACCGAAGGCATCGACACTGGTGCTGGGCCGATCGTGGCCGCGACACCGGTGGTCCGCCACTCAGCGGACGATCCCCATAACAACCATCGGACCCGCGAACTCCTGCCGGAGTTCGCGGGTCTGATGGTTGTTTTCAGCGGTGCTCAGCACCGTTTTCGTTCAGTAGCGGTAGTGGTCCGCCTTGTACGGGCCCTCGACATCGACGCCTATGTACTCCGCCTGCTCCTTGGTGAGCTTGGTGAGGATGCCGCCGAGCGCCTCGACGTGGATCTTGGCGACCTTCTCGTCCAGGTGCTTCGGCAGCCGGTAAACCTCTTTGTCGTACTCGTTGTTCTTGGTGAACAGCTCGATCTGGGCGATCGTCTGATTCGCGAACGACGAGCTCATCACGAACGAAGGGTGACCGGTGGCGTTGCCCAGATTCAGCAACCTGCCTTCGCTTAGCAGCAGGATGGTCTTGCCGGAGGAGAAGGTCCACAGATGCACCTGCGGCTTGATCTCGAGCTTGCTGGCGCCCGACTTCGCCAGGCCGGCCATATCGATCTCGTTGTCGAAGTGGCCGATGTTGCCCAGGATCGCCTGGTGCTTCATCCGCTCCATGTGCTCCAGTCGGATGATGTCCTTGTTACCGGTGGTGGTGATGACGATGTCGGCATTTTCAATCGCATCTTCCACTGTGTTCACTTCAAAGCCGTCCATCAGCGCCTGGAGAGCACAGATCGGGTCGATCTCGGCGATCACCACGCGCGCACCCTGACCACGCAGCGACTCGGCAGAGCCCTTGCCGACGTCGCCGTAGCCGCAGATCAGCGCAACCTTGCCGCCGATCAACGTATCGGTGGCCCGGTTGATGCCGTCGATCAGTGAGTGCCGGCAGCCGTACTTGTTGTCGAACTTGCTCTTGGTCACCGAATCGTTGACGTTGATGGCCGGGAACAGCAATTCGCCGGCGGCAGCCAGCTGGTACAGCCGCAGCACTCCGGTGGTGGTCTCCTCGGTGACGCCCATGATCGCCGGGGCGACCCTGGTCCAGCGGCCGGGATCGCCGGCCAGCGAGTGGCGTAGCAGATCCAGCACGACGGCGTACTCCTCGGAGTAGTCCGCGTCGCCGGGACGCGTCTCCGGCACGACGCCGGCCTTCTCGTACTGCAGACCCTTGTGGATCAGCATGGTGGCGTCGCCGCCGTCGTCCAGGATCATGTTCGGGCCGATTGAATCGGTGTCCTTGGCTGCATCCATGCCGGGCCAGCGCAGCATCTGATCGGTGCACCACCAGTACTCCGGCAGCGTCTCGCCCTTCCAGGCGAATACCGAAACCCCTTGCGGCGCTTCGGGTGTGCCGTACGGGCCGACAACCGTGGCTGCCGCGGCGTGGTCCTGGGTCGAGTAGATGTTGCAGGATACCCAGCGCACATCAGCGCCCAGGCTCACCAGCGTCTCGATCAGCACAGCGGTCTGGATGGTCATATGCAGCGAACCGGCGATGCGGGCACCCTTCAGCGGCCGCACCTCCGCGTATTCCCGGCGCAGCGTCATCAGGCCCGGCATCTCGTGCTCGGCGAGCAGGATCTCCTTGCGGCCGTATTCGGCCAGCGACAGATCGGCGACCTTGAAGTCCAGGCCGTTGCTGTGATCTGCCGTCGGCATGGCAGTGGTGGACTCAGTGGTAGTCAATTCGGTGGCTCCCTTGAGCAGGTGGGCGGCGCCGCGCTTGTCGCAGCGCTCTCGTGGGGCCGGACTCGGGCACCTGCCCTGCACCGGACGCCTCTGTCCACTGCAGCACAGCAAATCAGCGGTGTGCTGCCCGACGAGGCGTGCGTGTCGACGGCGAGTTTAACAGCCGGCAACCGCAGGCAGGTCCGGTAGCGCGGAGCGCGGCACCGGGAACTACCCCGACTGCTGCCCTATCAGCCGTAGCTGGTCGTTCTGCCGATCGACGGCGGCGCGCAGACCCTGCACCGATGGACCTGATGCCAGGATCTGTCTACTGGAGCTGGGCAACACGTTCGGAAGCTGTGCGCCGAACAAGGTGGCCAACTCCTGCGGCCCGCCGCCCTGGGCGCCCATACCAGGCGCCAGGATCGGTCCGTTGAGTGCCGAAAGATCCAGCTCTAGCGAGCGGAGGTTGGCGCCGATCACTAGTCCGAACGAGCCGAGCACGGTGGCATCGACATTGAGCGCCCCCACCTTGTCGACCATGCCCTTGGCGATGGTGCTGCCGCCCGCGCTGATGGCGCCCTGTACCTGGTCACTCTCCGGGTTGGATGTCCGGCACAACACGAACAGGCCGCGATCGGAAGCCGCGGCAGCGTCGATGGCCGGCTGCAGCGAACCGAATCCCAGGTACGGCGAGACGGTGATGGCATCGACAGCCAGCGATGACCCTTCGGTGAGATAGGCCTTGGCGTAGGCCGCCATGGTGGAGCCGATGTCTCCGCGCTTCACGTCGAGCAACACCAGCGCGCCGGCGGCTTGCGATTCGGCGATCACCCGCTCCAGTACAGCTATCCCGGCGCTGCCGTAGGCCTCGAAGAACGCCGACTGCGGCTTGAACACCGAGACAGTGTCGGCCAGCGCCTCCACCACCGTCATCGCGAATTTCTCCAGCCCGCCGACTCCTCGCTCGACACCCCATGCGGACAGCAGCGAGTCGTGCGGGTCGATACCGACACACAGCGGCCCCCTGGTCCGCATCGCGTCGTGCAATCGACTACCGAAGGTGTTGTCCACCATCACTTTTCCTTCTGCCGGCCTGGTTCACGCGCGGCGATCGAGGTGTTCAGGCCGCGTACCAAAGCCGGCCCGCGGTAGATGAATCCCGAGTACAGCTGCAGCAGCGATGCGCCGGCATCCAGCATCGCCAGCCCATCGTCGGGGGTGCTGATGCCGCCGACCCCGATCACCGGCAGGTCGGTGTGCCCACAGACGAAGCGCACCACCTCCAGGGCGCGCCGCCGCAACGGGGCACCGGACAGCCCGCCCGCCTCGCGCGCCAGCGCGGCGTCCGCTGGTGCAATGTCGGTCCTGGTCAATGTGGTGTTGGTGGCGATGATGCCGGCCACCCCCCTGTCGGTGCAGACCTCGAGCACGTCACCGATCGCCGAGTCCGTCAGGTCGGGGGCGATCTTCACCAGCACCGGAACAGGCCGATCGCGGCCGGAACCGTTACCGGCCAGCAGGTCTGCCTGCTCGGTGAGGGCGCCGATCAGCTCGTCCAGCGGGCCGCGATCCTGCAGGCTGCGCAGGCCATGGGTATTGGGCGACGAGACGTTCACCGCGATGTAGTCGGCGACCGCGTGGACAGCAGTGAGCGAGTTCAGGTAGTCGCCAATCGCCTCGCCGAGGGGCGTCACCTTCGACTTGCCGAGCGAGATGCCAAGCGGCACATCGATACTGCCGCGGCCACCGATCACCGTCACCCGGTCGGCAAGGTCCGCGGCGCCGTCGTTGTTGAAACCCATCCGGTTGACGATCGCCTCGGAGGCCGGCAGCCGGAACAATCGGGGTGTGTCGTTGCCCTGCTGTGGGTGCGAGGTGACGGTTCCCGCTTCGACGAATCCGAAGCCGAGGGCGGGCCACGCTGCGAGCGCATGTCCGTCCTTGTCGACGCCGGCGGCCAGCCCGACGGCGTTGCCGAACTCGACTCCGAACACCGTGCGGGGCACCGGATCCGCGGCCAACAGCCGGCCCATCGTCCGGCACAGCAGCGGGTGTCGTGACACGGCGCCGAGTGCACCGACGGCTCGCCGGTGGGCGACCTCGGGGTCGCCGGAGCCCAGCCGGAACAGCACCGGTCTTGCTGCCCGCCGGTAGCCCGCGTCGAGCACCGAGTCGACCATCCCCATCAGCTGGTGGCCGGCGCGACGACGGCGGCGGATTCGCGGAGCCGCCGATGCAGTTCCTGTAGCGGCGCGACCCCGATGTCGGAGCGGATCGATGCCTCGATGCCCTGCACCGCCGCGGCAGCGCCGGCGATGGTGGTGATGCACGGGATGTCCGCGGCGACCGCGGCGGTGCGGATCTCGTAGCCGTCGATGCGTGGTCCGGAATTTCCGTACGGGGTGTTGATCACCAGATCGATCTTGCCGTCGCGGATTCGTTCGATCACCGTGTCGGCGCCAGTGTCTCCCAGGCCGTTTGCGGTGTTCTCGAAGTGCTTGCGGACGGTCTCGACGTCCATCCCGTTGCGCCGCAACATTTCCGCTGTTCCCTCGGTGGCCACGATGGTGAAGCCGAGGTCGGCGAGCCGCTTGGCCGGGAACACGATGGACCGTTTGTCGGCATTGGCCACCGAGACGAAGACGGTGCCGCCGACCGGCAGCGAGCCGTAGGAGGCGGTCTGCGACTTGGCGAAGGCCGGACCGAAGGCACTGGCCAGCCCCATCACCTCGCCGGTGGATCGCATCTCCGGTCCCAGTAGCGAGTCGACGCCGGCGCCGTCCGGACCCCGGAACCGATGGAACTGCATCACCGCTTCCTTGACCGCAACCGGCGCGCCTGCCGGCAGTTGCCCGCCGTCACCGACTGCCGGCAGCAGACCCTCGGTGCGCAGCTCGGCAATGGTGGCGCCGGCCATGATTCTGGCCGCCGCCTTCGCCAGCGGCACCGCTGTCGCCTTGGACGAGAACGGCACGGTGCGAGAGGCCCGCGGGTTCGCCTCCAGCACGTACAGGGTCTCCCCCTTCAGCGCGTATTGCACGTTCATCAATCCGCGCACTCCGATACCGAATGCCAGCGCCTCGGTGTGCGAGCGCACCTTGGCGATGTCGGTGCGGCCCAAGGTGATCGGCGGCAGTACGCAGGCCGAGTCGCCCGAGTGCACCCCGGCCTCCTCGATGTGTTCCATCACGCCGCCCAGGTACACCTCGGTCCCGTCGCACAGCGCATCGACGTCGATCTCGATGGCATCGTCTAAGAACCGGTCCACCAACACGGGGCGATCCGGTGCGATCTCGGTGGCCCTGTCGATGTAGTCGGACAGTGCGTGCTCGTCGTAGACGATCTCCATGCCGCGGCCGCCGAGCACATAAGAAGGGCGTACCAGCACCGGGTAGCCTACCCTGGCCGCCACCTTCCTGGCCTCGTCGAAGGAGGTGGCCATTCCGAAGTCGGGTGCCGGTAACCCGGCTCGCCGCAACAGTTCTCCGAACTGGCCACGGTCCTCGGCAAGGTCGATGGCCGCCGGCTGAGTGCCGAGAATCGGGATGCCGGCCCGCTGCAGGTCGCGGGCGAGTTTCAGCGGTGTCTGACCGCCGAGGGTGACGATGACTCCGGCCACCGTCCCCGATGCCTGTTCGGAAGCGATTACCTCGAGCACGTCCTCGGTGGTGAGCGGTTCGAAGTACAACCGGTCGGAGGTGTCGTAGTCGGTGGACACCGTCTCCGGGTTGCAGTTGACCATCACCGTCTCGAACCCGGCCTCCCGCAACGACATCGCGGCGTGCACGCACGAGTAGTCGAACTCGATGCCCTGGCCGATCCTGTTCGGCCCCGAGCCGAGAATGATCACCTTCGGCCGGTCGCGTTGCGGCGCCACTTCTGACTCCGCGGACGGGTCGAGCTCGTAGGCCGAGTAGTGATAGGGAGTGTGGGCCTCGAACTCGGCGGCGCAGGTGTCGACGGTCAGGAACACCGGCCGGATCCCGGCGTCGTGCCGACGCCGACGGACCGCCTGTTCGGTCTGCAGACCATCGCCGGCATGGCGGCGGAGGCCGGCGATGTCGGTGTCGGACAACCCGTATCGCTTGGCCGTGCGCAGCAGCGCGTCGTCCAGCTCGGCGGCATCGGCCACCTCGGCCGCGATGCCGGCGACCAGTTGCAGCTGGTCGAGGAACCACGGGTCGATCCCCGTGCAGGTGTGCAGCTGTTCGACACTGACGCCGGCCCTGATGGCCTGCAGCAGCCGATACCAGCGGCCGTCCTGGGCCGGTCGCAGCGATTCCAACAACTCGTCGGCATCGGAACTGCTGTCGAAGCCGTCCGCGGGGGCGGCCGAATCAAGCAGGTAACCGGTTGCCTTGGTCTCCATGGAGCGCAAGGCTTTTCCGAAGGCCTCGGCGAACGATCGGCCGATTGCCATTGCCTCACCGACCGACTTCATCGTGGTGGTGAGAATCGGGTCGGCGCCGGGGAACTTCTCGAAGGCGAACCGCGGCACCTTGACCACCACGTAGTCGAGCGCTGGTTCGAAAGCTGCCGGGGTGGCCCTGGTGATGTCGTTGGCGATCTCGTCGAGGGTGTAGCCGATCGCCAGCTTGGCGGCGATCTTGGCGATCGGGAACCCGGTGGCCTTGGATGCCAGCGCGGACGACCGCGATACCCGCGGGTTCATCTCGATGACGATCAGCCGGCCGTTCTCCGGGTTCACCGCGAACTGGATGTTGCAGCCGCCGGTGGCCACCCCGACCTTCCGCAGGATGGCCAGACCGAGATCCCGCATCTGCTGGTATTCACGATCGGTCAACGTCATCGCCGGGGCAACCGTCACCGAGTCGCCGGTGTGCACGCCCATCGGGTCCAGGTTCTCGATGGAGCAGACCACCACGGCGTTGTCGCTGGAGTCCCGCATCAATTCCAGCTCGTACTCTTTCCAGCCGAGCACGCTCTCCTCGATCAGCACCTCGGTCACCGGTGAGGCGGCCAGCCCGCTTCCGGCGATTCGTTCCAGGTCGGTCGGTGTGTAGGCCATTCCCGAGCCGAGTCCGCCCATGGTGAAGGACGGCCGGATCACCACCGGCAGGCCGAGTTCTGCGACGGTGTCGCGAACCTCCTGGATGGAGTGGCAGACGGCGGACTGCGGAACATCGCCGCCGATCGAGCGGACGATGTCCTTGAAGATCTGCCGATCCTCGCCGCGCTGGATGGCCGGAATGTCGGCGCCGATCAACTCGACACCGAACTTCTCGAACACCCCCCGCTGGTCTAGCGCGATCGCGGTGTTCAGAGCCGTCTGGCCGCCGAGGGTGGCCAGCACGGCGTCGACCGGGGTGCCGGCGGCCAGCTGGTCGGCGAGCACCTTCTCGACGAACGACGGGGTGATCGGCTCGATGTAGGTGGCGTCGGCGAATTCCGGGTCGGTCATGATGGTCGCCGGATTCGAGTTGATCAGCGACACCCTGATGCCCTCGCTGCGCAGCACCCGGCAGGCCTGGGTTCCCGAGTAGTCGAACTCGCAGGCCTGGCCGATCACGATCGGGCCGGAGCCGATCACCAGGATGTGCCCCAGATCCTCACGGCGCGGCATGCGCACTCCCGCTCTCGGTGTTGTGCATTGCGGTCGACATCATGGTGAGGAAGTCGTCGAACAGGTAGCCGGCATCGTGCGGGCCGGCCGCGGCCTCCGGGTGGAACTGCACCGAGAATGCCGGCGTGTCAAGACATTCCAGCCCTTCGATCACGTTGTCGTTGAGGCAACTGAAGGCGACCCGCATTCTGCCGAACTCGGTGTCGACGGTTTCGCCCGGCGCTACTGGGACGTCGATGGCGAATCCATGATTCTGGGCCGTCACCAACACCCGTCCGGTGCGGTGGTCCAGCACCGGCTGGTTGATCCCGCGGTGTCCGAAGGTCAGCTTGTAGGTGCCGAAACCCAGTGCCCTGCCGAGGATCTGATTGCCGAAGCAGATGCCGAAGAACGGAATCCTACGGCGCAGTACTTCTTGCGTCAGTCGCACCTGCGGATCGGCGGTCGCCGGGTCGCCAGGCCCGTTGGACAGGAAAACGCCGTCCGCGCCAACGGCCAGCACATCGTCGATGGTGGCATCGGCCGGCAACACGCAGGTCCGGACACCGCGGGCGGCGAACATCCGCGGGGTGTTCGCCTTGATGCCAAGGTCGATGGCGGCCACCGTGAACCGGTGCTCGCCGATGGGGGGCACGGTGTAGCCCGTCGTCGTTGTCACCTCGCCGGCCAGGTCGGCGCCGACCATGGACGGTGTCTGCCGCACCCGGGCCAGCATCTGCTCGTCGCTACCGAGCTCGGCACCGGAGAAGATGCCGCAGCGCATCGCCCCTGCCGACCGCAGATGCCTGGTCAGGCCGCGGGTATCGACGTCGCGGATGCCGACAACACCCTGGCGCTGCATCTCTTCCGGCAGGGATCTGGCCGCCCGCCAATTCGACGGACGGGGTGCCAGATCGCGAATCACCAGCCCATCGACCCAGATCCGGGCCGACTCGTTGTCGGTGTCCGAGTCCGAATCGACCCAGCCGGTATTGCCGATCTGGGGTGCGGTGGCCACCACCACCTGCCGGCGGTAGGACGGATCGGTGAGGGTCTCCTGGTAGCCGGTCATGCCGGTGCTGAAAACCGCCTCGCCGAAGGCCACTCCCGTTGCCCCGAAGGAGATTCCGCGCTGGATGCGGCCGTCCTCAAGGACGAGGGCGGCCGCTGTCGACACCGTCGCCGTCATGCCGGCGCTCCCGCAGTGCTAACCAGCGCAGTGTCGACCAGGCAGCCGGCGGAGACCGTCTGCCTGCCCCGCAGCAGGGTGGCGACCACCCTGGCCGGCAGCTCCAACCCCTCGAAGGGGGTGTTGCTGGACAGGCTGGCGAACTGGCTGCCGCGCACCGTCCAGCTCGCCTTCGGATCGACCAGCACCAGGTTCGCCGGTTCGCCGACCGCGATCGGCCGCCCGTGCCCGGCCAGACCGCCGATGGCGGCCGGCCTTTCGCTCATCACCCTGGCCAGCCCGCGCCAATCCAGCAGGCCGGTCTGAACCATGGTCGCAACGACCACCGACAACGCGGTCTGCAGGCCGAGCATCCCCGGCGACGCCTGGTCCCACTCGCATTCCTTGTCTTCCCTGGCATGCGGCGCATGGTCGGTGGCGACGACATCGATGGTGCCGGCCGCCAACGCCTTTCGCAGGACGGCGATGTCGGCGGAGGTGCGCAGCGGTGGGTTCACCTTGAAGACGGGGTCGTAGCCGATCGCCCGCTCGTCGGTCAACAGCAGGTGGTGCGGGGTCACCTCGGCCGTCACCTGGGTGCCGCGAGCCTTGGCCGCCGCGATCACCTCCACCGATCCAGCGGTCGACAGATGGCAGACGTGCAGCCGCGATCCGACGTGGCCGGCCAGCAGGCAGTCCCTGGCGATGATGGCCTCTTCGGCGACGGCCGGCCAGCCGGTCATGCCCAGGGTCGCGGACACGTCACCCTCGTGCATCTGCGCGCCGGCGGTGAGCCGCGGTTCCTGGGCATGCTGGGCGATCACCCCGCCGAAGGCCTTGACGTACTCCAGTGCCCTGCGCATCAGCAGCGGATCGGATACGCAGTCGCCGTCGTCGGAGAACATCCGCACCGCCGCCGCTGACGACGCCATCGCGGACAGTTCGGCGAGCTGCTCGCCGCTGCGGCCGACGGTGACCGCACCGATCGGCTGCACGTCGACCAGGCCGACGTCGCTGCCTAGTCGGTAGACCTGCTCGACGACGCCCGCGGTATCGGCGGTCGGGTCGGTGTTCGGCATCGCGAACACCGCGGTGTAGCCGCCGAGAGCCGCTGCGGCCGAACCGGTTTCGACGGTCTCGGCGTCTTCCCGGCCTGGCTCCCGCAGGTGAGTGTGCAGGTCAACGAGACCGGGCAGCAACACCAGCCCGGCTGCGTCGAGTTCTTCGACGTCGGAGCCCTGGGGCGCCTTTTTCGCCCCGGTCGCCGCGCCCTTGCCGATGGCCACGATCACCCCGTCGACCACCAGCACGTCAACGCTGTCCTCACCGTAGGGTGCTGCGCCCCTGATCAGTAGCGGTGCCGGTGCCGGCGTCGAATTCCGCTGGGAGGTGTTCATCCGGCCGTCTCCATTTCGCCGGACAGCAGCAGGTACAGCACTGCCATCCGTACCGTCACACCGTTCGTCACCTGTTCCACGATTACCGAGTTGTCGCCGTCGGCCACCGCGGGGGCGATCTCCATACCGCGGTTCATCGGGCCTGGGTGCATCACCACCGCATGGTCGGACAGCAACGCCTGCCGGCGGACGTCCAGCCCGTAGGAGCGGGTGTACTCGCGGGCCGTCGGGAAGAACGCGCCGCTCATCCGTTCCCGTTGCACCCGCAGCATCATCACCGCATCGGCACCGACCAGCGAGGCGTCCAGATCGTAGGAAACCGTTGCCGGCCAACTGTTCACCCCGACCGGCAGCAGCGTCGGGGGTGCCACCAACTCGACCTGCGCACCGAGGGTGCTGAGCAGCAACACGTTCGACCGCGCAACCCTGGAATGCAGCACATCGCCGACCACTACGATCCGGCGGCCGGCCAGCTCACCGAGGTGCCGGCGCAGGGTGAAGGCGTCGAGCAGCGCTTGGGTGGGATGCTCGTGGGTACCGTCCCCGGCATTGACGACCCGGCCGTCCACCCAGGCCGATAGCCGTTGCGGGGCACCGGATGACGAGTGCCGGCAGACCACGGCGTCGGCGCCCATTGCCTGCAAGGTGAGAGCGGTGTCCTTGAGCGACTCGCCCTTGGACACGCTCGAGCCCTTCGCGGAGAAGTTGATGACGTCCGCGGAGAGCCGCTTGGCGGCCAGCTCGAAGGAGATCCTGGTGCGGGTGGAATCCTCGTAGAACAGGTTCACCACCGTGCGTCCGCGCAGCGTCGGCAGCTTGCGGACCTCCCGGCCGGCCATCGCCTGGTCGATCCGCTCGGCGGTGTCGAGCACATGCAGGGCGGTAGCCCGATCCAGATCGCCGGCGGACAGCAGGTGGCGCGGCATTGTGACGATGGGGCCGGCGAGATCCGTTGCGGCGCGCGGTGTTTGAGCGATGGGCGGGTGCAGGGTGGTGGTCATCCGCGGATCAGCTCCACAGCGTCGGATGCATCGGTTTCGGTGAGTCGAACGGCGACGTCGTCGCCGAGCGCGGTGGGGATGTTCTTGCCGACATAGTCGGCCCT
>JALYVF010000005.1 GCA_030853385.1 Actinomycetota bacterium | reverse complement strand
GGCAGACCTCGATGAGGGCTTCGCCGCGTCGTCGACCCACCGGTCGTAGGTCGGGTGTTCCGTCGGGTTCTGGTTGTGGTTTGGACATCGGCCCGATCGCCGCCTCCAGGACGGCGCGGCCTTCGGCGTCGAGGGTGAGTTCGTAGTGGAAGACCCCGTTGTCTTCGGTACCGGCGGACAGCTCGACGTAGCGGTGTTTGGAGTCCTGTTCGTCCTGAAACTCACCGTCGAGTCCGTACTGGGCGAGCAGTAGCTGGCGGAGTTGTTTGACCGACCGGGGTCCTTGCTCGGCGCCGACCTCGATCATCGCGTCCAGCACCAACTCGTCGGCACCCTCGGCCAAATCGGGGGCGATCTTGTCGAACTCCACCGCCACCGTGGCGGCCACGGTGGGTGTGACATCGGTGGTCTGGATCGCCTGGGCCAACATCGTCAGGTCGTGCCGGCGCAGCATCGTGACACATTTCGCGACCACCACCGACCCGCCGGTCTGCAGATGCCAGGCCGCATCCCGCACCCAGGCGGCGGTGGAGGCGCACTGCGACTCGGCGATCACGCCGCGCTGCTCGGCCTCGGCGGTCATCGTCACCACACCGGCGGTACCGAAAGCGCCAGCTCGTCGAGTTCACCGACCACCGTCGCTAGTTCACTGCTAGCAACCTGATGGGCGTTGGCGGGAAGTTGTTTCAGGGCAGCAACTGTCGCGGTGACCAACGAGCGCAGCCGCGCCATGCTCGGTGGCGTAGACGCTGGGATACTCGACGCTGCGGACGTTGGCATGGTCGTGGACACCACGTTCTGGGCCAACGACTCCGATGTCCCCGCCTTATCCATACCGACAATGCTACGAACCAGGTCCGACAGTCCACCCCTCCAGAAGCCCTGCAGAGCAATACTTCTGGTCACAACTTGATAACGATCGTGCTGGGCATCAACTGGAGCCGAGTTCGACTCCTATCCGCGCGCTCCCGCCCGAAACACCCTTAATGACACGGCGACCACTGTTGTCTACGTGTGTACTCGCCGCACCATTTCGCTAGCTGGAGATAGCTACAGGCCGGGGAGCCCTGGCGGTGGATTGGCGAAAATAGCGCGAGTGCAAGAGCTTTCTGCCCTAGCGATGATGCGATATACGCGCCTGGTCACTAACGATGCTGATTGCATGGCCAGCGCCCACGGTGAAGCGGCACGAGGGGGAACGTCAGCCAACTGGCCCAAAGGTTTTCGCAGCAGCAGATCTCGCCAACGCCAGCCCAAGCCAAGGCGTGGGAAAGGGTGCATCGCTGGCAGACAGAGGTGATCAAACCTCGACGACGGCCGAAAGTCGTTGCCCCCGCACACCAGCCAGCCGCTCCGCCTGCAGCTGGATATCGGCGCACCGCAGCTTGCTGATCGGCGCCCATGGCTGCCAATTGACGGTGAGCTTCTTGCCCGAAGAACGCGGCCGCCAGGTCCCGATGATCTCGCCATCCACTGCAACCGCACCCGGTCGACCTAGTGTCCGCCAGAGTTCCTTGGACTGAGCAGCGTCCGCGACGAGCAGCGCCCGATCCTTGAGCTGCAGGTAGCCGTCGTAGGGTCCGAGAAGCCTGACGTCACTCGGTTTTTCAACGCTCTCGGCCGCCGGGACGTCGTCGGGAAGCATGGAGCCGTCAGCGCCGCCAAGGCTACCCGTGACACCAACACTCACCGCATCCGCCGGCCAGTGCCCTACGACATCTTTGACCGGCGCGTCCAGGAAGGTCGCCACCTCTTTCGGCCTCGCCGGTCCGTAGAACCGCAGGCAGTTCCGGACCACGTCGAATTGCCCACTCGCCGTGTCGCCCAATCGTCCGAACAGCGGCGGACTGAAACCTCGGATCCGTTGCAGCACAGGGGGAGAGGTATTCGGTTGCAGCTCCAGCCCGGCCTGCAACGCCGCCATCCGAAAGGGGGATTCCCAGCAGTGGAGCACATTGCACGGATTGCACCACCGCAGGTAGGGCCCGTCGAGTGCTTTGCTGAGCGCCTGCGACAGTGCGCCCTTGACGGTTGGCTTCGTGACGATCTCCCGCTCGGACCTCGCCACCGTTGCCAGCGCGTCCAGTACGGCGATGTTCGCGACCCGCAGCGGCTTCGATGCGTCGAGAATGCGCTTGGCAGCGTCCGCCTCGGACAGCGGCGCGGTGGCGATCGCCACCTCGGCGGCATCGGACCTGCGGTACAGGTGCGGCGACACCCGCAGCGTCCAGGCCAGCAGCAGCTCGGTCTCGTCGTAGTCCTGAAGTCCTCGGTTGGCCAACGCCCAGCGGGCGGCGTCCTGTCCGGTGTTCTGCACACCGAAATCCAGCAGCGCCACGTCGGCGGGACCGGCGGCGCAGCCGGCCGCCCGGTCGAGCTGATGCGCCCGCCAGCGGAACCCGATCACCTGCTCGCGGCTGAGTTGGATCTGCGCCATTCCCCGACCCTAGATCGAGCCTCCGACTCTTCAGCAGGTCGCGTCAGATCCACTCCCGCTAGCAAGTCCACCGACAAGCTCGGACAGGTCCCAACAGGGTCGAACACGGGTGTCACGGGTCACCCAACTGAATCGATCCCTTTCACGATTCTGAGACCGCGCGTACATGTCGCGCCCGTCGGATCTCCGGTTCTCGGGGTTACGGTCAGTGCAATCAATCGCTCTTCCGTCCGGGAGCCGAAGAATGTTGGTCAGTGCGGACTTCGTTGGCAGTGTTGCCACGTGCCGTCACCCCAGCACGAGGCCCCGGATCGGACCGCCTACCAGCTCGTAACCCGAGCCCATCTGGAGATGCGCCCATGACCGCTGTTGCCGAGAATCCGACTACCGCGAAGCCAACCAAACCTGCAACGTCGTCCGCGTTCACCGACCCTGGAGCCGGTCAGCTGGCGACAGCCGGCTACGACCCCACCCTGCTGGACTGGGTCCGCGAGGTCGCGGCGCTCACCACCCCGGACCGGATCGTCTTCGCCGACGGTTCGGATGCCGAATGGACCCGCATCACCGACAAACTGGTCGACGCCGGCACCTTCACCCGGCTAACGGCCAAGCCCAACTCGTTCCATTGCGCGTCCGACCCCTCCGATGTGGCCAGGGTCGAAGACCGCACCTTCATCTGCTCGGTGGACGAGAAGGACGCCGGCCCCACCAACAACTGGATGGACCCGGCCGAGATGAAGGCCACCATGACGGAGCTGTACCGCGGCTGCATGAAGGGCCGCACCATGTACGTGGTTCCATTCTGCATGGGCCCCTACGATGCGCCCAGCCCGAGGCTCGGCGTCGAGATCACCGATTCCGAGTACGTCGTCGCCTCGATGCGGGTGATGACCAGGATGGGCGGCAGGGCGCTCGAGCTGATCAACCATGGTGCGCGGTGGATCAAGGCGCTGCACTCGCTGGGTGCACCGCTTGAAGCCGGCGAGGCGGATGTCGCCTGGCCGTGCAACGACACCAAGTACATCGTGCACTTCCCGCAGGACAAGACGATCTGGTCCTTCGGCTCCGGCTACGGGGGAAACGCGTTGCTGGGCAAGAAGTGTTACTCGCTGCGGATCGCGTCTGCGATGGCTCACGAGGAGGGCTGGATGGCAGAGCACATGCTGATCCTCAAGCTCACCTCGCCGCAGAACACCGTGCGCTACATTGCGGCGGCCTTCCCGAGTGCTTGCGGCAAAACGAATCTCGCGATGCTGGAGCCGACCATTCCCGGCTGGAAGGTCGAGACGTTGGGCGACGACATCGCCTGGATGACGTTCGGCGCCGACGGCCGGCTGTACGCCGTCAACCCCGAGTACGGCCTGTTCGGCGTGGCGCCAGGCACCGGTTGGAAGACCAACCCGAATGCCATGCGCGCCATGGAGAAGGGCAACTCTGTCTTCACCAACGTTGCCCTCACCGACGACGGCGATGTCTGGTGGGAGGGCATGACGCAGGAGCCGCCCGCCCACCTCACCGATTGGAAGGGCCGCGACTGGACGCCGGCGAGCAGTGAGCCGTCCAGCCACCCGAACTCGCGTTTCTGCACCCCCATCGTGCAGTGCCCGATCATTGCCGACGAGTACTTCGAGCCGGTCGGCGTGCCGATCTCGGCTATCATCTTCGGCGGCCGCCGCAAGACCACTATTCCGTTGGTCACCGAAGCCCGCGACTGGCAACACGGCGTGTTCATGGGTGCGACGCTGTCCAGCGAAACCACCGCTGCCGCAACGGGTGCTGTGGGTGTCGTCCGGCGGGATCCGATGGCAATGCTGCCGTTCATCGGCTACGACGCCGGCGACTACCTGGCCCACTGGCTCGATATCGGCAAGAAGACCGACGCCGACAAGCTGCCGAAGATCTTCTACGTCAACTGGTTCCGCCGCGACTCCGACGGCGGCTTCCTGTGGCCGGGCTTCGGCGAGAACTCGCGGGTCCTGAAATGGGTGATCGAGCGGCTCGACGGCAGCGCAGGAGCGGTCGAGACCGCCATCGGGAACGTGCCGACCGGCGATGCGCTTGACGTAGCCGGCCTCGACCTGGCGGACGACGCTGTCGACAAGGCGCTGGTAGTCGACACCGAGGAGTGGCAGGCGGAGGTACCGTTGATCAAGGAGTGGTTCGACAAACTGGGCAGCACCGTGCCGCGCGGTCTACACGACGAACTGGAGCTGCTCACCCGGCGTCTCGGCGAGTAACAGTCGCCACCGACCATCGACCCCGAGCGACAACGACGTCGCCCGGGGTTGATGTCGCTCGCGGTAGCTGTCGTGGTGGCTGCCAATATGGCGCGGTCGAATCCCGCTAGGCGGCTGCCGTTAGCACCTTCGGGCGTCTCAGGTAGGGACGATTCGCTGCTGCGGGTCAGCTCAGCGTGATGGCGGGCTTGACGGTGTTGCTCCACCGGCTAGCGAGATGCGTTTCTCGCTTAGCGGGTTCCTGGATGGCCCGGGTTGAGGTTGGTCATGGCTGGATCCTCTCGATGGTGCCCACCCTTGATATCTGCTTGTCGAACGAGACACCCTGCCTGAGCTGGAGCGGCGTCGTCTCGGCCAGTAACTTCGTTGCCCGCTTGGCCTGCTCTGGCGGATCGCCGGTGAGGTGGCGGATCAGTACGTTGGTGTCGACGGATCCGGCCACCGATCAGGCCGGTGAGTCGGCGACGACCGCGGCACCTCGGGCATGCCACGCGCGCCGCCGCACCTCATCCCACGACACGCCCTTGGCGTCGACCCGGGACACTGACGCTTCCGGCCATATCGAGCAGGTCGACAGTGGCGGCAACGGTGGCATGGGTGCCCGGCACGCGGAAGACCAGGGTGTCGCCCGCCCTGACGCCCAGCGCGTCCCTGACCGACTTGGGCACGGTGATCTGCCCCCTTGCCGGTGATCTTCGCGGTGGCTTGAGGATTATTCTCCCGGACGCACGTACAGAGCCGGGAGGCGAATGCGACTACCACAGCCTGCCGCTGGTCACGGCGAAACCGCGTTTCAGTAACCCACGAGGGCGAGCTCAGATCGGCGGTTGTTCCAGCGTCCGGTGGGTGCCGACAACGACGTGGCGGTGGTCACCGACGATTGACGTGAAAGTACGATTCGTGTTCAGTCACGTGATGGATCTGCTGCTGACCGGCGGGCTGGTGTACGACGGCACCGGCGCTGCGCCGTCGCTCCGCGATATCAGCATCGTCGACGGCCGGCTGGTGCTCGATGCCGCCGACGGTGCGGCCGCCGGTGCTGTGACCGAGGCGCGTGACGTCTCCGGTCTGGCCATCTGCCCCGGCTTCGTCGACATCCACACCCACTCCGACCTGACCCTGCTGTCGAACCCGTTGGGCAACAGCAAGATCCGCCAGGGCGTGACCACTGAGGTGGTCGGCAATTGCGGTCTGGGTCTTGCCCCACTGCCCGCCGCCGACGCCGGCAGTGCCGCCGACATCGAGTCGATCAGGGCAGCCGTCGGCTACCTGGACCTCGACCCGGCGATCACCGTCAGCTGGCACACCTTCGGTGAGTACCTACAGGCACTGGACGCCGCGCGGCCGGCGATCAACGTGGCCGCCTTCGCGGCGCACCTGCCGCTGCATGCCCAGGTGGTCGGGCTGCACGATCGTCCGGCAGACGCCGAGCAGATCCTGGCCATGGTCGCGCTGCTGGAGGAATCGCTGGCCGCCGGTGCGGTCGGGCTGTCGACCGGACTGGTCTACGCCCCGCTCTGCTACGTCGGCGAGGACGAACTGCTGGCTCTCGGAACGGCGGTGGCGAAGTGGGACCGGCTCTTCGCCTGGCACGTCCGCGACTATGGCGACGACCTGATTCCTTCTGTGCAGCAAGCGGTTCGGGTGGCAAGGGCGACCGGCTGCCGACTGCAGATTTCGCACCTGACGGCCGTCGGACGACGCAACTGGGGCGCCGTCAGCCGCGCCCTTGCCGAGGTCGATGCCGCCAGGGCGGACGGCTGCGACATCGGCGTCGACATCTATCCGTACCTGGCCGGCAACGCCCCACTGAGCCAGCTGCTGCCCGACTGGGCCCAAGAAGGCGGCAGCGCGGTGTTCGCGCCGCGGCTGCGTGACCCGGCCGTCCGGGCTCGGATCACCGCCGGCTGGGCAACTCGGCACTGGGACTGGGCGGACATTGTGGTGGATACTCATTCCATCGCCGATATCGCCGCCGCGTCCGCCCGCACGCCGGAAGACGCCATGCTCGACTTGCTGGCCGAGCACGGCGGCGCCGTCTTCATGGTCGCCTTCGGCCGCAGCGACGACGACCTGCGAGTTGTGCTCGGGCATCAGGCGACGGTGGTCGCCTCGGACGGCCAGGCACTCGATCCCGCTGGGCCGACGGGGATGTCGGGGACGCCGCATCCGCGCTCCTACGGTTGCTTCCCGCGTTACCTCGCCCACTACGCGGCCGATCTGGCCGACGGGATCCGGCGCTGCACCTCGGCGCCGGCCGACAGGGTGGGATTGTTCGACAGAGGACGGATCGCGGGGGGACTGCCGGCCGACCTGGTGATCTTCGATCCCGCCACCCTTACCGACACCGCCACATTCGCAGCGCCCCAACAGTTTCCGGTCGGCATCGCCGCCGTGCTGGTCGGCGGCCGGACCGTGATCGACCACCAGCTGGACACCGGCGCCCGTCTAGGCACCATCATTCGAAAGGAACAGCGTTGATTCTCGACGTCCACACCCACGCCATGACCGCCGGGCAGTGGGGTCCCGAGTGGGAGAAGAATTGGGAACCCGCGATCGGCATTGGGGTTGACCAGTGGTAACTCAGGCGCCGCTCGCGCAGGCCGACTGGTCGACGATCCAGACGCCGGCGTTGACCGTCGATGTCGCCAGGATGGAGGCCAACATCGCCAGCACTGCTGCAGCTTTCACTGCCGCAGGGGTGGAGCTGCGGCCGCACTTCAAGACCTCCAAGTGTGTGCAGGTGGCGCGTCGCCAGCTGGCAGCAGGCGCCATCGGCTTCACCTGCTCGACGCCGGCCGAGGTGCGGCTGCTGGCCGGCCAGGGCATCGGCGGGTTGCTCTGGGCCCATCAGCCCGTCGGACCTGGCAAGGTCGACACCGCCGTCGAGGTGGCCGACTCCGCCGAGCTGACGGTGATCGTCGACTCGGTCGCGGTCGCCGCGCCCATCTCCGCCGCCGCCGTCACTGCCGATGTGACGGTGCCGTATTTCCTGGAGATCAACACCGGCCAGGGCCGCACCGGCGTCGACCCGGACCGGGCGGTAGCCGTTGCGCAGCAACTGGTTTCGCTGCCGGGGATGCTGCTGCGGGGGGTGGTGACGCACGAGGGACAGCTGGGTCAGTATGTCGGCGACCGGCCGGCGCTGGAGGTCGCTGCGGCCAAGGTCGGTGCCGATCTGGTGGCAGCTGCCGAGGCGCTCAGGGCGGCCGGCATCGACTGCCCGGTGGTGTCGGTCGGGTCGACACCGGGGATGAAGACGGCGCCGTTCGCCGCCGGGGTGACCGAGGGCAGGCCAGGCACCTATGTCTATTTTGACGCCGACCAGTTCCGGCTCGGAACCTGCACCCTCGATGAGTGTGCATCGTCGGTGGTGACCAGGGTGGTCAGCGTCAACCGGCCGGGCACCGCGATCGTCGACGCCGGGCTGAAGGCGATGAGCGCCGACTCGCTGACCCCGGCTGTCGGCGGCGGCATTGTCGTGGACCTAGCCGGAAACCCGTTGCCGGGCTTGACGTTCGCCACCGCCAACGAAGAGCACGGCTTCATTGTCGGGGATACCTCCGCGCTGGCGGTCGGCGATCTGCTGCGGGTGATTCCCAACCATGCCTGCGGCACCAGCAACATGTGGAGCTTCCTGCTGGCTGTGCATCCCGACGGCAGTACCGAACGCTGGGAGATCAGCGCTCGGCACTAGCGGGCGCCGCCCGCCGCTGCTCACAGCAGCGCTGCTGACAGCGGATCTGCTCGCGTCCAGCCCGCCGACGTCGCAGGCTGAACGGCATGACCAACACCACCGAGATAGCCGAACCATTGGCCGATCAGCTGGCCACCAGACTTCAGCACCAGCGCATCCTGCAGCTGGGACAAGAAGTGGACGACCCCATCGCGAATCGGCTGTGCGCCCAGCTGCTGCTGCTCGCCGAGGAAGACTCGCGGCGGGACATCCTGCTGCTGGTGAACTCTCCCGGCGGTTCCGTCTCCGCCGGGCTGGCGATCTTCGACACCATGCGGGCGATCGCGCCCGACGTCGCCACCGTCGCGATGGGGCTGGCCGCCAGCATGGGCCAGATCCTGCTGTCCGCCGGCACCCCAGGGAAGCGATATGCGTTGCCGCACAGCAGGATCCTGATGCACCAGGGTTCGGCGGGGGTGCAGGGCACTGCCATCGATGTGGAGATCCAGGCCGCCAATCTCGAGCACACCAAGACGGTGATCACGGCACTGAACGCCGAGTTCACCGGACAGAGCATCGAGACGATTGCCGCCGACAGCGACCGGGACCACTGGTTCACCGCCGATGAGGCCAAGAACTACGGGTTCGTCGACCAGGTGGTGTCGTCGCTTCAGGAGGTCCGACCACAGGGCCGCAACTCAGGATTGGGGTACTGACCATGGGGCACTATTCGATTCCCAGCGTGGTGGAGAAGACGGCATCCGGCGAACGGATCGTCGATGTCTACTCCCGGCTGCTCTCCGAGCGGTTGATCTATCTCGGCACCGAGATCGACGACGACGTCGCCAATGTGGTGGTGGCGCAGTTGCTCTTTCTGGATTCCGAGACGCCGGACCAGGAGATCAGCCTGTGCCTGAACTCGCCCGGTGGCTCAATGTCGGCCACCATGGCCATCTACGACACCATGCAGTTCGTGCAGGCTCCGGTCGCCACCACCTGCGTAGGGCAGGCCGCCTCTGGTGCCGCGGTGTTGCTGGCGGCCGGCGGCGAGGGCCGGCGCACGTTGCTGCCGCATGCCAGCGTGCTGCTGCACCAGCCGTCGATCGGTGGGCAAGGCACCATCTCCGACCTGACGCTGCACACCAAGGAGGTGCTGCGGGTGCGGGCGCAGATGAACGAGGTGCTGAGCCTGCATACCGGGCAGAGCATCGAGACGCTGCTCGCCGACACCGAGCGGGACAAGATCTTCACCGCTGGGCAGGCCGTCGACTACGGGCTTGCGGATCGGATCACCGAGCCGCGAAAGGCGGTCGGACGGGCCGCCTAGCCTTCAGGGACGCGATCGACCGGGTTCCGTTGCGTAATTTTGTCACGGATCTGTTTCCAATCCTGTGTATGGGTTACGCATTGGCCACCGGATGAGGCAGGATCCAGCGGAAGGTCCGGGAGCTTCCGGCTGCCTGGCGCCATCCACTTGGAGGTAGAACGTGAAATTCGGTCGACTCGTTGCGGGGATCGCTGCGGCAGCCGTGGTGCTGACCGGTTGCTCGTCCGGTTCCGGCTCCGGTGGCGGAACGTCGGCTACCGGCTCCGGCGCCTCGGCCGGCGGCACCGGCTCCGGCACCGGCTCCGGCGACAACAGCGCGGTCCTGAAGCTGTCCCTGACCCAGAACGTGAACACCCTGCTGCCGATGGACTCCAACGTCGGGGACAACATCAGCGTGCTGGACGTGGTCTACGACGGGCTGGTCCGCTACGACCCGAAGACCAAGAAGCCCTACAACTACGTCGCCGACAGCATCAGCAACTCCGGCAACAAGGTCTGGACCATCAAGATCAAGGCAGGGCTGAAGTTCCAGAACGGTGAGGCGGTGGACGCCGCTGCCTTCGCCAGGGCCTGGAACTACGCCGCCTACGGCCCGAACGCGATGGCCAACAACTACTTCTTCGAGCGCGTCGCGGGCTACGACCCGATGCAGGGCAAGTACGAGCAGGACGACAGCGGCAAGGTCACCGTCAGCGAGCAGCCGAAGGCCAAAGAGCTCTCCGGCGTCAAGATCGTCGATCCACTGACCCTGCAGGTGACACTCACCGCTCCGTTCGCCGGCTTTTCCACCATGCTCGGCTACACCGGCTTCTTCCCGATCGCCAAGGCTTGCCTGGCCGACATCAAGACCTGTGCCACCAAGCCGATCGGCAACGGCCCGTTCAAGATCGACGAATGGGACCAGGGGCAGAAGCTCACTGCCAGCAAGTGGGCCGGCTACACGCTCAAGGAGACCCCGACCTACGCCGGCATCCAGTGGACCGAGTACTCGGGCAAGTCCGACTGGCCGGACTTCCAGGTCGGTGACATCGACGTGTCGGCGCCGCCGCCGGCGCAGTGGGCCGCCGCCAACGCCGACCCGGACATCTCCTCCCGCAAGGTCGTCGGCCCAGGCGCCGCGCTCACCTACATCGGCTTCCCGATGTACCTGGGCAAGCCGTTCGACAACATCGAGTTCCGCAAGGCGATCTCGATGGCCATCGACCGTAAGACCATCATCGACAAGATCCTGCCCGGCCAGGCCGTCCCGGCAGACAGCTGGGTGGTGCCGGACGGCGTGCCAGGCGGCGTGGCCGGAACCTGCCAGTGGTGCAAGTTCGACCCCGCGGCCGCGAAGGCCGCGCTGGCCAAGGCCGGCGGCTGGCCGGCCGGCAAGAAGCTGACCATCCACCTGGGCAAGGACGACACCCAGGAGCAGTACTTCAAGGCGATCGGCGACTCGATCCAGCTCAACCTCGGCATCCCGTACCAGCTGGACCCGACGCCCGACTACTTCAAACGGCGCGCGGCGCGCGATTTCACCGGCATCATGCGCTCCAACTGGTTCCCGGACTACCCGCTCAACGAGAACTACCTGGCGCCCACCTACGCCGGCGGCGACCCGAAGAAGGGCAACGCCGCGTACGGCTACTACGACGCCAAGTTCGACGCCGCGATCAAGGCCGGCGACGCCGCACCCAACCTCGACGCTGCCGTCAAGAAATACCAGGATGCCGAGACGATCCTGGCCGCCGACTTCCCGACGGTACCGATCAGCTTCTCGCAGAACGTCGCGTTCTACAGCCAGCGGCTGGGCAATGTGGTGCTCGATCCGTTCAGTGGTGCGGTCAAACTCCGCCTGCTGACGATCAAGTAGCCGCCGGGTGGGTCAGTACGTCCTCCGGCGGGTGCTGCAGGGCATTTTCACGCTGTTCCTGGTGATCTTTCTGCTGCATGTGCTCACCACCTGGGCGATTCAGCTCAACGGGAACCCGGCGCTGGCCTTCTTCGGCGACCGGCTTCCCACCCAGGCGCAGATCGCCGCGGTCTCGGCGCGGTTCGGTCTCGGTGACCCCTGCTACAACCATCTCGGCAATCCGTGCCTTGGTCCGTTCGTCAACCGGCTGAAGGATTACCTGTCCGGCAATTTCGGAACCGATCTGCACGGCCGCACCGTGCTCAACATCGTGGGAACAGCGGCGCCGAACACGCTGCGGCTGTTCCTGGTGGTGACGGTGACCTGGCTGTTGGTCGGAATGACGCTCGGCTCGGTGGCGGCCAGGCGCCGCGGCAAGATTGCCGATCACGGCATTCGCGGGCTGTCCATCGTGATCGACGCGCTGCCGGTGTTCGTGATGCTGCTGGTGTATCGCTACGTGGTCACCGTGCCGGTCTACACCTGGGCGAGGAAGCAGTTCGGTACCGACAGTTTTGCGGCGCTGCTGTTCAAGCCGTCGTTCGATTCCGAGCATCCGATGGTCACGGTCATCATTCCTGGTCTGCTGCTCGGGTTGACCGGCTCGGCCGCCTTCATCCGGTTGGTGCGGGCCGCGCAACTGGAGAACTACAACTCCGATCACGTCCGCGCCGCCAGGTCCAAGGGCCTGTCGGAACGGCACGTCACGGTGTTCCACATCGTCCGCAACTCGTCCATCCCGGTGGCCACCGCGGTCGGCATCGTCTTCACCGAGGCGCTGGCCGGCGCGGTGATCACCGAGGGTGTGATGAATATCTACGGCATGGGCGGGGTGCTGTGGAATGCGGTCCGGGACAGTGACGTGTCGCTGGTGGTCGGCATCGTCTCGCTACTGGCCATCGTCACCATCGCGGTGATGATCGTGATCGACGTGTTGTACGCCGCCCTCGACCCGAGGATCCGCTATGACTGACCCGAGCGTCTCGGCGCTGATCGCCGAGGAGACGACCTCCCTGGATCAACGAAGGGCAGGCGGCTCTATCTGGTCCGAGGCCTTTCGCACCCTGCGCCGCCGGCCCGAGGTGATCGCTGCGGCACTGGTCGCGCTGTTCTTCCTGGTGGTCGCGTTGTTCCCGGCGTTGTTCACCTCGCAGGACCCGCAGCACTGCAACATCATCGACTCCGGCATCCCGCCGCAATGGTTCGGCGGCCAGCACCCGTTCGGAACCGACGTGACGGGTTGCGATCTGCTCGCTGGGGTGGTCTATGGAGCCCGGCCGTCGCTGCTGCTGGCGTTCATCGTGGTGGGACTGTCGGTGGTGATCGGGGTGACGCTTGGCACCGTGGCCGGCTACTACCTCGGCTGGGTGGACACGGTGATCTCCCGCACCGTCGAGGTGTTCCTGGTGATCCCGCTGCTGCTGGCAGCCCTGCTGCTGCTGTCGCTGTTCCGCAAGGTGGACACCGGCGGCGGAGTGCTGGCCAGCATCGTGCAACCGGCCATTGTGCTGACCGCCTTCGGCTGGATGGGCTACACCCGGTATGTCCGGGCGAACGTACTGGAGACCAAGAACCTGGACTATGTGGTGGCCGCGCGGGTGCTGGGTGCCTCCGATCTGCGGATCATGGTCCGGCACGTGCTGCCGAACGCGATCGGCACCGTTACCGCGCTGATCCCGACCGCCATCGCCGGGGTGATCGGTACCGAGGCGGTGCTGGCGTTCCTGGGCATCGGCGTGCGCCCACCCGCGGTGAGTTGGGGAATTCTGATCAGCAACGGATCGGAGCGGTTCACCGGTGGCGAGAAGTACCTGCTGCTGTTCCCGCTGGGGTGCCTGGTGCTCACCGTCCTCGCGTTCGTCATCCTCGGTGATGGCCTGCGCGACGCCCTCGACCCGAAACTGAAGTGATCGACGTGAGTGAGCTTGCGAACGAACCATCAGCGCCGGGTGAGCTTGCGAACGAACCATCAGCGCCGCCGCTGCTCGAAGTCACCGACCTCGTCGTCGAGTTCGTCACCCCAGACGGGGCGGTGCGGGCCGTCGACGGGCTGACGTACTCCGTCGATGCCGGCCAGACGCTGGCCATCGTCGGCGAGTCCGGCAGCGGCAAGAGCGTCAGCTCGCTGGCCGTGATGGGTCTGCTACAGATGCCGCCGGCCCGGATCCCCAGCGGTAGCATCCGGTTCAACGGCACCGACCTGCTGACGCTGAGCCGGCGACAGCACCGTAGCTATTGCGGTGAGCACGTTGGCATGGTCTTCCAGGACGCGTTGGCCGCGTTGAACCCTGTTTACACCGTGGGCTGGCAGCTCACCGAGGCGTTGCGGGCGCGGCACGGACTGTCCCACCGGAAGGCAAGCGCCAGGGCGATCGAGCTGCTGGACATGGTCAAGGTGCCCGCCGCCCGCCAGCGGGTGACCGAGTATCCGCACCAATTCTCCGGCGGCATGCGGCAGCGGGTGATGATCGCGATGGCGCTGGCGATGGACCCAGAGGTGCTGATCGCCGACGAGCCGACCACCGCGCTGGACGTGACGGTGCAGGCGCAGATCATGCAGTTGCTCGCCGAGATCCAGGCCGAGCGGCAGATGGCGCTGATCCTGATCACCCACGATCTCGGGGTGGTGGCGACCGTTGCCGACGATGTGACGGTGATGTACGCCGGCCGCGCGGTGGAGCAGGCACCGGTGCTGGAGGTGTACGGCCGACCCGCCCACCCGTACACCAGGGCGCTGCTGCGGTCGATCCCGCGGCTGGACCACAAGGGCGGCGACCTCGAGGTGATTCCCGGCCGGCCGCCGGATCTGCTGGCCATGCCGGCCGGCTGTCCGTTCCATCCCCGCTGCGAGATGGCGCAGGACATCTGCCGCACCGGGTCGCCGCCGCCGAAGGTGAACCTGCCGGACGGTCAATCGGCAGCCTGCCATTTCGCCGGGGAGGTGCTGACCGATGTCTGATGACGTACTGCTGCAGGTCGACGACCTGGTCAAGCACTACCCGGTGAAGCGCGGCGTGATCTTCAAACGCACGGTCGGGCAGGTGAAAGCGGTCGACGGGGTGTCGCTGTCGTTGCGGCGCGGCCGGACGCTGGGCCTGGTCGGTGAGTCGGGATCAGGCAAGTCAACGCTGGCCAAGGTGCTGGTCGGCGTCGACGCCCCAACCAGTGGCCGGATCCTGGTCGACGGCGTCGACGTGGCTGGCATGAAACGGTCGCAACGGCGCGAGCTGCGGCGCACCATCCAACTGATCTTCCAGGACCCCTACACGTCGTTGAACCCGCGGATGTCGGTCGGCGAGATCGTCGGTGAGGCGTTTGCCATCCATCCGGAGTCGATTCCCAAGGGCGGCAAGGACAAGGCGGTCCGGGAGTTGATGGACCGGGTCGGGCTGAACCCCGATCAGCTGAACCGGTATCCGCATCAGTTCTCCGGTGGGCAGCGGCAGCGGATCGGCATCGCCAGAGCGCTCGCCGTGAAACCGAAGATCCTGATCTGTGACGAGCCGGTGTCGGCGCTGGACGTGTCGATCCAGGGCCAGGTGATCAACCTGCTGGAGAAGCTGCAGGACGAGCTGGGCCTGGCGTACCTGTTCATCGCGCACGACCTGTCGGTGGTCAGGCACATCGCCGACGAGGTGGCGGTGATGTATCTGGGCCGGGTGGTGGAGAGCGGCACCGACACCCAGGTGTACGAGCAGACCCGGCACCCGTACACCCGGGCGCTGATGTCGGCGGTGCCGCTGCCGGACCCGACCGTGCGCGGCTCTCGGCGCCCCATCGTGCTCGACGGTGACGTTCCTTCGCCGTCCGCGCCGCCATCGGGCTGCCGGTTCCACACCCGCTGCTGGTTGGCCCCGATCGTCGGCCGCCGCGGGGACGAACAGGACCACGGGGACGGCGACCGAGTGCCCAGCGTCTGCAACACGGTGCAGCCAGAGCTGCAGCCGCAAGAGACGTCCGAACACCTGGCGGCGTGTCATTTTGCCGCCGATGTGACCGCGGAGGCAGCAGGACATGACTGATCCGGACACCGCCGAGACGTTGCGGGTGCTCGTCATCCAAAACGCTGCGGCCAGCGGGCCGGGGCGGCTGGTCGAGTGGCTGACCGGCGCCGGCATCGACGTCGCCGTGATGGGCGGCGAGCAGCTGCTCGACCGGCAGGACACCGACGCCGACGCCGACGACCTGCTCGACGGGCTGGCTGGTCTGGTGCTGCTCGGCGGCAATTTCATGCCCGACGCCGACGAGCGTGCACGATGGCTGCCCGTCGAGCGCCGGCTGACGGAAAAGGCTGTGGCACTGCGGGTTCCGGTACTGGGGATCTGCCTCGGCGGCCAGCTGCTGGCACTGTGCGCCGGCGGTGGGGTGACGGCGGATTCGGGGGCGATGGAGCGCGGTTCCTGTCCGGTGGAGCTGCTGCCGGCCGCGGTCGACGATCCGCTGTTCGGCCCGCTGGCATCGCAGGGGACGCTGCGGATGATCCAGAACCACCGCGACAGCATCACCGTGCTGCCGCCGGCGGCCACCCTGCTGGCCACCAGCGCGGCCTGCACTGTGCAGGCGTTCAGGGTGGGTGAGTGCGCATGGGGGCTGCAATTCCATCCGGAGGCCGATGCGGCCAGGATCGCCCGCTGGAACCCGGAATCGCTGACCGCCGACGGGTACCACCCGGCTGCGCTGATCGCGGCCGGGCAGGCCGACGCCGCCGTCAACGAAGCGCAGGCGCGGACGTTGATCTCTGCCTTTGCCGCCGTGGTGCAGGACGCTGCGGTGCAGGACGCTGCGGTGCAGGACGCTGCGGTGCAGGACGCTGTAGTCCGCGGCGCCGGGAAGGTTCGCTGATGTCGGTCCGATCGACCTACAGCGACGGCACTCCGGTGGTCGCGTTCCGGATCGCTCGGCGACCGGGGAGGTACTCGCGGAGCGGTTGGCGGATGCGCAGTTCTACCCGGCGAGCACGGTGAAGCTGGCGGTGCTGGCGGCGGTGGGCCGGCTGCTGGAGGTCGGCGAGCTGACCTTGGAGCAGCAGCTGATCAGCCGAGACACGTTCGTCAGCGCGGTCGCTGGTACCCCGGACTATCGGCTGGTACCCGACGACGTCGACCACGGCATGGCCCCGGCGGGGCAGCCGATGCCGCTGGCCGATGTGGTGGAACGGATGATCGTGGTGTCGTCGAACGAGGCGACCAATCTGCTGTACGAGCTGATCGGTTTCGACGAGGTGAACCGGGTGCTGGCCGACGCCGGCGCGGTATCCAGCCGGGTGAGTCGCAAGTTCGGCGACTTCGCTGCGGCCGCGACGTACGGGACCGGCGGCGGCAACGTGATCACCGCCGGCGACCTGGCGGCGCTGATGGGGGCGCTGGTGTCCGGGCGGCTGGCCGGACCCAGATGGTCCGACTGGATGGCACGCATGCTGTCCCGTCAGCAGTTCGGGGTGATCGGCACGCAGGTGCCCGACGGGGTGCGCTGGGGCAGCAAATCCGGCTGGGTGGACGGGATCCTGCACGACGTCGCCTACGTCGGCGAGCCGGGTCCGCGGGCGCTGATCGTGTCGGTCTGCACCCGCGGCTTCACCGAGGACGACGGCAAGGAAGCCGTCGCCGCGCTCGGGGCGCTGGCGATCACTCGGGGCACCTACTAAACTAAACAGCCATCAATAGCGCCCCGGACATCAGTACCGGCCCGGACGGCATGGTCCGCGGCCCGGTCATGGTGGCAAACGTCGAGGCAGAGCCGAGCCGGATGATCTGCAGTTGCCCGCCGGCCAACAGCGCGGACAATGTGAGTCCAAGCGCGCCGCAGATCGACGACAGCATCTCCGACGAGGGCTCCTTGCGGCCGCGCTCGACCTCCGAGAGGTACTGCGGGGAGATCCCAGCCCGGTCGGCGACATCGCTGAGCGTCCGACGCTGCCTGGTCCGTTCGTCACGCAGCACGTCGCCGGCCAGCTCCCGCCACAGTGGTTCCGGTTCCGGTGGTCCCTGCTGAGCCGGCGGGCGCAGCGGGATGACGGTGGCGGTCTGGGGTTCTGTGCCCACGAGGTCAGCGGTCATCCACCGACGGTAGAAGCGATCGGGCCGTCTTGGCAGGGGTGAGAGCGGTGTTCGCTGACAGCTGACTGTTCAGCTCTCGTTGCTGGGCCGGTGAGTTGCTAAGCCCGCGAGTTGCGGAACCTGCGCAGCAGGATCACCGCGAGCACCGCCAACGCAGCCGGGATGATTTTCGTCAGCAGCGAGGAGGCCGGGGTGCCGGCGAAGGCCAGCTCGCGCCCCGAGCTGCCCGGAGTCTCTACCCCCGGTGTCGCTACCCCCGGTGTTGCTAGACCCGAGGACGGCTGGTCGCCGTTGGTGCCGGCAGTACCGGCGGCGATCGCCGCCTCTCGCTCTGCTGCGATCTCGTCCGGGTTCTCCACGTCGATCAGCTGCGCGCCGCCGGCTGCCCTGCCCACCAGCTTGCTGGACACGCAATCGGCGAACTGGCTGATCAGCCGGTTGCCGACCTCGACCATCATCGGCCGGCCGAACTGTGCGGGTCGGCCGGTGAGCGACAACGTGGTCACCAGGTCGACCCTCGTCCTGTTGGTGGCCAGCTCGGTCGCGGTAGCCGTCACCAACATTGCCGCGGTGGATGCCGACCCCTCGGTTCCGGTCGCCTGGATGCTGGCAGTGTGCGCCCGGTCGTTGCGGTCAACGATCTTTGCCGTGCCCTGGTAGGTGAGCCTGACCGGCCCGGCCTTCAGCTTCACCGATCCGGCGAACTCGTCACCGTTGACGCTGTCCAGCTGCGCGCCGGGAAAACACGGCCCCACCGTCGTGATGTCGAGCAGCGTTGCCCAGGCCTTGTCGATGCCGACCGGCAGGTCGAATTGGTGTTCCAGTTCCACGACA
>JALYVF010000042.1 GCA_030853385.1 Actinomycetota bacterium | reverse complement strand
CGGGCCGCCGGCACCGCGGTGCGGTACGTGAAACCCCATGGGGCGCTGTACAACACGATCGCCGCGCACACCGATCATGCGGCGGCGGTGGTCGACGCGGTGCGCCGCTACGACCCGACGCTACCGCTGCTGGGGCTGCCGGGATCCGAGGTACTGCGGCAGGCGGCGGCGGCCGGGCTGACGACGGTGACGGAGGCGTTCGCCGATCGGGCCTACACCCCGGACGGCACGCTGGTGTCCAGGCGCGAGACGGGGGCGGTGCTGTCGGACCCGGCAGCGGTGGCGGCCAGGATGGTGTCGATGGCGACCACCGGCAGGATCACGGCCGTCGACGGAACCGAGATCGAGGTGCGGGCCCAATCGGTCTGCACCCACGGCGACTCGCCGGGTGCCGTCGCGATGGCGCTGGCGGTGCGAAACGCACTCCAGGGCGCAGGGGTGCGGATCGGCCCGTTCGCCGCACAGGGTTGAGCAAGCGCAGGGGTGACCACATGTTGGTGACGATCAGGCCGATGGGCGAGTCCGCGCTGCTGGTGGAGGCCGACAGCCTGACGGACGCGGTGACGGTGGACGGCATCCTGCGATCGGCCGTTCGTACCGGCCGACTGCCCGCCTTTACCGATCAAGTGGCTGCCGCCAGAACCGTCCTGCTCCGGCCGCAACCTGGCACCGATCTAGCAGTACTGCGCGATCTGGTCGCAGCGTTGTGCGCGAACGACAAGCCCAGCGCCCCCACCGATTCCGCCTCCTCAACGGAGCTGGTGATCGTCCCGGTTCGCTACCACGGCGCCGATCTCGCCAACGTTGCCGAGCTGACCGGGCTGTCGGTGGACAGGGTGATTGCCGCCCACACCGGATCGGAGTGGCGGGTTGCCTTCGGCGGGTTCGCGCCGGGGTTTGCCTACCTGCATGGCGGCGATTCGCGGCTGCAGGTCCCGCGGCGGGCGTCGCCGCGCACCTCGATACCCGCCGGATCGGTGGGCTTGGCCGGCGAGTTCTCCGGCGTCTACCCACGGTCCTCCCCCGGCGGTTGGCAGCTGATCGGCACCACCGAGTTGGCGATGTGGGACGCCGACCGGGAGCCGCCGGCACTGCTGCGGCCAGGCTGCGTAGTGCGGTTCGAGGCGGTCGAGGCGAATGGCTGATGGCACCGGCGGGCTAGAAGTTGTTGCGCCAGGCATGTTGTCGCTGGTTCAGGATCTCGGCCGGCCCGGGTTCGGGTCGGTCGGGGTCGGCCGATCCGGCGCTGCGGATCTGGCTGCGTTCCGCCGCGGGTCGGCGATGGTCGGCAATGGTGTCGACGCTGCCGCCGTCGAGGTGCTGCTGGGCGGGCTGACGCTACAGGCCCATGCCGACCTGCTGCTCGCCGTCACCGGAGCCACCGCCGCGGTGACCATTGACGACGAGAAGGTCGACACGGCACAGGCCTTCGAGGTGACGCCGGGCGTTGTGGTGGCGATCGGTATGGCCGAGCGCGGCCTGCGCTGCTACCTGGCGGTGCGCGGGGGCATCGACGTTCCGCTGGTGCTCGGCTCCCGATCGACCGACACTCTGTCCGGCATCGGACCCGCCGCGCTGGTAGCCGGCCAGCTTTTGCCGATCGGGTCGGCCAACGGTTTCGAACCCGAAACAGATTCTCCCGCAACGGCTCTCCCTGATGAGGTAGTCGTCCTCGAGGTGATCCGCGGCCCGCGTGACGACTGGTTCGCCGACCCGGAGTTGCTGGTGTCGACCAGCTGGCAGATGTCGCCACACAGTGACCGGGTCGGGCTGCGACTCACCGGCGGCACGCTGCCGCGCAGTGACCGTGGCCGCGGCGAGCTGCCGAGCGAGGGCATGGTCCGCGGCTGCCTGCAGGTGCCACCAGGCGGCGAGCCGGTACTCTTGATGCCCGACCATCCCGTCACCGGCGGCTATCCGGTGATCGGCGTCGTCACCGAGTCGTCGATGGATCTGGCCGCACAATGCCGCCCGGGGCAGCGGCTCCGATTCCGTTGGGCTGACCCGCCTTTGGCAGGCTAGCGGTCACCGAGGATCCGCTGGTAGTCGTCACGTAAGCGTTCCCAGCCGTGCGCGGTGGCATCGCTGCCGACCACCGGACCGAACGGGCTGCCGGCCAGTAGTCGATCTGCCACCGCCAGGCAGATGTGCCAGCCGGCGGCCAACAACGGGATCTGGTCGTGCCTGTCGGTCGTCTGCCGCAGCATCAGCTCTGTCCCGTCGGGGGCCGGAGTCAGTTCCCAGCGCAGCAAGTCGGTCCCCCAGGCGTGTTCGAGCACCGACGCCGGCTCGACGACCGTCACCGTCCCGTCGAGCTCCACCGGCTCCGGCCCGTCGACCATCGTCAACGTGGCAGGCCCGACCCTGCCGAGGTTGCGGTCGGCGGTGTAGGGCGCCCACTGCGGCAACTCCGCAGGATCGCTGATCGCCGACCACAGAGCCGTCGTGGTGTGCGGGAAGGTCCTGGCGAACGTCAGGGTCCAACGCTCGCCGCTGGGATCGGTCGATACCTGTTGCAGTGGACCGATATCCAACGCTGAGGTGTGCGTCATGGTGTCTCCTTGGTGGTGGGATCGGGGTGTCCGGTACTCCGGCGACGGCCGGAGCGAACGGTGTGACGAGCGTCAAGGTGCAGCGCCAACGCGCCGAAGCTCCGCGTCCACTGCACCTGATAGGGACGCAGCCAGCGGTCCAACTCCTGCAGCGGCGCGTACTCGATGCTGTAGATCCGTTGCTGTGCCGAGGTTCTGGAGCGGACGAGCCCAGACTGTCGCAGTACTCGCAAGTGTTTGGAGATGGTCGGCTGCGACACGGCCAGCCGCCCCACCAACTCCCCGACGCTGGCCGGTCCGTCGCGCAGGGTGTCCAGGATCTGTCGGCGGCGCGGTTCGGCCAGCACGGTGAAGACATCGACTGGCATGTCACTAATATGCCCGCCTACGTATATACCTGTCAAGGGATGCAGGCGTGCGGCCAACTTATTCCGGTACCTGCACCGTCGACTCCTGCTGGCTGCCAAGATTCAACGGGAACACGTCCGGGTTCTGCCGGTGCAGATCGAGCTGCTCCCAGATGTTGAGAATTCCCACCGGCCAGACGATGTGGGCGGTACCGGCAAGTTCGGCGCGGGTCCACCAACGATGGGTGGTCATCGTCAGCCGTTCTTCTGCCGTGTGCCCTGCGGTGCTCACCTCGAAGGCCGGCACCCGCACGCCGAAGTACACCTCGCCCTGCTCGACGATCACGTCGGTGTAGCCATGGACCGCATGCCGCACCGCGATCGGCCCGATCAGGTCGGCGTCCATCACCACCGCCCCCGTCTCCTCTGCCACCTCCCGGATGGCCGCCGCCCTGTCACTCTCGCCAGGTTCGACGCCGCCGCCGGTGGTGATCCACCAGCTGCTTCCCGGCAGCCCTGGGTCGCTGTCGGCGAACAACAGTAGCCGATCGCGGTCGTCGACCATCAGCACCCGCGCCGTCCGCCGGATCCGCACCGGCCGCTCGCCGGCCGGCACCACGGCAAAGGTGCGGACCGGTCCGCCGGCCGGCTCGCTCACCGTGGCCGCCGCTGGCAGCGCGGGCAGAAGAAGGACGATCGGTTCATGAAGGCCTCGCGCCGGATCGGCGTCCCGCAGCGCGGGCACGGCAGGTCCTCCCTGCCGTAGGCGTTGAGGGTGCGGTCGAAGTAGCCGGACTCACCATTCACGTTGACATACAACGCATCAAAGCTGGTGCCCCCCGCGTGCAGCGCCTCCGTCATCACCTCGATCGCCGCGTCGAGCACCGTCCGCGTCACCGGCCGGCTGAGTTTCGCCGTTGGCCGCAGGTAGTGCACCTTGGCGCGCCACAACGACTCATCGGCATAGATGTTGCCGATCCCGGACACCGCTGTTTGGTCCAGCAGCGCGCGCTTGATCTCGGTGTGCTTGGCCCGCACCGCAGCAACGGCAGCATCGATGGAGAACTCGGGATCCAGCGGATCCCTGGCGATGTGGGCGATGGCGGCCGGCAACTCGGCGCCGCCGGCGGCGAACATCATCCCTCCGAAGGTGCGCTGGTCGAGGAAGTCCAGATCGGGGCCGTCGTCGTCGAAGCGGAACCGTACTCGCAGGTGCGGGTGGTCCCCCGCAGAGTCATTCGGCGCCACATCACCGGCCGGATCGCCGACTCGGAACTGGCCGCTCATGCCGAGGTGCGCCAACACCGCATCACCGTCGTCCAACACCAGCCAGAGGTACTTTCCGCGGCGCCGGATGTCCAGGATCTGCCGGCCGCGTAACACGCTTTCGAAGTCGGTGCGGCCACCAGCATGACGGCGGACGGCCCGATCGGAGTGCACGTCGACGGTGGCGATCCGGCGACCGGCCGCATGGGTGACCAACCCGCGCCGCACTACCTCGACCTCGGGCAGCTCCGGCACGTCAGTCGGTGTCGGGAGCGCCCGCAGCCATGCCGGCTGCCGTCTCCGACGGTTCGGTGCCGTTGCCCTGGGTGAGCACCGAGTAGGCCGTCGAGGCGGCCTGCTGCTCAGCCTCTTTCTTGGTGCGGCCGGAGCCGTCGCCGCGCGGCTGGCCGCCGACCAACACCACCGCGCTGAAGGTCTTGAGGTGGTCGGGGCCCTCTTCGGTCACCTCGTAGACCGGAACACCGAAGGCCTCGGCGGCCGCCAGTTCCTGCAGCGAGGTCTTCCAATCGAGCCCGGCCCCGAGCGACGGGGCGGCGGCGATCAGGTCATGGAACAACCGGTGGATGACGCCGCGGGTCGGCTCGAGCCCGTACTGCAGATAGATCGCCCCGAGCAGGGCTTCGACGGCGTCGGCGAGAATGGAGGCCTTGTCCCGGCCGCCGGTCAGTTCTTCGCCGTGGCCGAGCCGCAGCAGGGTGCCAAGGTTCATCGCCCCGGCCACGCCGGCCAGCGCGTGCATGTTGACGATCGATGCCCGCAGCTTGGCGAGCTGCCCTTCGGCGAAGGTCGGGTGCACCAGGTACAGCTCTTCGGTCACCACGATGCCGAGCACCGAGTCCCCGAGGAACTCCAGCCGCTCGTTGGTGGGCAGGCCGCCGTTCTCGTAGGCGAAAGACCGGTGGGTCAGCGCCAGCACTGCCAGTTCTGGCCGGAGCTCGATACCGATAGCCGCCGATACGTCCGTGGCGAATGATGGCAGCAGCGCAGGGTCAGGCGCATTCTGGGCGCGAGCCGCGCTGCTCATCAGTTCGTCAGACCTCGACGACCTGACGGCCGTCGTACTGGCCGCAATTCGGGCAGACGGTGTGCGGGAGCTTCAGCTCGGCGCAGGCCCGGTTGGGGCAGGGTGCCAGGGTGGGCACGGTGGTTTTCCACTGCGACCGGCGAGCATGGGTGTTGCTGCGGGACATCTTCCGCTTCGGGACAGCCACGACTACTTCTCCTTCGTATGGTCAGCGGGGCGGTGAACCCGGCACTGACACCGTGCACTCACAAATCATGAACACTTCGCGCTTCAGAGCTCGGCCGGCGTTCAGGTGTCCGCCGAATCCGATTGCGCAGCATCTGTCGAACCGTACTTCTCCGCGAGAGCTGCCCAGCGCGGATCCAGTATCTCATGCGCGTGAGGATGCTCGAGGTCGGCGAGTCGCTCACCGCATTCCGAGCACAGACCGGGGCAGTCGGGACGGCACAGTGGCGCCAACGGCAGCGTCAGCGTCAGTTCGTCGGTCACCAGCGGCTCGAGATCGATCAGATCGTCGACCACCCGTGGCAGCTCGTCCTCGGCCGTCGTCTCGTCGGTGGTCGAGCCCGGGTAGACGTACAGCTCTCTGATGGCGGCCCGCACCGGCGCGGCGATCTCGATCAGGCAGCGGGAACACTCACCGACCGCCTCGGCGGACGCTTCGCCGGACACCCACACGCCCTCGGACACCGACTCGAGGCGCAGGTCCAGCTCGACGTCGTGACCTGCGGGAACAGCGAGCACCTCGATGCCGATCGGGGTGCTGACGGGCACCGAGAGCCGCACCGGCTGGCAGCTGCCGGGTCGCCGACCGAGGGTCCTGGTGTCCAGGACCCACAACGAGCTGTGAGGATGGCGCCGCGCAGACATGATCAGTCGATTTCGGGGGTTGTGCGGAGGCGCGAAGAGCGCCGATGGGCATCCGGTCCGACAGTAGTGCAGCCGTTCACCCCGACGACAATCACGCCGTCAGGACAGGGTGACGAGCCTCACTCGCGGTAGTCGGCCGTCGCGCCCGATCGGAGCGCCGTACGTCCGCGACCGACGGTGCGCAGCGTCTTGGTGAGTGTCTCCTCCAGATCGGCGAGCTTGTGATCGACGTAGGTGTCGCACTCGGCCCGCATTCGATCGGCATCGGCGTGCGCGCTGTCGATGATGTCGGCCGACTGGGAGTGGGCGGACTGCACCACCTCATGCTGAGAGACCAGCCGTGCCTGCTCGGCCCTGCCGTCGGCCACGCTGCGTTCGTGGTTGGCGCGGCCGGCCGCCACCAGCCGTTCGTGTTCCTGCTGGCCTCGAGCGATCAACCCGTCGTGCTGGTCGTGACCTCCCTGGATGTGCCGCTCGGCGTCTGCCTGCGCCCGCTGCACGATGGCCGCCGCCCTGGCAGTGGCCTCTTCGATCATCCGGTCGGCCTGCGTCTTCGCGCCGGCGACCGTCGCGCCGGCCTCGTTCCTGGCCGTCGCCACCAATTGATCCGCCTCGGCCCGGGCGTCGCCGACGGACTTCTCCGCGGTCGCGGTAGCGCCGGAAATCAGCTGGTCGCGGTGGTCGAGCACGTCCTGCGCGTCGTCGACCTCACCGGGCAGCGCATCGCGGACGTCGTCCAGCAGGTCGAGCACATCGCCCCGCGGAACCACGCAGGAGGCCGACAGCGGCACCCCACGCGCCTCTTCGACGATGGTGACCAACTGGTCGAGGGCCTCAAAAACCCGGTACACAAGCATCCTTCCGATGGGGAATCTGCCGGTCGAGCGCAGTTCTGATCAGACACCAGTGTGCCAACCGGTGCCCGTCAGACCCGGTAAGCCACGCTGGCCGGATCGGTAAGCCACGCTGGCCGGATCGGCCGCCGCGGGCGGCGTGCAGTTAGCCGAGTTTGGCGCGCAGGGCGGCGTGCACCAACGGTGGGAGGTAGGCGTGCACGTCGCCGCCGTAGCCAGCAACCTGTTTCACCAGGGACGACGAGATGAAGGAGAACTCGGGGCTGGTCGGCATGAACAGGGTGTCAAGGCCGGTCAGGCCGGCGTTCATCTGGGCCATCTGCAGCTCATAATCGAAGTCGGATACCGCCCGCAGACCCTTGACGACGGCATTGGCGCCGACCCGGCTGCAGTAGTCGACCAGCAGCCCACTGAACGAGTCGACCCTGACGTTCGGCCAGTCGGCGGTGGTGTCGGTCAGCAGCGAGAGTCGCTCGTCGATGGTGAACAGCCCGTGCTTGTCCGGGTTCACCAGCACGGCGACGGTGACGGTGTCGAACAGCCCGGCGGCCCTGCCCACCACGTCGAGGTGCCCGAGCGTCGGCGGGTCGAACGACCCTGGACACACCGCGTGTGTTGGGCGACGCTGGTGCTGCTGGCTGGGTGGTGTCGCTGTCATTGCGCGCGACCGTAACAGAGCAGGGTGTCGCCGTACCGTTTCGCCCGGACCGCCTCCAGTGGCGCCGGCCAGTCGGGTTCGCCCGACCGGGCGCTGCGTTCGACGATGACGTCCGCTCCCCCGGTCAGCAGCCCGACGATTCCACGTAACACCGCGCTGAGTTCGACGTCCGGCAGGTCGTAGGGCGGATCGGCGAGCACCACGTCGAACCGGCGGCCGGTCAATCTGGCGATGGCGCAGCCGACATCACCGGCAACCACTTCGACGACCACGTCCACATTGCCGCCGGCGAGTGCGGATACGTTGGCGCGCAACACGTCGAGGGCGTGCCGGTCCTTCTCGACGGCGACCAACGACGCGGCCCCGCGGCTCACCAGCTCGAGTCCGAGGGCGCCGGTTCCGGCATACAGATCCAGGACGCCGGCACCCTCGAGCGCCCCGGTCGATTGCAGTGCGTTACCGAGCGCGGCCCGCATCTTCTCGCCGGTGGGCCGAGTGGTGGTACCGGTGGGAGTGCGCAGGGTGCGCCCCTTCCAGCGCCCGGCAACGATCCGTGTCATCTTCTCAGCCCTTGACGTCCAGTACCAGCACCAGGTCGCCACCCTCTACCTGCTGCACGGCCGAGATCGCTGTCCTGGCAACGGTTCCGGCCTTGGACGCGGTGATCGATGCTTCCATCTTCATCGCTTCGATGGTGGCGACGGTCTGGCCGGCGGACACCTGGTCGCCGTCGGCGACGGACAGCGTCACCACCCCGGCGAACGGCGCCGCAACGTGACCTGGATTGCTGGTCTCTGCCCGCTCGGCCACCGGCACATCGCTGGCCACCGACCTGTCCCGGATCTGCAGCGGCCGCAGCTGCCCGTTCATGGTGGTGACCACCGAGCGGACGCCGCGCTCGTCCGGCTCGCCGATGGCCTCGAGCCCGACGAACAACTGAACCCCTGGCTCCAACGGCAGTACGTGCTCGTCGCCGGGTCGCAGCCCGTACAGATAATCGCCCGTCGGCACCACCGACACATCGCCGAACTCCTCGCGGGCGGCGGCGAACTCCTTCGTCGGACCGGGAAACAGCAGGCGGTTCAGCGTTT
Organism: Actinomycetota bacterium; assembly: GCA_030853385.1. Taxonomy (GTDB): domain Bacteria; phylum Actinomycetota; class Actinomycetes; order Mycobacteriales; family Nakamurellaceae; genus Nakamurella. The sequence continues at coordinate 32,272 of JALYVF010000042.1, read as the reverse complement.
TTCGTGGTGAAGCGGTGAGCGCGTCGGCGTCCTCCGCGGACAATTCCGCGGCCGGCGGCGTCCATTTCCGGCCGGCCAACGCCTTGGTCCTGAATGGCTCGGGCCAACCGCCAGCCGGGTCGCCCAGCTCGCCGTGCAGGAAACCGATCACCGAATCAGGGACATCAAACCGGCCAGGGTCGGCCTCGAACTCGGCCGGGTCGACGCCGGCACCGACCAGGTGCAGCGCGAGATCGCCGACCACCTTCGACGACGGCGTCACCTTCACCAGGCGGCCCAGCATTCGATCGGCCGCGGCGTAGGTGTCCTCGACCGCCTCGAACCTGGTGCCGAGGCCAAGCGCGATGGCCTGCTGGCGCAGGTTCGACAGCTGGCCGCCTGGCATCTCGTGCCGGTAGACACGCCCGGTCGGTGCGCGCAGGCCGGATTCGAACGGCGCGTACATCGCCCGGACGCTCTCCCAGTACGGCTCCAGGTCGTTGACAGCGCGCAGCTCCAGTCCGGTTGCCCTGTCGGTGTGGTCGGTGGCCGCCACCAGTGCGGATAGCGGCGGCTGCGAGGTGGTGCCGGCCATCGGGGCGCTGGCCGCGTCGACGGCATCCACGCCGGCCTCGATGGCTGCCAGATAGGTGGCCAGTTGCCCGCCGGCGGTGTCGTGGGTGTGCAGGTGCACCGGTAGCTCGAACCGCTCGCGCAGCGCGCCGATCAGGATGCGAGCCGCCGGCGCCCGCAGCAGCCCAGCCATGTCCTTGACGGCCAGAACGTGAGCGCCAGCATCGACTATCTGCTCGGCCAGCCGTAGATAGTAGTCCAGCGTGTAGAGCTGCTCGGCCGGATCGGCCAGATCGCCGGTGTAGCACAGCGCCACCTCGGCCACCGCGGAGTTGGTGGCCCGCACCGCATCGATCGCCGGGCGCATCTGATCAATGTCGTTGAGCGCGTCGAAGATCCGGAAGATATCGATGCCGGCTCGACTGGCCTCGGCGACGAAGGCGTCGGTGACGGCCGCCGGATAGGGCGTGTAACCGACCGTGTTCCGGCCGCGCAGCAGCATCTGCAGCGCGATGTTCGGCATCGCGGTCCGCAGCGCATCCAGCCGCTCCCATGGATCTTCGGCGAGGAAGCGCAGAGCTACATCATAGGTGGCGCCGCCCCAGGCTTCCACCGACAGCAGCTGCGGGGTGAGCCGCGCGACAGCAGGGGCGACCGCCAGCAGGTCGCGGGTGCGCACCCTGGTGGCTAGTAGCGACTGGTGCGCGTCGCGGAACGTGGTGTCGGTGACGCCGAGCGCCTGCTGGCTGCGCAGTTCCGCGGCGAACGCTTCCGGTCCGACGGCCAGCAGCCGTTGCCTGCTGCCATCCGGCGGTCGCTGTTCGGCATCGAATGCCGGCAGCTTTGCCGACGGATCCTGCATCGCCTTCGGCGCCGGCCCGTTGGGCTGGTTGACGGTGACATCGGCCAGGAAGCTGAGCAGCTTGGTGCCGCGGTCGGCGGAGCTGCGGGCGGTCAGCAGCTGTGGGTGGGTCTGGATGAATGAGGTGGTGACGCCGCCGGCCGCGAAGTCGGGATCGTCGAGAACTGCTTGCAGGAAAGGGATATTGGTCGCGACGCCGCGTACCCGGAACTCGGCGAGCGCCCGCCGTGCGCGCAGTACAGCCTGCTCCCAAGTCCGGCCGCGGCAGGTGAGCTTCACCAGCAGGGAGTCGAAGTGGGCACTGACCTCCGCGCCGGCGTGCACGGTCCCGCCGTCGACCCGGACGCCGGCGCCGCCCGGCGAACGATAGGTGTTGATCTTGCCGGTGTCCGGGCGGAATCCGTTTGCCGGGTCCTCGGTGGTGATCCGGCATTGCAGCGCGGCACCGTTGATGCGCACCGTTTCCTGCGACAGCCCGAGATCGGCCAGGCTCTCGCCGGCGGCAATACGGATCTGTGACGACACCAGATCGACGTCGGTGATCTCTTCGGTGACGGTGTGCTCGACCTGGATGCGCGGGTTCATCTCTATGAAATGCCAGCACACGTGTCCGTCGCGCTCTTCCAGCAGGAACTCGACGGTGCCGGCGTTCAGGTAACCGATATGCCTGGCGAACTTGACGGCATCGTCACAGATCCGTTGCCGCAGTTCGGGTTCCAGCCCGACGGCCGGCGCCACCTCGATCACCTTCTGATGGCGACGCTGCACCGAACAGTCACGTTCGAACAGGTGCATCAGCTGGCCGGTGCCGTCGGCGAGGATCTGCACCTCGATATGCCGTGGCTCGACCACGGCTCGCTCCAGGAACATTGTCGCGTCACCGAAGGCCGACTCGGCCTCCCGCATGGCGTTGCCCAGGGCCTCCGGCAGCTCTTCGGCGGTATCGACCCTGCGCATCCCACGGCCGCCGCCACCGGCAACGGCCTTGACGAAGACCGGGAAGCCGACGGCGTCGGCAGCCGCGATCAGGGTGTCGACATCGGCCGATGGCTCGCTGGACTCGAGCACCGGCAGGCCGGCTTCCCGGGCCGCCGCCACTGCTCTCGACTTGTTGCCGGCCAGCTCCAGCACGTCGGCGGGCGGCCCGATGAAGGTAATACCGGCATCGGCACAGGCGCTGGCCAAGTTCGGGTTCTCGGACAGGAAGCCGTAGCCGGGATAGATCGCGTCGGCACCCGCCTCGATCGCCGCCTGCACGACACCGTCGACGTCCAAGTAGGCGCGGACCGGGTGCCCCTGCTCGCCGATCTGGTACGCCTCGTCCGCCTTCTGCCGGTGCAGCGAGTTGCGGTCTTCGTACGGGAAGATCGCCACCGTGGCAACCCGAAGCTCGTACGCGGCCCGGAACGCCCGAATGGCGATCTCGCCGCGATTGGCGACCAGGATCTTGGAGAACATTTCTCACTCCGGGGTCGTCGGTCTGTGCATGTCGAAGGTGGTCGATGTGCTGCCATCGAATTGCCCGGCAGCCCAGTCGGCCTCCGAGTGCGCACACCGTATCGCGGGGCGGTCGGTTCCCACAGTGCAGGCGGCGTATCTCACCCTCTAGGAACTGCTCCAGCGCCAGCTATTCATGGCGCCACCGGCGACCGCTCTGCCGTTTCCTTGATACCGCGGCTCACCAGCACCGCTACCGCCGAAATCGCCAGCGTCCCGACAGCAAGCGTCAGCGACGCATGGTCTCCCCAGTGCTGAATCAGCGCGCCGGCGATCACCGGCGCCAAGGCCGCCGCCGACACTGCCGCCAGCATCACCACGCTGACCACCCTGGCCTGCAACCGATCGGGCGTATCGGCGCCCAGTCAGCTGAACAGCGCCACATTGATCGCCGGGCCGAGAAAGATGCCGGGGCAAGTGGCACCACCATCACCAGCCGTCCGAACAGCACGTCGGTGGCCACCAGGAATCCGATGAGACCGAACACCACCAGCCGCACCAGCGTGGACATCGTCATCCAGCGTTGCAGCCAACCGGCGCACAGTGCACTCAGCAACGTACTGACACTGATCGCCCCCAACGACAGACCGATCAGCGAGGAAGAGACGCGATGCTGCTGCGGCGTCACGGTGGTCGAGAAGATCGCGCAGTTGGTGGCGAAGTTCAACGGCGCCGCGATCAGCATCACGGCCCGCAGGAAGGGACTGGACAGCACATGTCGCACTCCCTCGACGATGTCGGCGCGGATCGACTGGCGCGGCCGGTCGGCACGATCGCTCTGCATCGGCCGGCGAATGGCAGCGATCGCACCGAAGCTGATCAGGTAGCTGATCGCATCGGCAGCAAAGGGAATCCCCCGGGGCAGGCCGAACAGCAGCCCGCCGAGCGGCGACCCGCGAGGTCGACGATGGCCGTCCGCGCCTCGTTGCGGCCCAGCGCCGTCGGCAGCTGCCGGGCCGGCACCAGATTGCGGATCGCCGCCGTTTCGGCCGGGAAGAACAGCACTCAAAGGGGGCCGACAGCGCGGTGACGATCACGGTCATCGGGAACGACACCTGATGCAGCGCAACAACAACAGCCACAACACCGAACAGCGTCATTCCGCCAGGTCGCAGGTCAGCATCACCTGTCGAGGTTCCATCGATCGGCCAGCGCGCCGGCCGGCAGCCGCAGCGCCGCTCGGATGACGGCGGCCACCGTCCCGACGATGCGGCCTTGATCGCCGACCCGGTGATCGCCAGCACCAGCAGTGGGATGGCAAGGCCGGAGTGGCACTGCCCAGTTCAGAGAGGATCTGGCCACTCCACAGCAGGTTGAAGTCCCGGTTGCGCCACAGTGACGGATGCTGCCGGTCGGTAGCGACGGCTCGGCCCTCGGTCACTGGTCAGTCCTTCGGCACACGATCCAGTCCTTCCGCAGCGGATAGCCGGTGGTCACAGGTCAGTCCATCGGCAGCGGATAGCCGGCGACGAACAGCCGCACCGAGCGGCCCGTTCTGGGCTGCGGTTGGTTCGGCAACGTCGCGCGATCGATATACGGGGCAAGGACTTCGGCGATCCGCCGCTGCACGTCGGCCAGCTCGGTGACGGTGAGGTTGGCGGTGACGCCCGACATGATGGCGGCCCGTTGCCAGCTTGTCGGGTAGCTACGCGCGCCGGCTATCCACCGTTGCAGTTTGCTGTGCTCGCGGTCGGCGAAAACTGCCGACAGGCTGGCGGCGGCCGTGGAATGCGCCTCGTCCGGTTGCTCTGCTCCTCCCCATGACTGTTCCAGCTGGACCAGTCGCCAGGGTCGGTCGCGCTTGGACTCGCTGGGCGCCTGCTCCACGAAACCGTACTTCGCCAGCTGACGCAGGTGGAACGAACAGCTGGCCTGACTTTCCGAGGTGAGGACCGCGCACCGCGTTGCCGTGGCAGTGCTATCGGGTTCGGAGGCCAGCAGGTCGATAAGCGCCCACCGCAGCGGGTGACTCAACGCGCGCATCGTCTGTGGATCGGAGATCTCGCCTGCTTTGCTCCTGGTCAGGGCTTTGCTCCTGGCTGACAATCGCTGAGGGCGTGCGGCTCTCGACATTGCCAAAGGTTACTTTGAGCTCTGGGCGATTGTCAAAGAGTACTTTGGGGTTGTCAGATTTGTTGGGGCGGCGTGCGTGTCGTCCTGACGATACGAGCGAACGTTTGCTTCGCGGAGATTCGCCGCGCGGACGGAAAGGTCGTGAAACCTCGATGGGGGTGAGTTCGCAAACCCTCGGTTGGGCCAAGCGCGAAGGGCGAATCCACAGTCGCTGAGAAGAGGTGGTAATTGTCGAGCACAGTTCCGTCTTAGACAGGGTGCCGGGCCTGACCAGGCGACTGATGTGAGTCGAATGCTGGACTTTCGTCGGCCCATGTCTGACGAGCGTTCATCGCCGAGTGACATCATCGAAGAGATCGTGGATGAGCTGTCGATGAGTGCGCTCGGGCAGAGGGTTGCCGCGTTTCGTCTCACTCGGATGGCCTCGGGGACGCTGGTCTTGGACTACGGCGACGGGAGTCGATTCGTCCTCACGGTGGTTAAGCATTCAAGGGTCGATGGCTCCAGGACGTGAATAATTCCCGTTGGTGGTCCCCGGAAACGTACTTGGGGTGCCAGTGGCTACCGCGAACCCACCGGGCCGCGCAATCTCCTTCCCCTTCCCCTGGTCCTACACCGTGGCTCCTCCTGACAGGTCCACGCCGACATCTGTAAAAGGAACTGGCCCTCTGGAAGAATCAGCACAGCTCAGATTCACCCGTTCGGCCCATTCCAAGACTATCGATCATGTGTACGATTCAGGTACCGCCATAAGGTGGGCGAAGATCGGCAGGGGGCGTTGTGACAGTCGTCGAACCAGCGAATCGTGCCCACACACAGCCCCGCATACCCGCACCCTCCTGCGAGGCGCAGCTGCGACGAATCCTCGCAGGCGGCCGCACCCAGCGCCGGCTCGCAGCTCGCCGGTTGGACCGGAACGGAATCTGCCGCGCCTACCAACGCCGGACTCGCAACCTGCTGCGCCACCAGCCGGTCACCACCTCCTGGCTCGACGTCGACCTGGTTGTCCAGCCCTTTCCCCCTGAGCGCATCGCCGCCCTGGACGGCGCAGCGATCGATCCTGCCTGGATCGGTGAGCTCGCTGCACTGGCCGAGCTGCCACCCGGGTCGGTGCCCGCCAGCGCAATGCTGACCGTGGTGGCGGAGCTGCACCGGCTGGTCGGGTGGGCCTAGGCCACTGGAATCCGCTGGAGCGCGGCATTCGCCCGACCGGGCGTCGCGGTGCCGGTCGGACAGCTTCTGGACCTGGCCGGCAGCGCCGCGAGCGATCTGCGTGTCCACGAAAACCATCCTGCCCAACCCACTGATCAGGACTTCGAGTGCGTTAGCTACCAAGACACCACGGTGTGCGGCGACCCGGCCTGGGATGCGGTGATCGCCACCCATGCCGCCAGACAGGCGGCCGTCGAGTTGGGCGCGGTGCTGCACCAGTCGCCCATCACCGCCCGTCGCCGCACCGAGGAAGCACTGACCTTCGTCGACCAGTTGCCGACCACCCTCGCGCAGTGGCGCGATGGGCACCTCGATCGGAGCCGGGCGGCGGTGATCGCCGAGGCCACCAACGTGCTGCCTCCCGATGCTCGCGCAGCTGTTGAAAAACAGCTTCTTGCAACGGATCCCGCGGCCAGCGCCGATCCCACCCTGTTGACGCCCGGCCGGCTGCGGACTCTGGTCGACCGGCTGGTGATCGACGCCGACCCCGACGCTGCTCAGCATCGCGCGGACCTTGCTTTTGCGGACCGGAAGACCCAGGTCACGCCCATCGGCGACGACATAGCCCGGTTCAGCGCCGACCTGCTGGCTCCCGATGCACTTCTCGCCGATGAGGTTCTCGACTCGATCGCCAAGAGTCTGCCCACCGACAGCCGCGACGGACGCACCCTGAGCCAACTTCGAGCAGATATCTTCGCCGACCTGTTCACCACGCTCGCCCGCTACGGCCACATCGATCTCCGACAGCCCGACGCCTACCCGCGGCCGGACCCTCGATCGGATGACGCGGTGGCCAATCCGCCGGATAGTGACTGCCCCCATGCCCCGAACCAGTGGAAGCCGTTGGGGCACAGCGTGTCCGTCACCATCGCTGCCTCCACCCTCGCCTGCCTGGACAACCAGCCAGCCCAACTTGCCCGCTACGGCTGGATCACCGCCGACCTCGCCCGTGCCCTCACCGAGTCGGCGCACAGCGTGACGGCCATCATCTGGCGAGATCGACCAACAGACACTGAGGTGCTCGCTACCACAGGTAGTCCGCCCGGGCCGTTGGGCCAGCCAGACCCGATCGACACCGGACCGCCTGGCACACGTCATTGCCACGACGGTTGCTTCGGGTCCGACCATCCCAACGCCAACGCCAACGCCAGCGCCAACGCCAACGCCAGCGCCAACGCCAACGCCAACGGCCGATGGTGCGGCACCGACCTGGACTACGGACGCAGCACCTACCGGCCACCCGCCGCATTGCAGGAACTCATCAACCAGCGCGACCGCACCTGCCGTTTCCCCGGCTGCCACACTCCTGCCCAACGCTGCGACCAGGACCACCGCGTTCCCTACAACCGGTCGGATCCGCGAGTCGGCGGCGTCACCTGCCCATGCAACCTGGATAACCTGTGCCGATTCCATCACCGCACCAAGACATTCACCCGGTGGACCGCAACCCGCGAACCAGGCAATGCCCTGCAGTGGACAAGCCCCCACGGCCATCAATTCACCGACCAACCCGAACCTTTGCCGCTCGGCACTGCGTTCACCAGCGAGGACCTCGACCTCCCACCGTACTGAGGGCTCCTGTTTTGAACTACCCCTGTGCTGACCTGCCGTGTACTGACCTGCCTCGGTGGTGGGCTGCTCTGTGGTCAGCTGCCCACGCTCTAAGCCACCCCCTCTAACGGCTCCGTGATCCGTTGCACAGCAGAGTGTTTCAGATCATCCGGTGCCGTCGCAAGTGCAACCCGCTCTCCCGCGTTCGGCGAATGATGTCGCGGACCGGACCAACCAGCGCGCGTCATCCAGGACTGGCTCGGCTTCTCCAGACACCAGCCGTCGCCGATCGTCACCGCTGCATGTCGGGCTATGTCATCGCGATCCCGCCACACCAACACAGTCCCAGCAACGTGATCGCTGCCCCCTCGCGTGGTGTTCTCTTTCAGCCAGCTGTCGAACGGTTCCTGCAGCATCCACGCGTCCACCGAATCGGCAACTCCGGCCGCCGCCATCACCGTCCCGGAACAGTTGGCACCACTGCCGGTCGGGAAGGTTCCGGCGATACTCCGTGCACCTGGCAGCACTCCGGCGCACCGTCGCCAGAGCGACTCCCGCACCTCGGCATGCCGGCTCGTCCCCGGTCCGGCCGATACCACCCTGCCGAGGATCGTCGCAGGGGCGAGCGCAACGATGTTCGGCCACCACACGAAACGGTGGCCGTCAGCCTGCTTCCGCAGATCATCGGAGTCGAGCACCGACGACCAGCTCCGCACGGTGGCCACAGCGGCACGGCCGCAACTCACCTGTGCCCTGACCAGAGTGGACCGTGTCGCCTTCGGCAGCCCGGCAAACACCTTCTGCGACAGCCACACCGCCCGCAGATCCTTCGCCAGCCGGTACACCGCGAAGGTGTCTCGGAGCTCGGATGTCAACGACGCCGACTCGGTCGGCATACCGGTGGCGAGAGCCGCTGGAAGGTAGAACGGCTGCGTTTCCGGCGCCAGCCACCCCGACCACACTGCCAACAGCGACTCGGACAACGTCGATACCCAACGCCTTCACGGTGCATCACCTTAGCCGCGTCGGCGCGCGGTGCGCTGAATGAGTCCCTCCATTACCTGCTCGCGCGCCGCCAGCTGTGTGGCCGCGGCCCACCCAACCCACCACTACGACCTCGACGTCCAACCAGTCTGAACGTCGGCTTGCCGCCGGCGCCGGACTTCGCGCGGTCTTCCGAATGCCGAGGCCCAGCCGTTTCAGCTTTCGCTGCAATGCTTTCCACCGACCGGTTCGAGTTCGTCACGCACGCCCCTTGATGGTCATCATCTGCAGCGGCCGGGCCGGGAACTCGATCTTGATGCCGAGGTGCTCGGTCTTGGCCAGATAGCTCGCCAACGTCAGAGCCACTGCCGCGGAATAGATACCGGCCAGCAGCAGCGCCGCCCTCGCTCCGTAGGAGCCGATGATCCAACCGACGAGTGGCCCACCGATGGCGCCGCTACCGAGGAATACGAGTAGGTAAATCCCCAGCACCCTGCCCCGCAGCGCAGCCGGCGTAGTCAACTGCACCATCGACTGGGCCGTGGTGATGAACGACAGCACCGTCGCGCCGAGGAGCACCAACAGCGGAATGAACGTGACCGCCGTCGGGGCAACCGCGCACACCAGCTCTGCCGCTGCCAGCGCCACCGCCGCACCGACGAGTCCGCGCAACCGCGGAGTCCTGGCGTTCCGTGCCGAGAACACCGCCCCGGCCAGCGATCCGAGAGCGAGCGCGGAACTCAACAGCCCGTAGCCCGACGATCCGGAATGGAACACCGAGTTCGCGAACGACGCCAGCGTCACCGGAAGGCTCAGGGTGAACATGCCCAGCACGCCGACCAGCACCACCGGCCAGCGCACGGTCACGGTAGCGCGTGCGTACTGAATGGCCGGCCGCACCGACGACTTCGTCCGTTGCTGCTGGCTACGCGGCCGCCGCCGAATTCGGGACAACGCCACCAGCGCACCGAAATAGCTCAGCCCGTTCACCAGAAAGGCGTAGCCGCTACCGATCCCGGTGATCAACAGCCCGCTGAGCGCCGGCCCGATCATGGCGCCGAGCTGGAACGTCGAGGACACCATGCTCACCGCACTGCGTACCTGGTCGGCCGGCGCCAGCTCGGTGACGAAGGACTGCCGAGTGGGGTTGTCCACCGAGATGGCGATGCCGAGTAGGACGGCGATCACATCCACCTGCCAGACCTGCACCTGATGAGTCAGCACCAGGAAGGCGAGAACGCCAGCCAGCAGACCCATGGCCGTCATCGTCAAGGTCAAGATCGACTTCTTCGGGAAGCGGTCGGCAATCACCCCACCGCCCAGTCCCAAGACAATGGTCGGGACGAACTGGCACATCGTGGTGATGCCCACCGCGGTCGGCGAGTTCGTCAGCGTCAGCACCAGCCAGTCCTGGGCGATGCGCTGCACCCAACCACCCGTCGAGGTGATGAAGACCCCGAACACGTAGAAGCGGAACTCGAGATTGCGCAGCGAGGCGAAGGCGGTGCGAAGTCCCGATGCCGCGGTGTGCGAGTCGGTAGTGAATGACGTGGTGGGCGCGGGTGCTGGCGCGGGGATCAACGTGGTCCTAGCGAAGTGGTTGTCGGGGTGTAGTTTCCATTCTCACGGCGACACGGTCATTTCGAAAGACGATTGAAACTCTAACTGTTATTGTGAATCGCAATGGTCATCGAAACGGCAAGCTTCGACGCCGAACAGCTCCGCAGCTTTCTGGCGGTGGCCCAGTCGCTGTCCTTCACCCAGGCTGCGGCCAGGCTGGGCCTGCGTCAACCGACGGTCAGCCAGCATGTCCGCAAGCTCGAAACAGCCTCTGGCAGAACACTTCTGCTCCGTGACACCCGCAGTGTGTCACTGACCGCTGACGGCGAGGCGATGGCCGGCTTCGCCCGCGAGATCCTCGCCGCTCAGGAGCAGGCCGTCGGCTACTTCACCGGCTCCGGGCTACGTGGCCGGCTCCGCTTCGGTGTGACGGACGACCTAGCTCTCACTCCGCTCCCCCGAATCCTGCGGCAGTTCCGCCAGCTCTATCCGCGCATCGACCTGGAACTCACCGTCGGCCAGAACGATGTACTCCGTCGCCGCATCGAGTCCGGTCATCTCGATGTGGCGTTCGTCAAACGCTCTGCCGACGAGCCAGCACAGTCCGACAGCACCCTGGTGCGGCGGGACCGGCTGGTGTGGGGCGCCGCCGACGGGCAGCGCATCGATCCGGGCCAACCTGTTCCGTTGGTCGTCTACCAGGCGCCGAGCCTGAGTCGCTCTATTGCGGTGCGGGCCCTGGAACTTGCGGGACGACCGAGTCGGATCACCTGCACGGTAAGAGGTGTCAACGGGATCATCGCCGCGGTACGGGCCGGGCTCGGGCTTGCCGTCTTCGCCCGCAGCTTGATGCCCAGCGACCTGGTCGAGCTGGGGCGGTCGATCGATCTGCCGGTGCTGCCGCACGTCGACCTGGTGCTGCTCACCGGTCCGCGCGCGGTTGCCGAATCCGCGGCGGCCTTGAAGACGGCCATCCTGGCCAGCGGGACGCCGCTCACCCCGACGACGGAGTAGCCGACTGGGCGTCCTGCCGGCGCGCCAGCTGGTGGGCGATGTCGACAGTCGAGTCATAAAGCCGCCGGTACAGCGCGAACAGCTCGTCGTAGGTCTGCCGGTATCCCTCGTTCGGGATCACTGTGCGCTGCACCGGGTTCCAGTCGTCCATCGACGCAGCTCCCGAGCGGGAATCGACTGCGCGAGCTGCCAGCAACGCCATTCCGTAGCTGGCACCGATCGACGTCTTGCGCAGCTCCTGTGGCCGTCCGGTGACGTCGGAGACGATCTGCGTCCACAACTCCCCCTGGGTGCCGCCGCCGACAGCGACCACCCTGTCGATCTGCCCACCGGCCTGCTCGAACACCTCGATGTTGTGCCGCACCCCGAACGCGATAGCCTCCAACGCCGCCCGATACAGATCCCCACGAGTGTGCGAGATCGTCAGCCCGGCAACGATTCCGCGGGCGTCGGGATCATTGATCGGCGTCCGCTCGCCGGCGAAATATGGCAGCATCAGCAGCCCGTTCGCGCCCGGCGCCGAACTGCCGGCCTCGTCCAGCAGGGTCGGATAGTCGGGCGAGCCGAACAGCTCCCGCAGCCAGCCGGTGATCGCCCCCGACGTCGCCATCCCGCCGGCCAGGTTCCTGGTGCCCTCGAAGGCACCAACGGTTCCCCACAGCGTCGGCCAGCTCACCCGATCCGCCACTGTGTTGATCATGAACATGGTGGTGCCGTACATCAGCATCAGGTCGCCGATGTTGTGCGCATCGACGCTGATGGCCTCCGACCAGGCGTCGATGGTGCCGCACACCACCGGAATCCCTTGCGCCAGGCCGGTTTCGGCTGCGGCCTCGGCAGTCACCGTGCCGACCACCTGATCCGACCAGTGCAACGCCGGTGGGGTGATCTGCCCGCAAATCTGCCGCCACCACGGCGAGTACCAGTCGGCGGACTGTGCGTCGTACAACGGTGTGCACTGGCTCGCCGACTGGTGGTCGAGGACGTACTCACCCGTCAGCCGCAGCACCAGATACGAACTGGGCATGAACATGCGCCTGGCCTTGCAGAACAACTCCGGTTCGTTCTCCGCGACCCAGGCCACCTTCGGTCCCACCGCCTGGCTGGACAGCGCCGATCCGCCGCGGTCGATGATCGCGTCGGCGCCCAGCTGGGCGTTCAGCTCGTCGATCTGCCGGCCGGCCCTGGTATCAACGCCGTACAGGATGGCAGGCCCTAGCAGTCCTCCGTTGCCGTCTTCCAACAGCAGGCACGGGCCCATGCCCGACACCCCCACCGACACCACGTCGGCGCCGGATCCCTGCACCAGCTCACCGGCGATGGCGGCGAACTCCTCCCACCAGATCGCGCCGTCCATCTCGACGTGGCCGGACCGCGGCCGCTGCACCTGGTGTTCGCGGGTGGCAGTCGCGAGCACCTCGCCGTCCAGCCCGACCAGCACCCCCTTGCTGCTGGCGGTGCCGATGTCGACACCGACCACTGCCTGCCGGGCTACTGGACTCATCCGGGTTCCTTTCACGACTGTGCCGCCTTCAGCGACTGTTCCGCCTCAGCGACTGTGCCGCCGACGGTAACGACCGTGAAATCGTTTACGCAAGGCACATGCGCCGCGTCAGCCCTTCGACAAGAACTCCTGACCTTCGGAGTCGATCACCGATTCGGCCATGGCCAGCAATCCTGGGTAGCGGGTGAATTCCGGATCGTTGGCCACCAGCCGCTGCGCGTCGTCCCGCGCGTTTTCGACCACATCGCGATCGGTGCGCAGCGATAGCAGCTTCAACGAAGAGGCCCTACCCGCCTGGCTGGTGCCGAGCACATTGCCCTCCCGCCGCAGCTCGAGGTCGATGTCGGCCAGCTCGAAACCGTCGGTGGTGCTCTGCACCGCCTCCAGCCTGATCATGGCCGGCGAGTCCGGCGGCATCTCGGTGACTAGCAGGCACACCCCTGGCGCGCTTCCCCGGCCGACCCGGCCACGCAGCTGGTGCAGCTGCGACAGCCCGAACCGATCGGCGTCCATGATCACCATCATGCTGGCATTGGCGACGTCGACACCGACCTCGATCACGGTGGTCGACACCAGCACATCGATGTCCCCGGCGGCGAATGAGCGCATCACCGAATCCTTGTCGGCCGACAGCATCCGGCCGTGCAGCTGTTCCAGCCGCAACCCGGCCAGCGGCCCTTCGGACAGCGTCGCGAACACCCGCTCCACCGACAGCGGCGGCCGACGCTGCATCGTTGCCGCCTCTTCGTCCGGCGCGTCCCACTCGGCCGCATCGAACCCCGCGTCTTCAACGGCGCTGCGGCCCTGCTCGTCGACGATCTTCGGGCACACGACGTAGACCTGGTGCCCGGCTGCAACTTCCTCGCGAACCCGCTGCCATGCCCTGTCCAACCAAGCCGGCTTCTCGCCGGCCGGTACCACCGTGGTGGAGATCGGTGAGCGGCCCTTCGGCAGCTCGGACAGCGTCGAGGTTTCCAGGTCGCCGTATACCGTCATCGCCACCGTGCGCGGGATCGGCGTCGCCGTCATCACCAGCACGTGCGGCGGATTGCCGTCAGGACCCTTGCTGCGCAACGCATCTCGCTGCTCGACACCGAACCGGTGCTGTTCGTCGATCACCACCAGGCCAAGCTCGGCGAAGTACACGCCGGCGCTCAGCAACGCATGGGTGCCAACGGTGATCCCGGCCTGACCGGACACGATCGTCAACAACGCTTCCTTGCGCGCCGACGTCGACATCGAACCGGTGAGCAGGGTGATCCTGGTGGCCTCCGGCGATGCGCCGAGTTCACCGCCCTCGCCCAGCGGGCCCAGCACCGCGCGCAGCGACCTGGCATGTTGACCGGCGAGGACTTCGGTGGGTGCCAGCAGCACCGCCTGCCGGCCCGAGTCGATCACCTGCAGCATGGCCCGCAGCGCCACCACCGTTTTGCCGGAGCCGACCTCGCCCTGCAGCAGCCGGTTCATCGGGTGGATGGTGGCCAGGTCTTCGGCGATCTGTTCGCCAACGGCCCGCTGCCCCGGCGTCAGGGTGAACGGCAGCGCTGCGTCGAACGTCTCCAGCAGCCCACCGGCGATCCGCGGGCACGGTTCCGCCGGGAATGCCTTGGCCTGCTCACGGCGCCTGGCTAGCACCAGCTGGATCGCCAGCGCCTCGTCGTATTTGAGCCTGGCCTTGGCGTTCTGCAAATCCGGTTGGCTGCGCGGGCGGTGGATGTCCCGCAGCGCGCTGCCGAGATCGGTGAGACCGCTGGCTGCCAAGATCTCCATTGGCACCGGGTCCTCGATGTCGCCCAACAGGTCGAGCACCACCCGCACGCTGTTCTGGATCTCGTACTGGGTGACGCCTTCGGTGAGCGAGTAGATCGGGATGATCCCGCCGGCGAAGGATTCCAGCACCTCGGCGTCGTCGGTGGACTCGCCGCCGACCGACAGTGCGGCCCACTGCGGTGACGACAGCTGCAGCTCGCCGCGGAAGTCCTTGACGGTTCCGGCGAACATCGCCTCCATCCCAGGTCGCAGCCGCTTGGCGATGTGCCACTGATTAAAAAATGCGCAGGTGAGCCGGCGCCGGCCATCTCCGATTGTCACGGTGGTAATGAGCTTCAGCCCGCCGCCTCTGGCGCCGCGGCCGCGGCCGTGCGCCCCGCCCATCGGCTTTTCCTTGACGTCGGTGATCCTGGCCCAGACCGTCGCCTTCTCGCCGACGACCAGCTCGCCGAGATCGGTGAGCTGGCCGCGTTCGTTGTGCTTGCGCGGGTAGTACCTGAGCAGATCGCCGACGGTGGCGATGTCCAGTTTCTCGGCCAGCGTTTTGATCTTCTTCGGAGCAAAACCGACATCACGGAGCACACTGTCCAGCCCGACATCGGAGTTGTTAGCTGGCATCGAAGTCTGCGCGTCCCTCGTCGTCGAAGTTCACACCCATGGTGCCGCCTCGCTCCGACATCGGTGGTTCCAGGGTGCCGATCTTGAGTTCGAACGGGGTCCCGACGGCGAACACTTCGGCCACCACCTCCGCCGGATGATTGGAGTGCAGGTGGTAGTGAGTGACGCCCACGTCGGCGTCTGGCCAGATCCGCAGGTCGGTGCCCATCCTCGCGATCGAGCCTGCCAACTGCGCCTGGGTCTGGTCGGCACCGTAGAAGTCGAAGGTCACTTCGGCCAAGAACGTCCGTCCCCGATGTTCACCGGCACCGGCGCCGCAACCGGCGACCGCCCGACGACCGTCGGGCCGCCCGGCCACCTCGTCGAGCGCCAGCAACACCATGCCGATCAGCACCCGCAGCCGTTGCTCGTCAGCGCCGTGCTGGTCCGGTTGGGGGCCCGGCGACCAGCCGCTCATCGCCACCTCTGCAGCCACTGCCACGATGCGGGCCAGGTCGGCCCCATCGGCGGCCAGGTCGGCCGCTGCCACTCCGGCTCGGGCCGCCGATTCCGCCGCACTCGGTTGGTCGCCAGCGGTGCCGGCCCTGCTGTACTGCAACTGGGCGGCACCGGCCACCAGCCCTGCTACCAGCGACATCGGATCGCGGTCGGCGCCGGTCGCTTCGACGCCGGCTGCCAGGCCGCGCAGGTAGCGCTCGAGATCGGCAGCCACCGTTGAGCCGGCGACGGCAGCCGGCTCGGGATGCTCACCGAGGACGGCAGCCCTGATGGCGGCCATCCCCGCACCGAGGGCGATCAGCTCGTCGTCGGACGGCCGCACGCCGACGCGAGAGAGCACCGGTCGCCGACGATCGAGGACCCGCTCGGTCCACGCCGTGATCAGGTGCACGTCGACGTCGGTCATCCAGCCATGATGCGTTATCGTGACATCGCGATTCCACAAGGACTCTTGTGCAACTGTTCTTGTTGATTTAGCGTGGCGGAGTGACCGAACCAGTACGGCTGTCCGATCCCGGAGCGCTGGCTGCTCTTGCCCATCCCTATCGCCGGCGGCTGATGGACTCACTGTCGGCGGACGGCCCGTCCACCGTCGGGCAGCTCGCCGATCGCACCGGTCAGGCGGTGGGCAGCGTCAGCCACCATCTGAAGGTGCTGGGTGCTGCCGGGCTGATCGGCGAAGCGCCCGAACTGGCCAGGGACCGGCGGGAACGCTGGTGGCGCCGGGTGTCGTCGATCAGCTGGGGCGGCTCGGCGGACTCCCCCGCCATGAAGGCGGCCATCGACGCCGCCAGCAGCGTCGCCTTCGCTCGTCAGGTGCAGCTGTTCACCGAGTACCAGGCGAACCGCGAGATCGACGGCAAGTGGGCGGACGCGGCCTTCGCCTCCGACAGCTGGCTGCGGCTCACCCCGGCCGAACTCGACGAAATGAGCACCGAGATCACTGAGGTGATCCGGCACTGGCGCCGCCGCGAGCAAGAGCAGCCCGCAGGGCAGGACGAACGGGAATCGGTTTTCGTCTTCGCCCGCGGATTCCCCGCCCGGCCATAACAACCCCGCCAGCAACGGACACCAGATGAACAGGCCCATGCCGACAGAAGCCAGTCCCACAGCAACCCATCACACGGAGACCAATCACACAGCAACCAGTCCCACCGCAGCCAGTCCCACAACAACCAGTCCCACAACAACCCGTCACACAGAGACCGCGCCAACAACGAAACCCGTTTCGCTGCGGCGCATCCGCGGCTTCCGGATGCTCTGGACCGGCGAGGCGATCAGCCTGCTGGGCAACTCGACGTCCGGGCTGCTGCTGCCGCTGGTCGCCGTCACCCAGTTCCACGCCGGGCCGGGCTGGATGGGCCTGCTGACGGCCGCCGCCTGGCTGCCGTGGCTGTTGATCGGACTGCCGGCGGGCGCCTGGGTCGACGTCTGGAATCCGCGCCGGGTGATGTTGTGGGCAGACCTCGGGGCGGCGGCGGCCACCGCGAGCGTGCCGCTTGCCTGGTTCCTGCACCTGCTGTCGCTGCCCCAAATGCTGGTGGTCGCGCTGATCAACGGCACCTGCACGGTCTTCTTCCGGGCCGCCTACCAGCGGCTGCTGCCGCGCATCGTGCCGGCGGCGAACCTGGTCGGGGCCAACTCGGCGTTGCAGGGAACGGAGTCCGCCACCCAGTTGGCGGGGCCGAGCCTGGCCGGTCTGCTGGCCCAACTGGCCGGAGCGGCCGCCGGTGTGCTGGTGGACGCCGTCAGCTTCTTGGTCTCCGCCGCCTTCCTGCAGGCGCTGCGGCCGTCCGACATCGCCGCCGACCCGCAACCACAACCGGCGCCCGAACCGCTGCGCCGGCGGATCGCCGATGGCATGCGGTTCGTCGCCGGCGATCGATTCCTGCGGGCCTTCACGCTGATCGGCGGCATCTCCAATCTCGGGCTCACCGGCTACGGCACCCTGCTGGTGCTGTTCATGGTGGAGAAGCTGGGCCTGAACGCCGGCACCATCGGCGTACTCGGGACGGCCGCCAGCGCCGGCGGCGTGCTCGGGGCGTTTGCCGCCGCCCCGCTGTCCGCCAGGCTCGGCGGCGCCCGCGCGCTGCTGATCCTGCGCACCCTCGGTGGTCCGCCCGCGCTGCTGATCCCGTTCGCCTCCAGCGGCAGGGGGGTGATCTTCTACGTCGTCGGCTCGTTCTTGGTGGCCTTTTTCGTAGTGGCCGGCAACGTGCTGACGGGCGCATTCCGGCAGCGGTACGTGCCTGGCCCGCTAATGGGGCGGGTGGTGACGTCCTCGCAGCTGGTCAACTTCGGCACCATGCCGGTGGCTGGTCTGCTGGCCGGCTGGATGGGCGGACAGTTCGGGCTGCGCGCCACCATGCTGATGATGGCCGGCATCCACACCGCTGCCTGCCTTGGCAACCTGATCGGTCCACTCCGCGGCCTGCGGTCGCTGCCGATTGCTCCGCAGCGAACCTGAGCTGCGATTTGGCCGCACCGCCGAACCGCGGGTATCGTGAGCAGGTGCCCGACCCAGGTCGGGCCTTTCGACTGCGCAACCGACCCGCTGTGCAACCGACCCGCTGTGCAACCGACCATCTGTGCAACCGACCCGCTGTGCAACCGACCAGCTGTGCAACCGACGAAGTACCTGACCAACAATCTAGGAGTGAGCCGTCGTGGCTGCCGTGTGTGACGTCTGTGGCAAGGGCCCCGGTTTCGGGATGAGCGTGTCCCACTCCCATCGCCGGACCCATCGTCGTTGGAATCCGAACATTCAGTCGGTGCGGGCGCAGGTCGCGCCTGGCACCGTCCGCAAGATTAATGCCTGCACCTCGTGCCTGAAGGCCGGCAAGGTTGCTCGCGGCTGATCGAGCCCACACCACCACCAAGGCGGCGGTTTCCCTTCCGGGAAGCCGCCGCCTGATGTATCCGCCGGGGTGTGCGGGGTGGCCGGTCAGTCGGTGAGTCTCAGCATCCAGTCGTGGGTATCCGGCGCCGTTCCCTGCTGGATTGAGGTGAGCGCATCCCGCAGCTGCATCGAGACAGCACCCGGCTCGCCGCCGGCGATCTGGAACTCACCCTCTGCGTGCTTCACCGCGCCGACAGGAGTGATGACGGCCGCCGTTCCGCACCCGAAGACCTCCGTCATCTCGCCGTTCTCGACGGTCTTGGACCATTCGTCGGTGGAGATCCGGCGCTCGGTCGCGGTGTAGCCGAGGTCGCGGGCCAGCTGCATCACCGAGTCTCGGGTGATGCCGGGCAGCAGCGAGCCGTTGAGTTCGGGCGTCACCACCTCGACGCCGCCGTCGGCATCGGCCGAGGAGAAGACGAAGCACAGGTTGTTGGTGCCCATCTCCTCGATCCAATGCCGTTCCAGTGCGTCCAGCCAGACCACCTGGTCGCAGCCTTTCTCGGCCGCCTGGGCCTGGGCCAGCAGCGATGCGGCGTAGTTGCCACCGGTCTTGGCCGCACCGGTACCGCCGGGCGCTGCCCGCACGTATTCCGTCGACCACCAGACAGTCACCGGCGCCGCGCCCTTGGCGAAATACCCGGACGACGGCGAGGCGATCAGGCAGTACGTGACGCTCTTGGCCGGCCGTACCCCGAGCGCAACCTCGGAGGCGAACATGAACGGCCGCAGGTACAACGAGGTCGACGGCTCGGTCGGCACCCACCGCTTGTCGACGGTGACGAGCTCGCGCAGCGACTGCAAAAACAGCTCCTCCGGGAGCTCTGGCATCGCCATCCTGGCCGCGGACCTGTTCAGCCTGGCCGCGTTCTCGGACGGACGGAACGCCGCGATCGAGCCGTCCGGCTGGTGGTAGGCCTTGAGACCCTCAAAGATCTCCTGCCCGTAGTGCAGCACCATCATCGCGGGGTCGATGGTGAACGGGCCGTATGGCACCAGCCTGGCGTCGTGCCAGCCGGCTTCGGCGTCCCAGTCGATGACGACCATGTGGTCGGTGAAGTACTTGCCGAAGCCGGGGGCGCCGAGAATCTCGGCGACCCGCTCGTCGGACGCTGGTGACGGGTTGGCTTCGCGCCGGAACTGTAGTCCGGTGGCACTGTCAGTCATGGTCCAACGGTAGCGCTCTTGGTTGGACGGTACGGCAGGCGCTATGCCCCTAATGGTTCGGTGCTGGGCTGACGGCCGCCGGCGCTACTTGACGTGCAGAGAGACGAACGGCGGCTTGGAGACCTGCACCCGTAGTTTCCGGCCGCGGACGTCGACAGCCAGCTCCGCGCCGTCTTCGACGCCGGCGGCGGTGTCGATGAGGGCCAGCGCGATGCCCTTGCTCAGGGTCGGTGAGAAGGTGCCGGAGGTGGTCTCCCCCACCGGCTGCCCTTTGGCGTCGACCACCTGCTGATGCGGCCGCAGCACGCCCTTGTCCAGCGCCTGCAGGCCGCGCAGGGTGCGCTTCGGTCCGGCGGCCTTCTCGGCGACGAGCGCGTCCCTGCCGAAAAACGCGTCCTTCTTCCAGCCGACCGCCCAGCCGGCCCGGGCCTGCACCGGTGAGATTGCCGGCGACAGGTCTTGGCCGTGCAACGGATACCCGGCCTCGGTGCGCAAGGTGTCGCGGGCCCCGAGACCGGCGGCCCTACCGTCCAGCGGCGTGGCGGCGGCCAACAGCGCATCCCACAGCGGCCGGGCAACGTCCCAGGCCGGCAGCAGCTCGTAGCCGTGCTCGCCGGTGTAGCCGGTGCGGCAGACCCGTACCGGCAGGCCGGCATACTCGCCGTCCTGCCAGGACATGTACTCCAGGTCGGTGGGCAGACCGGTGGCGGCGACCACCTCGGTGGACCGCGGACCCTGGACGGCGATGACGCCGAACTCGCGGTGCCGATCGGTGATCTCGATATCGTCGGGAGCCGCAGCTTTGAGGGCCGCCACCACCGCAACGGTGTTGGCCGCGTTCGGCACCAGGAAAACCTCGTCGTCGGACACCAGGTAGGCGATCAGGTCGTCGATCACCCCGCCGGATGAGTTGCAGCACAACGTGTATTGCGCCTGGCCAGGCCTGATCTTGCCAAGATCGGCGGACAGACAGCTGTTGACGAACGCCGCCGCCCCCGGCCCGACCACCGTCGCCTTGCCCAGGTGCGAGACGTCAAACACGCCCACCGCTGTGCGGACTGCCGTGTGCTCCGCGACCACGCCGCTGCCGCCATACGAAATGGGCATGCTCCACCCGCCGAACGGACCCATGGTGGCGCCGAGCGCGACGTGTGCATCGTTGAGCGGTGAGGTGAGCAGGTTCTCGACGGACATGACGGTCACCGTATCGCCTGTGAGGACTAACCTAGCCGCCGGACGGTTGTCACACCCGCTTCCCGCAACCCGTCACCCGCGGCACCGAACGTCTCTCGAGGAGAACCTATGGCCCGCCCGTCCCACACGTCACTGTCGCTCACCACCGCCGCTGCTGCCGGTATCAAAGTCGATGCGCTGATCGTCGGCGTGCACTCCAGCCACGAGGGGCCGTTACTGGCCGAAGAGCCGACGCCGGTGTCGCCGTGGGCGGCGATCGCGGAGGCGGCGCGGTTGGCCGGCCTGACGGGTGCGGTCGGCGACGTCGCCACCCTGCCGGGCGGCGGGTGGGTGGCCGCCGACCGGCTGGTGCTGGTGGGTCTTGGCGAGCCGGAGAAGCTGACCGCCGAGCGGGTTCGCAAGGCCGCCGGCGTCGCCGCCCGTGCGGTCGCCGGCCTCGGCACCGTCGCCAGCACCCTGTCCAGCGTCAATCTCACCGCCGCCGCCGAGGGACTGTTGTTGGGCGGCTATGTGTTCGGTGCGTACTCCGATCCGAAGAAGGCGCCGGTAGCAACCGTCAAACTCGTGGTTCCGAGTGCCGCCAAGGCGGCCAGGAACGAACTGCGGCGAGCCGTTGTCACCGCCGAGGCCGTCGGCCTGGCCCGCGATCTGATCAACACCGCCCCCAACGATCTGCCGCCGGCCGCCTTCGCCGATCGAGCCAAGGCCGCCGCCGAGACCGCTGGCCTCAAGGTCGAGGTACTCGACGAGAAAGCGCTGGCCAAGGGCGGCTACGGCGGAATCCTGGCGGTCGGTTCCGGCTCGACCCGGCCGCCGCGACTGGTGCGGATCAGCTACTCCGCCAGCCGGCCGCGGGCCAGGGTGGCGCTGGTCGGCAAGGGCATCACCTTCGATTCCGGCGGCCTCTCGCTCAAGGCGGGACCGGGCATGGCAGATATGACCTCGGACATGTCGGGGGCCGCCTGCGTGGTCGCCACGGTGATCGCCGCTGCCGCGCTGCAGCTGCCGATTGCCGTCACCGCCACCGTCCCGTTGGCCGAGAATCTGCCATCCGGTAGCGCCTACCGGCCGGCCGACGTGTTGACCCATTACGCGCCGAAAGGTGAGCAGGGCAAGACTTCTCACGTGCTGAACACCGACGCCGAGGGTCGACTGGTGCTGGCCGACGCGATCGTGCGGGCGTGCGAGGACAAGCCGGACTTCCTGCTGGAGACCGCCACCCTCACCGGCGCTCAGCTGGTGGCGCTCGGCGATCGCACGATGGGTGTGATGGGCAGCGACGAGTTGCGCGATCGGGTCGCCGAGCTGGCCCGCGAATGCGGTGAGGGCGGCTGGGCGATGCCGCTGCTGGAGGATCTGCGGGAGGGCTTGGACAGCTACCTGGCCGATATCCAGAACATCAGCACCTCTCGATCCGGCGGCATGATCGTCGCCGGCCATTACCTGGCCGAATTCGTCGCCGATGGTGTTCAGTGGGCTCATCTGGACGTGGCCGGGCCAGCATTCAACGCCGGCGCCACCTACGGCTACACCCCAAAGGGCGGCACCGGCGTCCCTGTCCGCACCCTGCTGGCGACGCTGGAAGACATCGCGAGCCGCTGACGTCCTTGCCCTGGCCGATGGGGTGGATCGAGGTCTACCGGATCGGCTGAGCCGATCGCCGAGCGCTCAGTCACCGAGCACTCAGTCGCCGAGCGCGTCGCGCTGGGCCCGTTGTCGCAAGATCATTTCGCGGCGCGAATAGTCCCGCATCCGCTGCGGATAACCGACGGCCGTGGCGTCGTAGATCGGCAGCGCGTGCTTGCGGGCGAAGGCCAGCGCGGCCGCCGGCGACGGGACGCGCCGTCTGGTGAATTCGCCGTCATGGGCGACCAGCAGAATCGAGTTCTCGGTCACTGCCGTCTTCGGCTCGACGTAGACCTCGACCCCGCGGTGCCCCTGCACCCATTCGAGCAGCGCATCGGAGATCTCGCTGCGCTCTTTCCGCGAGCCGCCGCCCCTGGTGAACAGGCCCATCGCACACCTCTCACATCGGCCGCAAACCGGACTTATCCAGTGTTACTCATCAATCTGGGAATCCGTTTCTCCAACAGGTGAACCCCAAGGACCCCTGCCCCGTGCTACCGCGAGCGCAGGATGCCAAGATGGACAGTGCGCGCCCCGGCACCCCGTGGGCGCCTCGTCACGCCGCGGCCTGATCACCAACTGCGCCGAACGGAACTACTGCAAGGAGCATCACCGAAGATGACGGACACGAACGTCGACCTGGTCGTTCTCGGCGGCGGAACCGCCGGCTATGCCGCAGCCATTCGGGCAGCGGAGCTCGGGTCGAAGGTGGTGCTGATCGAAAAGGACAAGCTCGGCGGCACCTGCCTGCACCGCGGCTGCATCCCTACCAAGACGCTGCTGCACGCAGCCGAAGTGGCGGACGAGGCCAAGGACGCCGCCGGTGTCGGGTTGAACGTGACCTACGACGGTGTCAACATCGACGGCCTGCACAAGTACAAGGACGGCATCGTCGCCAAGCACTTCAAGGGCCTCACCGGCATCATCTCCTCGCACGGCATCACCGTCGTCGAGGGCGAAGGCAAGTTCGTCGGCCCCAACACGGTGGTGGTCGGCGGCGACACCTACATCGGCACCAATGTCATCCTGGCCACCGGCTCGTACTCGCGCAGTCTGCCTGGGTTGGACATCGAGGGCCGGGTGATCACCAGCGAACAGGCACTCGGTCTGCAGTGGATCCCGGAGAAGGCGATCGTGCTGGGCGGCGGCGTTATCGGCGTCGAGTTCGCCTCGATCTGGGCCTCCTTCGGCGCCGAGGTGACGATCGTCGAGGCGCTGCCGTCGCTGGCCCCGGCCGAGGACCCGTGGATCGGCAAGCAGCTGGAGCGGGCGTTCCGCAAGCGCAAGATCAACTTCAAGACCGGGGTGAAGTTCTCCGGCGTCACCCAGGACGACGCCGGCGTCACCGTCACCCTGGAGACCGGCGACGAGCTGAAGGCCGACCTGTTGCTGGTCGCTGTCGGTCGCGGCGCCAATACCGCGGGCACCGGATTCGACGAGGCCGGCGTGACGATGGACCGCGGCTTCGTGATCACCGACGAGCGCTGCCGCACCAACCTGCCGAATGTGTTCGCGATCGGCGATATTGTGCCCGGTCTGCAGCTCGCGCACCGCGGTTTTCAGCAGGGCATTTTCGTCGCCGAGGACATCGCCGGGCTGAACCCGGTCGTCATCCCGGAGAAGAACATCCCGCGGATCACCTACTGCGATCCGCAGGTCGCCTCCGTCGGCCTGACCGAGGCCGCTGCCAAGGCTGACTTCGGCGACGGGGAGGTGGAGACCTTCACCTACAACTTAGCCGGCAACGGCAAGTCCGACATCCTGCGCACCGCAGGCGGTATCAAGACGGTCAGGGTGAAGGGCGGCCCGATCGTCGGGGTGCACATGGTGGGCGGCCGGATCGGTGAACTGCTCGGCGAGGCGCAGCTGATCGTCGGCTGGGAAGCGCAGCCGGAAGACGTGGCGCCGATGCTGCATGCGCACCCCACCCAGTACGAAGCGCTCGGCGAGTCCATGCTGGCCATGGCCGGCAAGCCGCTGCACGGCCACAGCTGACCGACACACCAACAGCACAGAACAGGCAGGAAAGCTCATGTCGCAGTCCGTGCAGATGCCCGCCCTCGGCGAGAGCGTCACCGAAGGCACCGTTACCCGTTGGCTGAAGGCCGAGGGCGATCAGGTCGCGGTCGACGAACCGTTGCTGGAGGTGTCCACCGACAAGGTCGACACCGAGATTCCGTCGCCGGTCGCCGGAGTGCTGGAAAAGATCTTGGTGGCCGAGGACGAGACCGCCGAAGTCGGCGCGGACCTCGCGCTCATCGGTGACGGGTCCGGCGGCGGTGACAGTGACTCCGGCGCACCGGCAGCGGCGGGACCGGCACCGGAAGCGGCAGCTGAGCCCGTGCCGGACGCCGAGACAGCACCGGAACCAGACGCGGCACCCGAACCCGAAGCGGCACCTGAATCCGAGGCGGCGCCGGCGGAGGCGCCGTCGACGGAAACCGAGGCACCGGCCGAGAAGCCGGCAGCGGATGTTTCGTCTGACAACGCCGGCGGTCCGGGCACACCCGTGACGTTGCCGGCGATGGGCGAGTCCGTCACCGAGGGCACCGTCACCCGTTGGCTGAAGGCCGTCGGCGACGAGGTGGCCGTCGACGAGCCGCTGCTGGAGGTGTCCACCGACAAGGTCGATACCGAGGTGCCGTCGCCGGTGGCCGGCACGCTGCTGGAGATCTCGGTCCAGGAGGACGAGACAGTCGAGGTCGGCGGCCAGCTGGCCATCATCGGCGCAGCGGGAGCAGCAGCCACACCGGCACCCGCGGCACCGCCGGCACCCGCGGTCCAGACATCGGAGAAGGAAGCGGAGGCCGAGGACGACGCCGCCGCCGCCGAGTCGGCCGCTTCGTCGGCACCGGCCCAGCCGTCCCCCGCCGAACAGCCGGAAGCACCGGCACCAGCTCCCGCTGCCGCGCCGACTTCGACCGCAACGTCGACGGCGTCAACGCAAGCCCAGCCGGAGCCCAGCCCGACCGAATCTTTGAGCCCCAAGGTCGAGACCGGCGGGTCGTACGTCACCCCGGTGATCCGGAAGTTGGCCGCCGACAACGGCGTCGACCTGTCGAGCATTACCGGCACCGGCGTCGGTGGGCGGATCCGCCGGGACGACGTGGTGAAGGCCGCCGAGGCAGCCAAGGCAGGGGCAGCTGCCCCGGCAGCATCAGCGGCGCCAGCAGCGAGCGGTGGATCCGGCGCACCGGTTCCGGAACAGGCGGCCACCGCACTGATCGGCACCATCCAGAAGACGCCGCGCATCCGGCAGGCCATCGCCAAGAACATGGTGACGGCGCTGCAGACCGCCGCCCAGCTCACCACCGTGATCGAGGTCGACGTCACCAGGGTCGCCAGCCTGCGCAGCAGGGCCAAGAAGACCTTCGAGGATCGCGAGGGCGTCAAGCTGTCGTTCCTGCCGTTCTTCGTGAAGGCGGCGGTCGAGGCAGCCAAGGTCTATCCGGTGATCAACTCGACGATCTCCGAGGATCTGAAGGAGATCACCTATCACCCGGCGGTGAATCTCGGCATCGCCGTGGACACGCCACGTGGGCTGATTGTTCCGGTGATCAAGAACGCCGACGACCTGAACATCGGCGGCATCGCCCGCAAGATCGCCGACCTGGCCGATCGCACCCGCAACAACAAGATCGGCCCCGACGAGTTGTCCGGTGGCACCTTCTCGCTGACCAACACCGGCAGCGTCGGCGCACTGTTCGACACTGCGATCTTCACCCCACCGCAGTCGGCGATCCTGATCACCGGTGCCGTGGTGAAGCGCCCGATGGTCGTCACCGACGCGGACGGTAACGACGGTGTCGCCGTCCGCTCGATGGCCTACGTGGCGCTGAGCTACGACCACCGGACCATCGACGGAGCGGACGCCGCCCGGTTCCTGGGCGCGGTCAAGAAGCGCATCGAGGCCGGCGAGTTCGAGGGCGACCTCGGGTTGTAGCAGCGCCCCGACATAGATCGCATTACCGAGCGGCCGACACTGCGCGAACCATCCTACCGCAGTGGTAGGCTTTGGTATGCCTCGTGGTAACCCGTCGCCCAAGCTGGCCATCAGCGTCGATCCTGATGTTCATCAGCGTGTGCTGGCTGCCGCGGCCGCCGATGGGCTGAGCGTGTCGGCGTGGATGACGGCGGCGGCGCGACGGGTGCTGCAACTGCGTGAGGGGCTGGCGGCCGTGGCCGAATGGGAGCAGGAGCACGGAAAGTTCACCGCGGCCGAGTTGCTGGAAGCCCGCCGTCGGGTCGCCGACGAGCTGGTCGCAACCGGACAACCCGCGACCGGGCAGTCTCGTTCGGCATGAGCGTCGTGTACGACGCTGGCGCACTGATCGCGGCCGAGCGCAACGACCGCAGGATCTGGGCCGACCATCGGGTCCGGCTCGAGATGGGCGTCGTCCCGCTGTCCACTGCCCCCGTGGTTGCTCAGGTGAGCCGATCGCCGCGTCAGGTGCAGCTGCGACGGTTCCTGCAGGGCTGCGAGGTTGCGGCATTCGTCGACGAACAGGCACACGAGGTCGGCGCCCTGCTCGCGGGTACCGGCTTGTCCGACGTCGTCGACGCTCACGTTGCCCTGGTCGCCGCCGCACGACGAGCCAGCGTACTGACCTCGGACACCGGCGATCTCGCGACATTGCCCGAGCAGCTGCCGGCGCCGATCAGCATCCAGACAATCTGACGACACCGGCAGCTGCTGCCCATCAGGTCAGTGCTCGTACGGGTCAGCCGGCTGCTGGATCTGCTTCACCGAGATGGCGTTGGCGGTGGGCACGTAGTTGTTGGCGGTACCGGCCGTGCCGGCGACGGAAGTGGCCACCACGCTCACCCAGGTGTTGGTCGGGAACGGCGGCTTGCCGGCGAGGTGGATCCGAATCGGGTTGGCATCGGCGGCGCAGCAGCTGATGGCCATCCTGGCGACGGTGTAGCCGTCATGAAAACCCTGCCCTGCCGGTGCGATGAACCCGGTCAGGGTGACCGGGTTCTTGACCACCGACCGTTGCGAGTCGTACAGCGAGCGCATCATGAAGTCCTTCATGGTGTCCGCCGGATGGGTACCCGCCGGCAGCGCCGGGAACGCCATGCCGCCCATCTGGTCGTCACTGGCGCTGCCGCTGCCGTCGTTGAAGGCGTAGCCGTCGTTAGCGGTGCCGCCGGAGGATGACGTCACCGGCGTCATCCCGCCGATCGCCTGCGAACCTCCACTGCGGGCGACCGCGTCGGCGCCCAAGGCGGTCGGGGCGACCAACAGCAGTAACAGCACCGGCAGCAGAATCAGCCACGGGGCCCGCGAGTTTCCGTGCGAGTGACCATGGGCATCCACCTCGTCGTGGTCGGCATGTCCGTCGTGATCGGTCGGTACGCCGGCGACTGTTGCCGGCTGCGCCACCGCCTCTGCCAGCACCTTCTTCTTCGCGGCACGGGTCTCGGTGACCACGATCGACACCAGCGAGATCACTCCGACCAGCAGCAGCACGATGCCGGCGGTCAACAGCAATGGACCGAATCCCGGTTTGACGTACGAGGTGTACCGGCCGGAAACGGTGATGCCCACCAGCAGGCCGCCGAACAGGACGACCACGATCGACTGCGTTTCCTTGTTCATCGGAAGAACACCAATCCTGTCCCGACGCCGACGGCGATCGCCACCAGCATGGTCAGCGGTGCGAATCGCACCGCAAACTTCCGGCCGAAGGTGCCGGCCTGCAGCGCGGCGAGTTTGACGTCCACCGCCGGTCCGACCGTCAGGAACACCAGCTTGCCGACCATCGGAATGGTGGTGAAAGACGCAGCGACGAACGCATCGGCCTCACTGCACAGCGCCAACATGAAGGCCAGTACCGCCATCAGCAGCACCGACAGCGCAATCGACGACCCGACATGGGTCATGAACGTCGCCGGCACCAGCACCTTGAAGGTGGCCGCGACCGACGCGCCCAACACCAGGAAACCGGCCGCCTGGGTGAAGTCGGTGCGGATGGTGGCCAGGAATGCCGGCCAGCCGGTGACCTCGTCGGTCAGCGAACTGCGCAGCCGGGGCGCCAGCCACTCGGGACGACCGATCTTCTCCCAGATCCAGCCCACCAGCACCGCGGTCAACAGGCCGGCGACCAGCCTGGCCCAGACCATCCGATGATCGGTGGTGAAGGCCACCGCGGTGGCCACCAGCACCACCGGGTTGATGGCCGGTGCGGACAGCAGGAACGCCAGCGCCGCCGACGGCCGCACTCCGCGGTCCATCAACCGGTTGGCGATCGGGATCGACCCGCACTCGCAGCCGGGTAGCAACACACCGCAGGCACCGGCGACCGGAACGGCGAGGCCTGCCCTAGCCGGCAGCACCCGGCGGAAGAAGCTGGCTGGGACGAAGGCGGCGATCCCCCCCGAGACCACCACGCCCAACACCAGGAACGGCACCGCCTGCACACTCACCGAGGTGAAAACCGTTGCCCAGGTACGCATTCCGGCAATGGCGAACAGCTTCCGCAGCGGACCGCGCAGGACGATCCCGAGCAGCAGGATCACCCCGAGAACTTCCAAGGAACCCGGCCGGTAGCGTTTCGCGGTAGTCGGGCGGGTTCGGGTATCGGTGGCCGTCATGCCGGTTCCCGCTGGTCGGCAGCCGCATTGAGGGGTCCATCGCCGCCTGCCGGGTCGCCGTCGGCCGAGGTGCGCACGCCGCCGAACCTACGGTCGCGGGCCGCGTAGATCTCGCAGGCCCGCCACAGCTCGCGACGGTCGAAGTCCGGGAACAGGGTGTCCAAGAAGACCAGCTCCGCGTAGGCGGACTCCCAGAGCAGGAAATTGCTGGTGCGCTTCTCCCCCGAGGACCGGATGAACAGATCGACGTCCGGCATGTCCGGGGCGTACAGGTAGCGCTGCACCAGTTTCTCGTCCACTCTCTTCGGGTCGATCAGCCCGGCCGCCGCGTCCCTGGCGATGGCCCTGGCTGCATCGGCGATCTCGGCTCGACCGCCGTAGTTCACACACATGGTCAAGGTAAGGACGTCGTTGCCGGCCGTGAGTTGCTCCGCCGCCTCGAGTTCGTGCAGAACGCTGCGCCACAAGCGTGGTTTGCGGCCGGCCCACCGCACCTTGACGCCCATCTCGTTCATTTCGACCCTGCGCCGTCTAATGGTCTCCCTGTTGAAGCCCATCAGGAACCGCACTTCGCCGGCCGATCGCTGCCAGTTCTCGGTGGAGAAGACGTAGGCGGACAAGTGCCGGACGCCGATTTCGATGCAGCCGGCCACCACATCCATCAGCTGCGCCTCGCCGGCCTGGTGACCTTCGGTCCTCGGCAGCCCTCTTGCCCCCGCCCACCGACCGTTGCCGTCCATCACCAGCGCCACGTGATTCGGCACCAGCTCGGCCGGGATGACCGGTGGTCGCGCGCCGCTCGGGTGCGGCGTCGGGAGCCGCACCGGACTCATCCGACGACCTCTGGATGGGCACCGAAGGAGTCCGGGTCGAGGACCAGCACCGGCCCGTCCGACTGATTTCTGTCGACCATCGGCAGCGACCGCAGGCCGCGTTCGAGGTGGTATTGCACCAGCGCAGCGACCAGACCGGAGGCCTCCCGCCGATGTGCTGTCTCGGCGGCGTCGGCCGAGGTCCAGTCGCCGCCGGCCAGCGCGGCCATCAGGGCGACGGTCGGCGCAGCGGGACGAGCGGCACCGACGCGGCGGCAGTTCTGGCACAGCACCCCTCCGGCCGCGACATGGAAGGCCGTATGCGGACCTGGGGCGCTGCACCTGGCGCACTCCGACAATGCCGGTGCCCAACCGGCCAGTGCCATCGCCCGTAACAGGAAGGCATCCAGCACCAGCGACGGGTTCCGCTCGGCCTCGGCCAGCGCCCGCAGCGCCGACACCAGCAGTAGGTACAGCCGCAGGCTCGGCTCGCGTTCCTCGGAGGTCAGCCGCTCGGCGGTCTCGACGATGCTGGTGGCGGCCGTGTACTTCGGATAGTCGGCGGCGATCACCGAGCCGAACGCGTCCAGCGACTCGGCCTGGGTGACGATGTCCAGGTTCCGCCCCGCGTACAGCTGCAGGTCGACATGGCTGAACGGTTCGAGGCGACCACCGAACCGCGACTTGGTGCGCCGCACCCCCTTGGCGACCGCCCGCACCCGACCGCTGCGACGGGTCAACAGGGTGACGATCCGGTCCGCTTCACCGAGCTTGGTCACCCGGAGCACGACGCCGGAATCGCGATAGGTGCTCACCCGCACCATCGTGCCACCGCAGCCGATCATCGCCCCGCAGACCGACCGCGGCCGAGTCCGAAAATGGTCGGGCTGACCAACGCGGCGTTCGAGGCTGCCAGCAGTCCGCAGACCTGATCAGCTCCGCCCGGCGGCCCTGGTCGGGCGTGGTCACCCGGATGCCGGGGATTTCGCTCAGGGGGGTCGGTTAACCTGGTGGCGACTCCCAGGGTGGTCGCGCGTCCGGGCGCCGGCCGGACCGATCCCGCAGCCCGACGGACGCCGACAGGTGGTGCCAGTGAGCTCGACTCCGACGGTGCGAACCGCAGAACCCGATGACGCTGCAGCCTTCGCCGCCTGCCATCTGCAGTGCTGGCGTGAGGCCTACGGCGAGCTGTGGGGGCCTGAGCGTTTCGCCGAAATGAACGTCGAGCGGATGGCTCGCCGGCGGCGCCAGGAGATCGAACAGGGCGAGGCGACCAACGTGCTCGCCGAGGCCGACGGCGAGGTGGTCGCGGTGGCTATCGCCGGCCCGTCTCGCGACGACGACCAGCCCGCTCCGAAGGAGCTCTACGCCAGTTACGTCCGTAAGGCGTTCCAGGGCTCCGGCGTCGCCGACAAGCTGCTGGCCGCCACCATCGCCGACGGGCCGGCGGCACTGTGGGTGTACCGGGACAACCCACGAGCGACGGCGTTCTACGTCAACCACGGCTTCATCCCGGACGGGGCCGAGCGGACCGACTCCGAGGGCATCGGAGAGATCAGGATGGTCCGGAAGGCCGCCCCGGCCGGCTGACGCCTACGTGTTCGGTGTCAGGTAGTCGACGAACCGCCGTACCTGAGCCGGGGACGCCAGCCGCACACACGGCAAGCCGCCTGCGCGCCAAGCCTTTTCGGCACCCAGGGCTTTCTCGTGATAGGAGTGCCTGTTGTCCCAGGTCCACCGGATGATGTTCTCCAGCGGATCCCAGCGGGTGAAGTTGCGCAGCGACCCACGGTTGCCGTTCCACAGCTCCTCGCGGGTGACGGCGCGCCGCACCGTCCGCCTGATCACCCGCGACATGGTCACCGGCACCGACAGATCGATGGCGATCCGCAGCTCTGCCCGGTCGGCCACCGTCCGGCCCAGCGCGCCGTTGTAGTTGCCATCCACCACCCACCTCGGGCCGGCGACGACCTCGAGCACCGCCGACCGGAACACCCCCGGGTCGGCAGGAGTCCAATCCGGCCCGTGAAAAAGCCCGTCCAGTTCCAGCCGCGGGAGCTGCAGCCGACGGTCGATTTCGCTGGCCATGGTGGTCTTGCCTGCCCCGGAAGAACCGGTGATCCAGATGCGGGAGACGGGCACCCGGGCATTCTACTGAACGGCCTCGGCCAGCCGCTGTTTCCCTACGTCAACCTGCTGCCAGGGCAGGGTGCCGGCTACGTCGACCAGGCGCGCACCATCGGCAGCCCCGTCGTCTCCTTCGACCGCTACCCGCTGCTGAC
>JALYVF010000024.1 GCA_030853385.1 Actinomycetota bacterium | reverse complement strand
GCATCCGAATTTCCGCCGGTGTCTCGAAGTGCGGGCCGGGTAGCTACGCGTAAACCCACTCCACCAGAGATGAGTCGATCGCTCGGGCGACAGATCGCAACCCAGCTGAGTAGAGCCGGCTGCTGTCAACGCGTTCCGGTCGGGACAGGGTGGCCGACGGACGTCGGTACGGCGAAGCCGGGAATGCGTGCGAGGTCCACCTCAGCGATCGGGACACCCAGAGCGTCGGCGGCCGACTGCCAACCGGAGCCCATCACGACCGCGACATCGTGTGACGGCACCCCGGTGGCGCTGGCCAGCGTTACAGCGGCCAGCATCGCCGGGTCGGCATCGGTCACCGGGCAGACAGTACTGGGCGCGCGTCGGGACACCTGGGAATCGGCAAGGGACGGTGGACCATCATCGATCACTTGGATCCACGCCACTTGACCCAGGTCTGGTACCCGAGCAGCTGACCACCGACCGATAGGGTCGGACCGTGCCGACCCTCGACCTCGCCGCCATCGTCGCCGGCTGGCCGGTCGGGGCGGCATCGGTTGCTGTCGTCGGACCCGACGGCATCCTCGACCGGGTCGACGACGGCGAACGGCACCAGTGGGCGTCGGTTACCAAGATCGCCAGCGCCCTCACCGTGCTGGACCTCTGCCTCGACGGTCTGCTCGGGCTGGACAGCGCCGCCGGCCCCGAGGGCTCGACGTTGCGGCATCTGCTGTCGCACGCCTCCGGGATTGCGATGGACTCCGACGAGGTGTTGGCGGCTCCCGGCAGCAGACGCATCTACTCCAACCGCGGAATCGAGATCGCGGCGCAGGCGGCAGAAGCCAAGTCCGGCAACGACTTTGCTGCCGACCTGAGCGAGCGGGTGCTGGAACCACTTGGGATGACTGGCTGCACCCTGGACGGATCGCCCGCGCACGGCATGGTCGGCGGCATCGCCGACCTGGCCGCGCTGGCCGGCGAGCTGTTGCAGAGCAGGCAGCTGCTGCCGGGGGCGATCCCTGCGGTGTCGACGCTCGCCTTTCCCGGCCTTCCCGGGGTACTGCCCGGGTTCGGCCGCCAGCAGCACAACGACTGGGGGCTGGGCTGCGAGATCCGTAACGGAAAGTCGCCGCACTGGACTGCACCGGAGAATTCGGCGGCAACGTTCGGCCATTTCGGGCAGTCCGGCAGCTTTCTCTGGGTCGACCCGGTGATGAATCTGGCTTGTGTGTCTTTGTGCGACAGGGCCTTCGGTGAGTGGGCGACCACCGCATGGCCGCAGCTCTCGTCCGCTGTGCTGGCCGCCTATTCCTGAGCGTCGTTGTCGGCAGCAACAGCCATAATCGGCAGATGGCAGCGAGTGCTGAGTACTCGGAGCGGCGGTCTGCTGTGCTGCCTGCCACCGTTTGGCGCCGCGCGGCTGCGCCAGCGGAGTCGCCGGTCTATCCCGACGGCTGCATGGACCTGATCTGGACCGGCGAGCGACTGCTGCTGGCCGGACCGGACACCGCCACCGTCAGCTTTGTGATGGACCGGCCCTCGACGCTGACGGCCATCAGATTCCATCCGGGCATCGCGCCGATCGTGCTCGGCCTACCGGCAGACCAGTTGGTCAACGCCAGGCTCGACGTGGCCGATGTGTGGTCGGCAGAGCGCGCCGGACGGTGGCTCGATGCGCTCTACTCTGCCCGGCACCCGGGTGCGGTGCTGGAACAACTTGCAGTACAACGGCTATCGGGCTCCGGCGGTCCACCAGGTTGGCTGGCCCCGACGACCGGGATGCTGGCAGCAGGCGTACCCACGGCGTACCGCTGACTCCAGACCGCGTCGAACGGCGTCAGGTGGCTGGTGTTCCCGGCCTCCGCCAGCCGCTGATGGATCGCGTCTACCTCTGCCGGCGAACCGCAGCTGAAGGCCAGCGCCATCCGGTGGCCACCGGTCGGCGGCGCCCAGGCCGGGTCGAAAGAGGCGACGACGTCGACAGTGTCGAACATGACCTTGAAGCCACCTGCTGCCGAGCCTTCGACGTGTGGTTCGGCGTCCGTGTCTGCCGGTAGGTCCAGCCCGCACGTTCGGTAGAAGGCCAGCGAGCGACCCATGTCGGTGACGACGACGGACAGGGCGGTCAGGGCAGTGGGTGTTGGTGTGGTTGTCATGGGCTCAACCTAGGCACGCTGCCCACGGGCGTCATGAACGAATCGGACGTCGCTGCTGCTGAAGAATCCCGCTCGTTGCGGCCCCTATCCTGGAGCAGCCATGTCCCACCCCGAGCAGCTGCCCGCCGAGCAGTCCGCTGCCCCCACCGCGCCGCCGGTGAATGATCTTCGTGAACGGCTGACGCAGCTCACCCTGGCCGACGAGCATCGCCTCGGTCGCCGGCTGGAGGGGATCCGGTCGATGCGGGCGGCCGGCAAACGCGACAAGGGCTTTCGGGAGATCGCCGGCCTGGTGCAGCGGGCCGAGCAGAAGATCGCCAAGCGACGGGCCGCAGTTCCCACCATCAGCTACCCCGACCTGCCGGTCGCCGATCGCGCCGAGGATCTGGCCGCGGTGATCGCCGCGAATCAGGTGGTGATCGTCGCCGGCGAAACCGGCTCCGGAAAGTCCACCCAGCTGCCCAAGATCTGCCTGCAACTTGGCCGCGGCGTTCGCGGCCTGATCGGCCACACTCAACCGCGGCGGATCGCCGCTCGGGCGCTGGCCGAACGGATTGCCGAAGAGACAGGAACACAGCTAGGCGACGCGATCGGCTACACCATCCGGTTCGGTGACCACACCGGAGCAAACACCCTGGTGAAGCTGATGACCGACGGCATCCTGCTGGCCGAGATCGGCCGCGACCGGCTACTGAGCAACTACGACACGATCATCATCGACGAGGCTCACGAACGCAGCCTGAACATCGACTTCCTACTCGGCTACCTCACCGAGTTACTGCCGCGACGGCCCGACCTGAAGTTGATCATCACCTCGGCCACCATCGACCCGCAGCGGTTCTCCAGGCACTTCGGCGACGCGCCGATCGTCGAGGTGTCCGGCCGCACCTATCCGGTCGAGATCCGTTACCGCCCTTATGGTCCCGACGAAGACAGCGACGACGATGTGGACACCGACGACGCGGACGACGCGGACGATCCGGCGAACAAGCCGAACAAGCCGACCAAGCCGACCAAGCCCGCCAAATCGACACTGACGCCCAACAGACCCGCTGGCAAGGGTCGAGCGGATCCGGGAACTGTCGACCAGGCGACAGCCATCTGCCAGGCCGTCGACGAGTTGGCCACCCAGGGCGACGGCGACGTGCTGGTCTTTCTGTCCGGCGAGCGCGAGATCACCGATACCGCAGAGGTTCTCCGCGGCCATCTGGCTGGCCGCGCCGGAGCTGCGACGGAGGTGCTGCCGCTCTACGGTCGACTGTCGGTGGCCGACCAACACAG
This sequence comes from Actinomycetota bacterium, assembly GCA_030853385.1. Taxonomy (GTDB): domain Bacteria; phylum Actinomycetota; class Actinomycetes; order Mycobacteriales; family Nakamurellaceae; genus Nakamurella. The sequence goes on along the minus strand of JALYVF010000024.1, from coordinate 3,677 downwards.
GGTGTTTTCCGAACACTCGCGCCGACGCATCGTGTTGGCCACCAACGTCGCCGAGACGTCGCTGACGGTTCCCGGCATCCGTTACGTGATCGACCCTGGCACTGCCCGCATCTCGCGGTACTCGACCAGGACGAAGGTGCAACGGCTGCCGATCGAGAAGATCTCACAAGCATCTGCCGGCCAGCGGGCGGGGCGTTGTGGCCGGGTCGCCGACGGCATCTGCATCCGGTTGTACAGCGAGTCCGATTTCCAGACCAGGCCGGAGTTCACCGAGCCGGAGATCGCCAGAACCTCGCTAGCTGCGGTGATCCTGCAGATGGCCTCTCTCGGCCTCGGCGACATTGCCTCGTTCCCGTTCGTCGAGCCACCGGACACCAGGCAGATCACCGATGGGGTCAGGGTTCTCGACGAGCTCGGCGCACTGGACCGCAGTGCCGCAGATTCCACGGTCCGGCTCACTGCCATCGGCAGGTCGCTGGCGGCGCTGCCGTTGGACCCGCAGTTCGCCAGAATGATCGTCGAGGCGAACACCCGCGGCTGCCTGGCCGAGGTGTTGGTGATCACCGCGGCGCTTGCCATCCAGGACGTCCGCGAATACCCGCTCGAAGAGCGGGACAAGGCCACCGCATCCCACTCCCGGTTCACCGACCCGAATTCGGACTTCCTTGCCATCGTCAACCTGTGGCACTATCTCGGCGAGCAGGCCAATGCGTTGTCCGGCAACGCCTTCCGTCGCATGTGCCGCACCGAGTACCTGCACTATCTGCGCATCAGGGAATGGCAGGACCTGCACGCCCAGTTGCGGCAGGTGGCCCGCTCGCTCGGGATGGACACCAACCGCAGCGCCGCGGACTCGGATGGACCGACCTCCGCCCCGGCGCCGAAGACTGCTAGCAAGCGGCGCGGGAAGGGCAGCAGCGCGTTTGCCGCGGCCAAGGCCGCAGCCGAAGCGGTGGCCGAGGCCACGGCCGCGGCGTCGGAGACGACCGGCGGGTCCGGCAAGGACGCGGCTCAAGGAACGCGACCCGGCCGGAAGAAGTCCGCCGACCAGCAGGGAAAGGGCTCCGCGGCCGTCGGAGTCGACACCGAGGCGGTGCACACCGCGCTGCTGTCCGGGCTGCTGTCGCACATCGGCCAGAAGCTGGAACCCGGCCGGGAATACCAGGGCACCCGCGGAACCAAATTCGTGCTCTGGCCCGGCTCCTCGCTGGCCAAAGCCGGTCCACGGTTCGTGATGGCCGCCGAACTCGTTGAGACGTCCCGACTCTGGGGACGCATGGTCGCCAAGATCGATCCGCTGTGGGCCGAGAAGGTCGGCGAGCACCTGGTCAAGCGCAGCTACTCGGAGCCGCGGTGGGACGCCCGCCGCGGCGCCGTTGTCGGCACCGAGCGGGCCACCCTGCTCGGGGTGGTGCTGACCGCCGCCCGCACCATCCAATTCGACAGGATCGATCCCGAGCTGGCCAGGGAGCTGTTCATTCGGCATGCCTTGGTGGAGGGCGACTGGGACACCCACCACCCCTGGTTCGCCGCCAACCAAGACGCGCTCGACGAGGTGGCCCAGCGGGAGGATCGGGTCAGACGGCGCGACATCGTGATCGACGACGAGACCTTGTTCGCGATGTACGCCGCCCGCATCCCGGCCGAGGTGACGTCCGGACGGCACCTGGACTCCTGGTGGCGTAAGGAATCCAAGGCCCAACCGGACCTGCTGACCTTCAGCCCCGACATGCTGATCGCCGCCGAATCAACTGACGTCTCAGAAGATTCATTCTTGGCGGCCTACCCCGACAGGTTCACCTCCGGCGGCGTCGACCTGGATCTGGACTACGTCTTCGACCCGGCCCGCGAGGACGACGGAGTCGTCGTCACCATCCCGCTGCCGGTACTGGCGCGGGTCGACCCTGCTGCATTCCAGGCGCAGATCCCCGGGCTGCGTAGTGATCTGGCGGTTGCTCTGCTGCGCACGCTACCTAAGACGTTGCGCCGCAACTTCGTTCCGGCACCCGACTTCGCCACGGTGGCGCTGTCCCGGATCGAGGCGGCGACGGCCGACTCGGCGCCGCAGCCGGCGGACGGTGATCGCGGGCTGCCGGCCGCCTTGGCCGGTCAACTCACTGCGCTCACCGGGATCGTCGTCCGGGCAACTGACTTCGATCTTGACAAGCTGCCCGACCATCTGCGGATGACGTTCAAGGTCGTCGCCGCCGACGGCACCACCGTTGCTACCGGCAAAGACCTGCTGGCACTGCAGGAATCGCTGCGGAGCACCACCAGAGAGGCGGTGGCCGCTGCCGTCAGCGACACGGTCGGCGGGGTGGAGCAACGCGGACTCACCGAGTTTCCCCACGATGGGGTGCCGCGGGAGATCGTCAGGCAGATCGACGGGCACCAGGTGCGGGCCTACCCGGCCCTGGTCGACGATGGCACCTCGGTGGCGATCAAGGTCTTCACCTCGACCGTTGACCAGGCACGGGCGATGCGGAGCGGCACCAGGCGGCTGCTGGTGCTCGGTACCCGCAACCCTTTGGGCTACCTGCGATATCAGCTCACCCGCGATCAACTGATGACGTTGGCGACCGCACCGCACGGTTCGCTCGCCGGCCTGGTCGACGACGCGATGGAGGCGGCCGTCGATGCGCTATTGGACTGGGCCGGCGGACCTGCCTGGGATGCCGCGGCGTTCGCGACACTCGCTGCCAAGCTCGCGCCGCACCTGGACAAGGCAACCGGCGACATAGTGACTGCCGCCGAGACCGCGCTGCGCTCCGCGCACCGCGCGGAGCTCGCCGTCGAACAGGTTCAGGGTGCCGCGCTGGCCGCGGCGGCTATCGACATGCGCAGTGAGTTGGCTGTCCTGGTCCATCCGGGCTTCATTACCGCCACCACCGCCGCGCATCTACCCGACCTCGATCGGTATCTGCAGGCGCTGGCGACCAGGGCCGAGCGGGCCAGGCAGAATCCGGATCGCGATCGCGAACGGATGGCCGAAGTGCTCGCTCTCGGCGCGGAGCTGCAGGACGCGATCGCCGGACTGCGGGTGGAACGCCGGACCGATGCCGATGTCCGTGACGTCCGCCGGATGCTCGAGGAGTTCAGGGTGGCGCAGTTCGCCCAACCGATGCGGACTGCCATTCCGGTGTCCGGCAAGCGAATCCAGTCGGCGATTGCCGGATTGCACGACTAGTCGGCTGCCAGCACTCGCTGGTGAACAGACGCCGTCACCGCGCGGGCGCGATCAACGAAATCCCTGATCTGGCCGGTAGGATGCGGCTGCCAGACCATCCCGATATCGCGCACGGCATCGGCGTCGGCGATGTTGACCAGGCTCACCCCCGCAGGCAGCAGCGGAACTTCCTCGACCGGCAGGACGGCAATGCCAAGCCCGGCACCCACCAACGCGGCAACGGTCGTCAACTCCTGGCATTCGACGGCGATCTGCGGGACGAAACCCGCTGCGGCGCAAAGACCTTCGAGGATCGTCCGCATGCCGAAGCCGGCCGACATGCTCAGGAATGCCTCGTCGGCCAATGTCTCCAGCAGGACGGTGTCGCGGCTGGCCAGTCGATGGGTTGTCGGCACGGCCAACCGCAGCCGCTGCCGCAGCAGTCGGCGCCAGACCAAGCCGGGAATGGTCGGCCGCGGCGACACGATGCCGACGTCGAGCTGCCCCAGCT
>JALYVF010000020.1 GCA_030853385.1 Actinomycetota bacterium | reverse complement strand
GGGGCCGGAGCCACCCTGACCTATCAGGGCAAGGAGCTCGACCTGAAGCTGATCCCGGCGACCGAGGGTGCCAGCGGCGTCGAGATCTCCAAGCTGCTGAGCACGGCCGGCGTGGTGACGCTCGATCCCGGTTACACCAACACCGGCTCGACGACCTCGGCTATTACCTACATCGACGGCGACGCCGGCATCCTGCGTTACCGCGGCTATCCGATCGAGCAGCTCGCGGAGAAGAGCAGCTTCGCCGAGGTCAGCTATCTGTTGATCAACGGCGAACTGCCATCGGCCGCGCAACTGAGCGACTTCAGCGACAAGATCAGCCGGCACACCATGCTGCACGAGGACCTGAAGCGGTTCTTCGACGGCTTCCCGCGTGATGCCCACCCGATGGCGGTGCTGAGTTCCGCGGTATCGGCGCTGTCGACGTTCTACCAGGACTCACTGGACCCGTTCAACGAAGAACAGGTCGAGCTGTCCACCATCAGGCTGCTGGCCAAGCTGCCGACGATCGCCGCCTACGCGCACAAGAAGGCGATGGGGCAGCCGCTGCTCTACCCGGACAACTCGCAGACACTGGTGGAGAACTTCCTGCGGATGAGCTTCGGTTTCCCGGCCGAGCCGTACGAGGTCAATCCGAAGATGGCCAAGGCTCTCGAGCTGCTGTTCATCCTGCACGCCGATCATGAGCAGAACTGCTCCACCTCCACCGTACGGCTGGTCGGCTCCGCCCACACCAACCTGTTCGCGTCGATCTCGGCCGGCATCCAGGCGCTGGCCGGTCCGCTGCACGGTGGGGCGAACTCGGCGGTGCTGGACATGCTCGACTCGATTCTCGCCGACGGCGGCGACGTGGATTCGTTCGTCAAGCGGGTCAAGGCGAAGGAGCCAGGGGTCAAGCTGATGGGCTTCGGCCATCGGGTCTACAAGAATTACGATCCGCGGGCGGCGATCGTCAAGGCCGCCATGGACGAGCTTCTCGAGGATCTGCACACCACCGATCCGCGGCTGGAGCTGGCCAAGGAGCTGGAACAGGTCGCGCTCAACGACGAGTACTTCACCGAGCGCAAGCTCTATCCGAACGTGGACTTTTACACCGGGATCATCTACAAGGCGATGGGCTTTCCGACCAAGATGTTCACCGTGTTGTTCGCCATCGGTCGGCTGCCGGGCTGGATCGCCCAGTGGCGCGAAATGATCAATGACCCCGCGTCAAAGATCGGCCGTCCGCGTCAGGTGTACACCGGTTACACCGCCCGCGACTACGTCCCCAACGACCAGCGCTAACCCTCCCGACTTCGCGGGCCTGATGGTGGTTATGATCGCCCGCTCGACCCTGATAACAACCATAGAGCCCGCGAACATCATCGTTCGCGGGCTCGCGGGAGGCGACAGGGAGTTCGGGCCCCTGAGACCGGCCCGAAGGGTCGGAATCTGGGGAGGATCGCAGCCCCGATGTGTGGGGGTACCGCCCGCGAGCGAAGCGGGTGGGGGTGCACGAACGAAGGGCGAGGACCGGAGCGACCGCGGAGCCGACCCATGTACAGCGCTTTCCTAGCTCCTGCTCGGAACAACTAGCGGTCGACCGTGCCGTCGATGAAGTCCTGGACGGCGTTCTTCGCCTCGTCGTCGAAGTACTGCACCGGTGGCGACTTCATGAAGTAGCTCGACGCCGACAGGATCGGCCCCCCGATGCCGCGGTCCAGCGCGATCTTGGCCGCGCGCAGCGCGTCGATGATGATGCCGGCCGAGTTCGGGGAGTCCCAGACCTCCAGCTTGTATTCCAGGCTCAGTGGCACATCGCCGAACGTCTTGCCCTCCAACCGGACGAAGGCCCACTTGCGGTCGTCGAGCCACTCCACGTAGTCCGAAGGCCCGATGTGCACGTTGCGCTCTCCGAGGTCGCGGTCGGGAATCTGCGAGGTGACGGACTGGGTCTTGCTGATCTTCTTCGACTCCAACCGGTCCCGCTCGAGCATGTTCTTGAAGTCCATGTTGCCGCCGACGTTGAGCTGGTAGGTGCGCTGCACTTCGACGCCACGGTCCTCGAATAGCTTGGTCAGGACTCGGTGCGTGATGGTGGCCCCGACCTGCGACTTGATGTCGTCACCGATGATCGGAACGCCGGCGTCGGTGAACTTCTGTGCCCACTCCGGCGTGCTGGCAATGAAGACCGGCAGGGCGTTGACGAACGCCACCTTGGCATCGATGGCCGCCTGGGCGTAAAACTTCGCGGCGTCCTCGGAGCCGACCGGCAGGTAGCAGATCAACACGTCGACCTTCTTGTCCTTCAAGGTGGCAACGACATCGACCGGCTCCTCGAGGGATTCCTCGATGGTCTCCCGGTAATACTTGCCGAGACCGTCAAGGGTGGTGCCGCGCAACACCGGGACGTCCAACTGCTGGACGTCGCAGATCTTGATGGTGTTGTTCCCGCTGGCCAGGATCGCCTGCGACAGGTCAAGGCCGACCTTCTTGGCGTCCACGTCGAATGCAGCGACGAACTCGATGTCGCTTACGTGGTACGGGCCGAAGTTGACGTGCATCAGGCCGGGGACCTTGGTCGCCGGGTCCGCATCGCGGTAGAAGTGGACGCCTTGGACCAGGGACGCGGCGCAGTTGCCGACGCCTACTAAGGCGACTCTGATGGGTCCTGACTGATTCGCTGAAGCCATCTGGGCTCTCCTGAGAGGGGTGGATGGTGATCGTATGAGCGTGCTGGATCAGGCGGATAGCGGGGTCAAACCCCAAGAGGCGGAACAGGTTTCGTCGGGTGGCAGGGTGATCACGTCGATGCCGTTGCGCAGCGCATTGGCGCCGCAGGTCGTCGGCTCCACCGCCACCGCCAACCTGGTGGTCGGGCCGTGGCCGGCGAAATCCGACGGTGTGTTCGTCAGCGTGTGGGTGACGTGCAGTCCAACCACGCCGGCGGCGTCGTCGGCCGGCATGTACGTCACCGTGGTACGCGGTTGAACAGGTATCCGTGCTGCGGATAGATCGAGGCGGCGAGGGTGACGGAATCCGCCGACTGCTCGGTCGCGGCATAGCCGGTATTGCGCAGCAATCCGTGGATCGCCGTGTACCTGCCGACCTCGGTGATGTCGAGCTGCATGTCGCGCAGCACGGCGGCCACCACCTGGCCGACCACGGCCTTCGCCGCGCCGGCAGCCGTGCCGCGGTGGATTTCGAACTGCTCGCCGCTGGTCGGCCGCGGACCGGTCTGTCGTGTCGTCACCATCGGTGCGCGCCGCTCAGCGGGCGAGGCCGGAGAAGTGCGACAGCGCCCGCCCGAACTGCAGCAGCCGCTGCATCTGGGCGAGGCCGCCGTCACCCAGCGACTTGGAGAACCGGTAGGTCTCGACGAACTGGGTGGTGCGAGTCTCGTTGGCGTCGGACAGCTCGGTGATCGACCGCTCAGGCGTCTGCGTCGACAGGTACAGCATGACGGCATTGAGCGTGCGCGACCCGTCCGGCTCGGTGCGGAACCGGGTCCGCAGGCCCTGGTCGACGACGGCGGACAGCGGGATCGTGCGCACCGACGAGGAGAACATCAGCTGGTCGGGCTGGTCCTCATCGGTCTCGTCGTCACCGTGCCACAGGATCAACCGGCGCCCGTCGGTGACGGCGACCTCCTGCCACAACGACTCGCCCCACGGCTGCGGCGAGGCGACCCGCTCAAGGCTGCAAGCCTGCAGCTGGCCCAGGTCGATCACGCCGGCCAGCGATTCCAGCGCCACCTCGGCGTCCCGGATGTAGGCCCGGACGCCGTCCTCCAGCCGCTGGTAGGGCGCCCAGTCCTCGGGGTTGTGCGGGTTCGTCATCGGTGGCGGTCTCCTTGTCGACTAGATCCGCGCCGGATGGTCAGGCGCAGTGAAGCGTTGCATGTCCGTATTGCTGCCAAGGCGCAACGCTACGGGTTAGCCATCCGCCGACCCAACCGGATCAGTCGAAGCCGCCTATCCTGCTCGGCGGCGAGCTGTCGAAGCCGGGTCGCCACTGCTGATCCGTCAGCGCCAGCAGGGCGATCACCCCGATCGGCAGCAGGAAGCCGGGAACGGCCAGCAGCCCACCGACATGCTCGATGAGCCATGGAACGGCAACAACCAGCCCCCACCCGGCCAAACCGATAATGGGCCAGCGGCGTCGTCGGATCAGCATCTTCCTGCCGACGAGCAGTACCGCGACTCCGGTGACGGCGATCAGCAGCGGCCAGCCGACGAACGCCGGTGCGGCCAGCCCGATCGAGCCGCGCGTCTCCGCATCCCCCGTCCGCAGTCCGTAGCCGACGCCGACGACCGTCAGCACCGTGCCGAACGCTCCGACCAGCAGCAGATAGATGCCGTGCACGGCGGCCAGCCAGCCGGCCATTGTCACTGTGGCCGGGCGGGTGGTGTTGCCGAACCAAGCTCGGGCATCGTTCATCTGTTCCCCGTCCTCCCCACTGAACCGCCCGAGTATTTCTCGGATCAGAGGACGGCACCGGCAGTGTCCACAATGCGCAGGTCAGCGCACTGCGGATGAAGCCCGGGTCAGCCGGCGGCGTTCTTGGTGGAGTCGTAACGCCAGAGCGAGCGGCCGATCATTGCCGCCACCACGGTGCCGACGATCACCAGCACGCCGCCACCGATCACCGCGACCCTGGTCGAGGTGGCCTGGGCCGCAAAGCCGTGCAACAGATCGGCGACCCGAGGGCCGCCGGCGACAACGACGGTGAAGACCCCCTGCATCCGGCCGCGCATCCGATCTTCGATGGCGGTCTGCAGGATCGTCGAGCGGAAGGTGGAGCTCACCATGTCGGCCCAACCGCCGACCGCCATCCAGCCGACCGCCACCCAGATCGCCGAGGTGGTGCCGAACATCGCGACGGCTCCGCCCCACAGGCAAATGGCCAGCACAATGGCCACGCCCTGCCGGTGGATCTTGCCGAGCCAACCGCTGGTGAGACCTCCGACCAGCACCCCGATGGCCATTGCCGCGTTCAGCAGCCCCAGCTGCGGGCCACCGCCGACCGGACCGCCGAAGGTGTCCTCCGCCATCTGCGGGAACAGCGCGCGGGGCATCCCGAACACCATCGCGATGATGTCGACAGCGAACGTCATCAGGATCAGCGGTTGGGTGCGCAGGAAGCGCAGACCCTCCATCACGCTGGCTCGCTCGAGCATCTGGGCAAGCGGCGGGATGGGCGGCAGTTTGAGGATCGGATACAGCAGCAGCACCAGGGTGGCCGCCTCGATGAAGTACAGCCACGGCAGACCGAGCAGCGGGATCAACAGGCCGGCCAGCAGCGGCCCACCGAGCACCGCGACCCCGAACACGGTGAAGCCGAGGGCATTGGCCGACGGCACCAGCGCCGCCGGCACGATCCGCGGAATGATCGCCGATCTGGTGGGTTGGTTGACGGCGAAAAACCCCTGCTGCAACGCCAACAGGATCATCACCACCACCGCCGAATGGGTGCCGACCAGGGCCGTCACCCACAGGCCGAGCGAGCTGACGGCCATCCCGGTCGAGGTGATCATCAGCAGCTTGCGGCGGTCGTGGGTATCCGCGATGGCGCCGCCGAGCAGACCGAAAGCCACCAGCGGGACGAGGGCCACGAGCGAGGCAATTCCGACTGCCGCGCTGCTGTTGGTGATGTCGAAGATCTGCTGCTGCACCGCGACCGCGGTGAGCTGGGAGCCGAACGCGGATGCCACCCCGCCGAAGAACAGCCGCCGGTAGGGCGCGAATGCCAACGGCCGCAGGTCCGGTCCGAACCGATTTCGGGGGCCAAGCGGAACTGCGGGTAGCTGTTGGCCGGCCGCGGGTTCGGGCATGCCATCGCCGGGGCTTGATGGGTGCGGATCCGGCGCCGCATCATCCGACGACGTCACGGCATCACTGTACGGACCCGGCTTTCGGCGATTCTCGGTTGTCAACGCCTCAGCGCTGCCCGGCAGGCGGGAAGACTGACCGTGATGATGTGTTTCTCGGCGCGAAGGTCGGCGTTCGGCCGCTGAATGCCACTGTGGCACAACACGTGCCAGCAATCGATCGGGTGCTCAGCGACCTCGATGATGCTGCCGCCGCGACGGGCGCCGAATCCAGGACGGGCGCCGAACCGAGCTGACTCAGGGCGCCAGCCGCTCGACGATCCAACGGTCGCCGGTATCCGCGCGGTAGCGCAGTCGATCGTGCAATCTGGCCGATCTGCCTTGCCAGAACTCGACGGTGTGCGGCGCAATCCGCCAGCCACCCCAGTGCGGCGGGACCGGGATCTCGGCGTCGCCGTCCAGGCCGCCGAACCGCTGCTCCACCGCGGCCTGCAGCGCGTCCAAGGCCGCCCGATCGGCGACGATGGTGGACTGCGGGCTGGCCCAGGCGCCCAGTTGGGAGCCGCGCGGCCTGGTTTGCCAGTAGGCCAGAGTTGTTGCGGCGTCGACCTTTTCGACCGGTCCACGGACGTGCAGCTGGCGGTGCAGCGGCAACCAGCTGAAGGTCGCCGATGCCCGCGGGTTGTCCGCCAGATCGGCGCTCTTTGCCGAGCCGTAATTCGTGTAGAAGGTGACGCCGGACCGGTCGACCTGCTTCGCCAGCACGTTGCGCGAGGCCGGACCACCGTCGGCAGACGCAGTGGCCAGCACCATGGCATTCGGCTCTGTCACGCTCTCGGCCACCGCATCGGCCAGCCAGCGATCGAACTGCGTCCACCAGTTTTCTGCCACGTCAGCCACATCGAACGGCAGACCGCCATAGTCGATCCGCATGCCGGATAGGTCGCCTTCGTTCGTCATCTCCTGGACGCTACGTCATACCGAGGAGTTTCCCCGCGAACGTTCCCGCGGTCGACGCCGGCACAGCATCGGCGTCACCCAGCACAAGCGAGCCGGCGCCCACCTGCTGAGCGCCCGCCTTCCGGCGCGTAAACCCCCGATGGGAGACTGGACGCCGGCCCGACGACGTGAGCCGGAGGTTCGTACACCCCGTGGGAGTTCATCACAATGACCAGCACCGCAGCAGCGATCGTCATTCCCGACGCGTTGAAGCCGTCCGACGGCCGGTTCGGCTGTGGCCCGTCCAAGGTGCGGCCGGGAGCGCTCGCCGCGCTGGCCGCGTCCGGCTCGTCGGTGATGGGCACCTCGCATCGGCAGCCGCCCGTCAAGGATCTGGTGCACCGGGTGCGGGAGGGTCTGTCGGCGCTGTTCCAGCTGCCAGCGGGATACCAGGTGATCCTCGGAAACGGTGGTACCACAGCGTTCTGGGATGCCGCGGCCTTCGGGCTCGTCCGGGATCGGGCTCAGCACCTGACCTTCGGTGAATTCTCCGGCAAGTTCGCCACCGTCACGAAGAACGCGCCGTTCCTCGGCGAACCATCGGTGATCTCCACCGACGCCGGCGATGCACCCGTTGCGGTCGCCGATGCGTCGGTCGATGCCTACGCCTGGGCCCACAACGAGACCTCCACCGGCGTCGCGGTTCCGGTGCAGCGTCCGGTTGGGGCCGGTGACGACCAGCTGGTGCTGATCGATGCGACCTCAGGTGCCGGCGGTCTGCCGGTCTCCATCTCCGAGACCGACGTCTATTACTTCGCGCCGCAGAAGGTGTTCGGCTCGGACGGCGGTCTGTGGGCGGCGCTGGCCTCGCCGCGTGCACTCGACCGGATCGCCGAAATCGCCAGTTCCGGACGGTGGATTCCGGAGTTCCTGTCGATCGCCACCGCCCTGGACAACTCGACCAAGGATCAGACGCTGAACACCCCTGCGGTAGCGACACTGTTCCTGTTCGCCGAGCAGCTGGACTGGCTGAACGGCCAGGGCGGGCTGCCGTGGTCGACCTCCCGCACCGCCGATTCCTCCTCCCGGCTGTACCGCTGGGCCGAGTCCGCGGAGTTCGCGACCCCGTTCGTCGCTAAGTCGGAGTTGCGTTCACAGGTGGTCGGAACCATCGACTTCGACGACACCGTCGATGCCGCCGCGGTGGCGAAGACGTTGCGGGCCAATGGCATCGTCGACACCGAGCCGTATCGCAAGCTCGGCCGCAACCAGCTGCGGGTCGGGATGTTCCCGGCCGTCGAACCTGACGACATCTCGGCGCTGACGCTGTGCATCGACCACGTCGTCGGCCAGCTCTAAGACCGTTTGCAGCTGACTTCAGGCGGTGGCTTCCCTGGTGCTGCGCAGCCAGTCCTCGACGCCCGAGATGTGCACCAGCGCCCTGGCATGAGCCAGCTCCGGGTCGTGGCTGGCGATCGCGTTGACGATGCCCTCGTGCTGGGCGATGGTCTGTGCCACCGCGTCTTCCTGGGTGAGACCACGCCACACCCGTGCCCTGCTGGTCGGCATCGAGATCGACTCGAGCATGGAGGCCAGCACCGAGTTGCCCGACCCGGCGGCAATCTGGCTATGAAAGGCAAGGTCGTGCGCGACCAGTTCGGTGACCTCGGTGCTGAGCGTGTCCCGGCCGGCTGTTTCCCGGAGCCGGACGATCGCCTCGTCGGACATCAGCCTGGCCGCCTGCGCGGTCGCCGCCGGCTCCAGGATCCGGCGGACCGACAGGAAGTCGAGCACCGAGGCGTCCTGATGGAAGTCAATAAGAAAGCCCATCGCATCCAGCAACACCTCCGGCTCCAGGCTGGAGACGTAGGTCCCATCGCCTTGGCGTACCTCGAGGATGCGGACCAGCGAGAGGGCCCGGACTGCCTCCCGCAACGAGTTTCGCGACAGACCAAGCTCGGCCGCCAGGTCCGGCTCGCGCGGCAGCCGTGACCCAGGGGCCAGCCGGCCGGAGATGATCATTTCCTTGATCTTCTCGATCGCCTCGTCGGTGACTGCCATCGGTGTTCCTCCCCGTTCTTCGGATTCCTCCGATGTATCACGGTAGTCGAGCCGCTCCGGCGGTGGCAGGCTATGGCGGTGGTGTCCTCGCCGAACTCGTCCGCCCCGCCGCGCGTGATCGATGCGCATGTGCATGTCTGGAACCTCGCCGACAGTCCGTCGCGGGCCGATTACCCGTGGTTGGGGCCGCAACTACCGCTGCTCAACCGCAGCTATGAGCTGACCGAGTTGGCGCCGGAACTGGCCGCGGCCGGCGTCGATGCCGTGGTTCTTGTGCAGGCGGCCGACGCAGCGGCAGAGACCGAGCAGTTACTTCGGGTCGCCGCCGATTCGCCGGTGCCGGCCAGGGTGGTCGGCTGGCTGCCGTTGGCCGATCCTGGCGTGACCACCGTTGCGCTGCAACGGTTTCGGGACAATCTCACGCTGACAGGTGTTCGGCACCTGATCCACGACGCGCCGGATCCGCAGTGGTTGCTGCGGGCCGATGTGGCGCAGGGGATGGAGCTGGTCGCCGAGGCGGGGCTCAGCTTCGACGCCGTCGCCGAACGGCCCGACCTGTTGGCGCAACTTCCGACGGTGGCCGGTCGACATCCGGAGCTGACGATCGTCCTTGACCACCTCGGCAAGCCGCCGATTGCCGACGCCGGCTGGCAGCCGTGGGCCGATCTGCTGGCCGCGGCGGCGGCCGAGCCCAACGTGGTCGGCAAGATCTCCGGCCTCGGTACCGCGTCCGAGCCGGGCTGGACGCCCGACCATTGGCAGCGGTACGTCGACCATGCCATCGACGTGTTCGGCCCCGATCGGCTGATGCTGGGCGGGGACTGGCCGGTGGCCCTGCAGGCCGGCAGCTACGCCGACATCTGGGCCGCCACCCTGGCGGTGCTCGACGGGCTCACCGAGTCCGACCGAAGCCGGATCCTCGGCGAGACCGCCGCCCGCGTCTACCGCTTCTGACTCCACGGCCTACTTGTAGAGCAGTGGGGCGATCTTGGGATCGGTGATGTTGGTCTTGTCGTACCAGTAGTAGCCGGTATCGATCAGCTTCGGGAGGCCCTGGCACTTCAGCGCCATCATCGCCGCCGTCACCGTTTGCTCGCCGATGCCGATCGGGTTCTGGGTGATCGCACCGGCCTCAAGACCATCGGTGATCGCGGTGATCTGGGCCTGGCCGGAGTCGAATCCGACGATCTTGATCGACTTCTTGCCGCTCTCCTTGACACCTTGCACCACACCGGCTGCCGAGCCCTCGTTGGACCCGTAAATGCCGGCGATGTCAGGGTTTCCGGCGATGATGCTCTTGGTGATGTCGGCCGACTTAGCCGGATCGCCGCCGCCGTACTGCGGCTCGAGCAGCTTGATGCCCGGCGCGTTCTTCTTCATCCAATCGATGAAGCCGTTGCGGCGGTCGAGGCCGGTCTGTGACGTCTGGTCGTGAATCACCAGGCCGACGGTTCCCTTGTTGCCGACCAATTCGGCCATGTGCTTGGCCGCTGCGCCGGCCGCCGCCTTGTTGTCGGTGGCGGCGGTGGTCAACGGGATGGTCGAGTCGACGCCGGAGTCGAAGGCGATCACCGGGATCTTGGCTGCCTGGAGCTGCTTGAGGATCGGCTCGGCCGCCTTGGAGTCCAGGGCAGCGAAGCCCACCGCATCCGGCTTCTTGGAGACGTCGGTCTTCAGCATGTCCAGCTGCGGCTGGATGTCGGCTTCGGTGGCAGGTCCGTCGAAGGTGATGGTTGCACCGAGCTTCGCGGCTGCCTGATCCGCACCCTTCTTCACCGACTGCCAGTACTGCTGCTGGAAGCCCTTGGACACGATCGCGATGTACGGCTTGGTCTTGGTGGTCGGCGTGCAGCCTGGCTCGACATTCGTACCGGTGACGGCGGTGGCGGCCGCCGCGCTACCGGCACCCGAACTTCCGGCACCAGAGCTTCCGGCCGCCGCGCTACCGGCACCCGTCGCGGCGGTGTCGCTACCGGCCGCTGAGCTACCGGCACCCGCCGAAGCGGAACCGGTCGCCGACGTCACCGAAGCGGCTGCCGAAGAGGCGCCAGCACCGCTGCTCGCCGTGTTGTCGCTCGCCTTACTGCAGGAGGCGAGCACCATGGCCGACGCGGCGACCGCGACGATCGTGGTGACCTTCCATCGTGTAGTGGTCATTTTCTGTTGAACTCCCTTGTTCTTGACGGTTCTGGTGAGGTCGGGTGCTGAAAGACGGCACGATAACGGGGGTTTCACCCTGCTGCTGTCGCTGAACGCTTGCGGACCATGTCGACATACACGGCTGCCAGAATCACCACCCCGAGGATCACGTACTGCCACTCCTGCGGAACGCCCATCACCTGCAGGCCGTTGTTCAACACCCCGATGATGAGCGCGCCGATCACCGTGCCGACGATGGTGCCCTTACCCCCCGCCAGCGACGTACCGCCGATCACCACCGCCGCGATCGCCTGCAGTTCAAGGCCTTTGCCGGCCACCGGGCTGGCACCGATCCTGGCAGCCGCGATCATCCCGGCCAGCGCCGTGAACAGCCCGGCGACGGTGTAGATGATGATCTTCCACTTCTTCACGTTGATTCCGGACAGCGCTGTTGCCTCCTCGTTGCTGCCGATGGCGAAGGTGTAACGGCCGAACAGCGTGCGGTTCAGCAGGATCCAGGCGATCACCGCGGCGACGGCGAAGATCAGCACCGCGTTGGGGAATTTCGGTATCAGGGTGCCGCTGGACAGGTTCTGGAAGGCCGGCAGGTTGTCGAAGTAAATGGAGGCGCCGTTGTCGGAGATCACCAGCGGTAACCCTTGGGCTACCAACATCATCGCCAGTGTCGCGATGAACGGCGGCATCCCAAGGATCGAGACGTTGAAGCCGTTGACGAACCCGAGGGCAGCACCGACCACCAGAGTCAGCAGCAACCCGATACCCAACGGCAGATTCCAGGTCTCCAGGAAGGTGCCGGCCATCATCCCCGTCAACGCGATGCCGAACCCGATGGACAGGTCGATCCCGCCGGTGATGATGACGAACGTGGTGCCCAGCGCCAGGATCCCGATCTGCACCGACGACACCAGCACGTTGTTGACGAGGTTGTCGTAGTTGAAGAACAGCTTGTTGGCGAAGGCGAAGAAGGCAGTGATGATGATCAGCCCGGCGAACGCCGCCAACTGTTGCAACCGCATCTTCACGGTGTCGTTCATCCCGCTCCGCTTGACCGCCGGAATCCCTACCGTCGATGACATCGATCAGGCCTCCTTGCCAAGCTGCGTCGTGGTCTGTGGCTCCGTGACGGCGGTGACGAGTCCGAGTTCCACTGCATCATCAGGGTTTTCGTCCGGCCGGAGCGTCGCCAGATGCATCACGCTTTCCGGATTCGCCTCGGACGCCGTCAATTCCCCTGTTACCCGGCCTTCGCTCATCACGATCACCCGATGCGACATCCGCAGCACCTCTGGCAGCTCCGACGAGATCATGATGATCGACTTGCCGTTCGCGGCGAGGGTGTTGAGCAGGCCGTAGATCTCTTCCTTGGCACCGACATCGATGCCGCGCGTCGGCTCGTCGAAGATCAACACGTCGCAGTCCTTGAGCAGCCATTTCGCGATCACCACCTTCTGCTGGTTACCGCCGGAAAGGTTCTTGGTGATCTGCTGCACCGACGGCGTCTTGATCCGCAGTTGTTCCACGTATTCGCGGGACTTCGCCCTGGCCGGCCGGTCCTTGATGAAACCCACCGTGGTGAACCGCTCGGCCAGCGACGACAGCGAGATGTTGCTGGTGACCGTCTGGTCCAGCAGCAGCCCGAACTGCTTACGATCCTCGGACAAGTAGCCGATCCCGCATCTGGCCGCCTCGGCCGGATTGCGTGGGTCGATCCGCTTGCCGCGCAACATCACCGAGCCGGCCGAACGCTTGTCGGCACCGACGATCGCTCGTGCTACCTCAGTGCGTCCGGCACCCATCAGGCCGGCGAAGCCGAGAATCTCGCCCTCCTTGAGCTCGAAGCTCACGTCGGTGAGCAGCTCCGCCGTCGAGAGCCCCTGCACCACAAGGATCCCCTGGCGGTCGGACTGCACGTTTTCCGGCTCGGCATCCACCTTCAACTCCCGACCGACCATCCGGGAGATGACGCCCGACATCTTTGCCGTCGCGGTGTCGACGGTGTCGATGTACTCGCCGTCGCGGATAACGGTGATGCGTTGTGAGATCGCCTTGAGCTCGTCCATCTTGTGCGAGATGTAGATGACGCCGGTGTCGGGGCTCACGAAGCGTCGGATCAATCCGTGCAGGGTGGCAACCTCGGCATCGTTGAGCGCTGCCGTCGGTTCGTCCATGATCAGGATCCTGGCGTCGTAGGACAACGCCTTCGCGATCTCCACCATCTGCTGCTTCGCGACGGTCAGCGTCCCGACAAGGGCGCGCGGGTTGAGTGGAAGCTCCAGGCGCTGCAACAACTCTCGCGCCCGCTCGTTCAGCATGCGGTCGTTGAGCAGGAAGCCGGCCCCCGGCTGCTCCCTGCCGATGAAGATGTTCTCGGCGACCGTCAGGTCGGGCATCAGGTTGAACTCCTGATAGATGATGGCGATGCCCCTGGCCTGTGCGTCCCTCGGCCCGCTGACGTGCAGCGGCGCACCATTGAGGAAGAATTCGCCGGCGTCCGGCGGGTAGACGCCGGACAGCAGCTTCATCAGCGTCGACTTGCCGGCACCGTTCTCCCCTACCAGCGCCAGTACCTCGCCGTGGCGCAGATTCAGGTGCATATCGGTGAGGGCGCGGACGCCGGGGAAGCTTTTGTCGACGCCCTTCGCCTCCAACAGGAAGGGGCCGGAATCCACCTCCGGCGGGACCGACTTCGCCCGCCCCGTCATCCCCGCCACCTCTCGTCCGGAGTTGCCAAGCCCTTCCGCAGGATGGCATTGCCGTAGGCCCGGCGCTCCCCGGTTCGCACGATCAGCGATGCTGTTCGCGCCAACTCGTAGAAGTCGAACCTGTCCAACTCCCGGACCACCGGCGGCTCGCCGTCGGCATCGGGCGCCGCACCAACGGGCCGTGCAGCAGTGAGCCCGGCAGCGTCCACCAGCTCGTGCTGGACGGTCAGCCGCGTCCCGTCTGCCGACTGCATGAGGTCCAGCGTCGGCGAATCGTCGAGCGGGAGAACCGCACAAATCGCGCGAACCGCCTGCGGTGCAGTGACTCCGGGCAGCTCGACAACGGTGCCGCCGACCCTGACGGCCGGGAAGTGGGCGTCGGCAACGACGACCGAGTCCGAATGGCCCATGGCGTCCAGCTGCGCCAGTAACGCGCCGGTGAGCAGCGTGGGAATCCCGTTCAGCATCGACAGCCTCCATCGGAATGCGGTCCGTTGCTCGCAGTCGCGGCGCCGCGGCTCCGGTCTACCATCCGGTGCCGCGATCCGAAACAGCTGACGGGTATCGATTTCACGGCGATTCCACCGAAATCAGTCGACGCTCGGCCAGCTCGGTCCAGAAGGCGTCGGGCACCGGCGCCGCCATCCGGGCAGCGGTCTGTCTGATCTGTGCTGGATCGGCGGCGCCGGCCACCACCGAGTGGACCGCGGGATGCCGGGGCCCGAACTGCAGTGCTGCGGTGGCAATGTCGATCCCGTGCCGGTGGCAGATCGCCACCAGGGCGGCATGTCGGGTGCGGATCTCCACCGGCACCGGACCGTACTCGTAACGCGCATCGGAGGAAAGGGTGTCGCGGGCCAGCAGCCCGGAATTGAACACCGAGGCCAGCACCACCCCGGTCGAGTGCCGCTGGCAGGCCGGCAGAATCCCTTCCTCGGCCGGCTGTTCCAGCAGGGTGTAGCGGCCGGCCAGCATCAGCAGGTCGAGCGCACCGGTGTCGACACTCGCTTGCAGCGCGGCGGTATCCATGCTGCCGACACCGATCGCGGATACCACACCCTCGTCGCGCAACGCGGCCGCGGCCGGAATCCCCGAGGCCAGCGCGGAGCCGAGGTCGAACCGGTCCGGGTCGTGCAGGTAGACGATGTCGACCCTGTCCAGCCCCAGTCGCTGCAGCGATTCCTCGACCGACCGGCGAACTCCATCGGGGGTGAAGTCCCACTCGCGCCGTAGCGTCGCCGGCACCACGAAGTGGTTGTCCAGATCCAGTTCCGCTGCACCATCGTGGTTCGGCAGAAGTCGCCGGCCGACCTTGGTGGACAGCACGAACTCTCCGCGCGGCTTGCCCTGCAGGAAGGCACCCAGCCGGCGCTCAGACAGTCCCAGCCCGTAATGCGGTGCGGTGTCAAAGTACCGGATACCGGATTCCCAGGCGGCGTCCAGCACGTCGTCGGCCTGCTGGTCGGACATCGCCCGATACAGGTTGCCGATGTTGGCGGCGCCGTAGCCGAGCGCAGGCAGGTCAATCGCCGACATCTGCGCTCCAGGTATACCGGTGGACGGAGGCGGCGAGCATTTCCATTCCGGCGCCCGGCGATTCGGGCGCGCGGTAGCGGCCGCCGTGCACGTCGACGGGGGCGACGAAATGCTCGTGCAGATGGTCGACGTACTCGATCACCCGTCCGTCCATAGACTGCGATACCGCGATGTAGTCGAACATCGACAGGTGCTGTACCGCCTCGCACAACCCGACTCCGCCGGCATGCGGGCAAACAGGGACCCCGAACTTGGCTGCCAGCAACAACATGGCGATGTTCTCGTTGACGCCGGCCACCCGCGTGGCGTCGATCTGTAGCACCTGCAATGCATCCGCCTGCAGGAATTGCTTGCACATCACCCTGTTGGCCATGTGTTCGCCGGTGGCGACCCTGATCGGCGTGATGCCGCGGGCGATCGCCGCGTGGCCGAGTACGTCGTCCGGGTTGGTCGGCTCCTCCACCCACGCCGGGTCGAACTCGGCCAGTGCGCTGGTCCATTCGATCGCTTCGGCCACCTCCCATCGCTGGTTGGCGTCGATGGCGATCCGCACGTCATCGCCCACCACGTCCCTGGCGATACGCATCCTGCGCTTGTCGTCGTCGACGTTGCCGCCGACCTTGAGCTTGATCTGGCCGAATCCGTCCTCGACCGCCTCGGCGCAGAGCCGGACCAGTTTTTCGTCCGAGTAGCCGAGCCAGCCGGGGGTGGTGGTATAGGCGGGATAGCCGTTGCGCCGCAAGGTCTCTACTCGTTGCGCGCGACCCGGGTTGGCAGCTCGCAGGATTGCCAGCGCCTCGTCGGGGGTGAGGGCATCGGTCAGATAGCGGAAGTCGACCAGCTCGACGATCTGCTCCGGACTGAGCTCGGACAGCAGCAGCCACAGCGGCTTATCCGCTCGCTTGGCCTTGAGGTCCCACAGCGCATTCACCACCGCACCGATCGCCATCTGCATGACGCCCTTCTCGGGCCCAAGCCAGCGCAGCTGGGAATCGTGGACCAGCTCGCGCCACAGTCCGCCGAGGTCGGCCAGCAGCGGTTCCACTTCGCGCCCGAGCAGCCGCTCGGCCAGCGCTAGTACCGCCGTCAGCTGGATGTCGTTGCCGCGGCCGATGGTGAAGACGAAGCCATGGCCGGCCAGACCGTCGCAGGCATCGGTGGCTATCCGCAGGTAGGCGGCGGAATAGTCGGGGTCGGGATTCATCGCGTCGGATCCGTCGAGCAGCGTCGACGTCGGGAAGCGCACGTCCGCTGTATCGACCGCGACGACGGAACTCATCGGCGAGGACCTCTTTCGACAGGCTTGCGGCGACCGCTGCTCAGTCGCACCCGAAGCGTCACGATATACATCCGATGTTTCGCCGTCAATTGTCACCCGCCCTGCGAAGATGCGAGCGTTGCGGCCGATCTCGCCGACGATACCCAGCCTCAGACATCAGATGATCCAGTGCCAGAATGAGCCCATCATGCCCATCATGCCCATCAGCCACCATGCCCATCAGTGACGGAGGCCAGTCGATGACAGACAACACCACAGCACCCAATGCCGCCCAGCCGCCGCAGCAGCCGGGTGAATTTTCCGGCTTGGTGGCCGCGGTGACGGGCGGCGCCTCCGGCATCGGGGCCGCGATCGCCCGCCGACTGCTCGCCGGCGGCGCCCGCGTCGCGGTCCTGGATCGCGAACCCGAAGGTGCACCGGAGGGCACCGAGCCGATCCGCTGTGACGTGTCCGACGACGCCTCGGTAACCGCCGCCATAGAAGCTGCAGTGGCCGCTTACGGTCGGCTGGACATCCTGATCAACAACGCCGGCATCGGCGCCCAGGGCACCGTCGAGGACAACTCGGATGATGAATGGCACCGGGTCTGGGACGTGAATGTCGTTGGCATGGTGCGGGTTTCCCGGGCCGTGCTGCCGCACCTGCGGAAGTCCCCGGCAGCGGCGATCGTGAACACCGCATCGATCGCCGCCACCGCCGGCCTGCCGCAACGGGCGCTGTACAGCGCGTCCAAGGGCGCCGTGCTGGCGCTGACCAGGGCGATGGCCGCCGACCATCTGCGCGAGGGCATCAGGGTGAACGCGGTGAATCCGGGAACCGCCGACACCCCATGGGTCGGCCGGCTGCTGGAATCGGCGGCCGACCCTGCTGCCGAACGGGACGCCCTGAACGCCAGGCAGCCGCACGGCCGACTGGTATCGGCAGACGAGGTGGCCGGTGCCGTTGCCTATCTCGCCTCGCCGCTGTCCGGGTCGACCACCGGCGTCGGGCTGGCCGTCGACGGCGGCATGCAGGAACTCAGATTGCGCCCGCAGCAGTAGTTCCCCTTGACTCAGTAATCGATTTCCGGCACCCTCCTGTGGAGTGTGCAACGGAAGCGACTGATCCGGGGTGGCTCAGGACACCGGCCGGCATGCGACAGGCAAGGGAGCCGACATGACCCAGGGGACCACCGCGTACGCACTTCCGAAGACCCGTGCGGTCCCCAAGGCCGACCCCGGTGTCGTCTACACCGTCGCCAGCGGCGATCTCCGCCCGCCGGCCAACCTCACCTGCTGGCCGACCCAGCAGAAGCTGGAGGCCGATGTGACGGCCGCCGTCGAAGCTCTCGGCAGCACCATCAAGCGCGGCCACCCGGTTGACCAGGCCAAGGGACACGGCTTCATCGACAGCCAGCGGGCCGGCATCGAAGTCTTCAAGAACATCCCGCCGGACGCCCCGCTGATCGTCGTCGACGCGGTCTGGCAGTACAGCCAGTTCGTTCTCGCCGGGCTGAAGTCGCACACCGGCCCGATCTTGTTGGTGGCCAACTGGGCCGGCGAATTCCCCGGCCTGGTCGGGCTGCTGAACCTGGCCGGCTCGCTGACCAAGGCGCAGGTCGAATACTCAGCGCTGTGGAGTGCGGACTTCACCGACCAGTGGGCGATCGACGGGCTCAAGACCTGGCTGCAGACCGGCAAGCTGGAGCACGACGTCAGCCATGTCCGCGACCTCGCCGAGCTGCCGCCCTCACCGGAAACCCAACTGGGACAAGCACTTGCCGACCAGCTGATGGCGGACAAGGCCATCATCGGGGTGTTCGACGAGGGCTGCATGGGCATGTACAACGCCATCTTCGATGACGAACTGCTGAGCCCGCTTGGCATCTACAAGGAGCGGTTGAGCCAGTCGGCACTCGTCGCCGAGATGAAGCGGGTGCCGGACCAGGAGGCCACCGCCGTCCGACAATGGTTGGACGCCAAGGGAATGGACTTCCGCACCGGCAGCGACGAGAAGACCGAGCTCACCGATGCGCAGCTGCACAGCCAGTTCAAGATGTACATCGCTGCGCTGCGGATCGCCGACGACTACGGGCTGGACGCAGTGGGTATCCAGTACCAGCAGGGTCTGAAGGACACCGTGCCTGCCTCCGATCTGGCCGAGGGTCTGCTGAACAACGCCGACCGGCCGCCGGTACTCAGCCGCGACGGAAGCCGCGAGCTGTACGCGGGTGGACCGCTGCCGCACTTCAACGAGGTAGACGAGGGTGTCGCGGTGGATTCGCTGGTGACGAACCGCATCTGGACGGCGATGGGTCTTGATCCGGCGACCACCCTGCACGACATCCGCTGGGGCGGCGAGTTTGGTGGCGAGTTCGTCTGGGTGTTCGAGATCTCCGGTTCGGTGCCCGCCTCGCACAACGGCGGCTACCACAAGTCGTACTCGATGCGGCAGCCACCGATGTTCTTCCCGCTCGGCGGTGGCACCCTGTCCGGGGTCTCCAAGCCCGGCGAGATCGTCTGGTCGAGAGTGTTCATCTCCGGCGGCGTACTGCACGTCGATCTGGGACGAGGAACCGCCGTCGAGCTGCCTGCCGAAGAGACCGAGGCTCGGCTCAAGTCGACCAACCCAGAGTGGCCCATCATGAACATCGTGCTGCACGGCGTCAGCCGCGACCAGCTGATGGCCAGGCACAAGGCCAACCACGCCAACGTTGTCTACGCACCGGATGCCGACACGGCGGACAAGGCGCTGGTGGCCAAGGCGGCGCTGTTCGACCGGCTCGGCGTCAAGGTGCACCTGGCCGGCGACGTCAAGCTCTGAACTAGCGGGGCCACCGGTGCCGCCGGCCCGAGTTGATCTTGGCCCGCCCGGCGCGCCTGAGCAGGCGGGAGGCGCCCCGTAGATAGCCTTACTGGCGATGACTTCTGGGAGGAGATCGCGCATGCGCGCACTCGAAGTACTCGGCCTGGCCGAAGACGGCGCCCACTTGGTGTGCCACGACTCCGGCACCGGTGAAGAGTTTTCAGTGCCCGCCGACGAACGGTTGCGGGCGGCCGCCCGTGGCGACGTCACCCGCCTCGGCCAGCTGGAGATCGAGCTGGAGCCGCAGCTCCGGCCGCGTGAGATCCAGCTGCGGATCAGGGCGGGCGCATCGGTGGCCGAGGTGGCGGCGGCCGCCGGCACCAGCGCCACCCGCATCGAGCGGTTCGCCTACCCGGTGTTGATGGAGCGGTCCACGATGGCCGAGCTGTCGACGCGGGCCCGCCCCATCGGCGGCGCAGGGCCGGCTACCAGGTCGATCGGTGACGTGGTCGCCGACACCCTCGGCTCTCGTGGCCACACCGGCCCGATCGACTGGGACGCCTTCAAGGACAACCGCGGCTGGGTACTTGCCGTTCGCTGGAAGGCCGGCCGCAGCGAGAACACCGCACTGTTCGACCTGCACCCGGGCCCCGAGGGGGGCACCGTCACACCGCGGGACGAAGCAGCAACCGACCTGCTCGACCCGGCCCCGAAGCCGTTACGTACGGTCCGATCGATGAGCACCGTTGACGCCGATATGGCCGACACGCAGCGCATCCCGGTCGTGCGGCCGGAGCCGGAGATTCTGGCTCAGGAACAGGTTACGCCGACGGTTCATCACGACGAGCCGAAGCGGACCGCGGCGCAATTGGTCGCCGACACCGTCGACGATGAGCGGTCGGGTGCCATGCCCGCACCGCAACTCGCCGAGGCGATCGCCAGGACAGGGACCGACCACGCCAGTGCCGCCTCGCCGCGAGCCCACAAGAAGGCGGGCAAACCGGCCATGCCGAGCTGGGACGACGTGCTGCTGGGTAGCGGTCTGCGGCAACGCTGAGGTTTGACCTCAACCGCACTTCACCTTTTACCGTCTGCCGGGTGTCCTCCATCACAGCCGCAGCGTGAAAACCATTACCCAACTGTCGGTTGCCGCCCCTAGCCTTGGCCTGTCATGACAAGTTCCGCACCGTCCCTCACGTCCTCAACCGCTGCCGCCGAATCAGAGCCGGAACAACGGCCGCTGCGCCGTCCGTCATCCCCCTCGGTCCTCCGCTCGCTGAAGCGGCTGTATCCGTACGCCCGACCCGCGATGAAATACCTCATCGCGTCGGCGCTGCTGGCCTGCGTGGCGACGCTCTGCGGGCTGGCCTTCCCACTGGTGATCAGGCGGATCATCGACGGACCCATTGCACACAAGAACATTTCAGGGCTCTGGGGACCGGCGATCCTGCTGCTGGTGTTCGGCATCGGTGAGGCGCTGTTGTTCAACGCCAGGCGGCTGATCGCCGGCCGACCTATCGTCCGGATCGAGCAATCGATGCGGAATGCGCTGTACGAGAAGTTGCAGGCTCTCCCGGTCTCCTTCCACGACAAGTGGCCGGCCGGCCAGCTGATCTCGCGGGCGGCCACCGATCTCGGCGTCATCCGCCGCTTCCTGGCCTTCGGCGCCGTCTTCCTGGTGGTGAACTCGCTCACCTTCGTCGTCGGCGTGATCATCTTGATGACGCTGTCGGTGAGCCTCGGCCTGATCGTCGCCGCGCTGGCCATCCCGCTGGTCTTCCTGTCGTCGTTCTACGAGCGGCGTTACCAGGTACTCGCCCGCAGATCCCAGGACCAGTTCGGCGATCTGACCACCACCGTCGAAGAGTCCGCATTGGGCATCAGGATCATCAAGGCCTTCGGCCGCAGCGCCCATCTCGGCAGGCGGTTCATCGACCAGGCCCTCGACCTACGCACCACCGAGCTCACCAAGGCCAGGGTGGTGTCGATGCTATGGGCGGTGATCGTGCTGCTGCCAGAGGTGGCGCTCGGCATCTCGCTGATCTTCGGCATCCGACAGGTCGCGCACGGCTCGATGACGTCCGGAGAGCTGGTGGCCTTCTTCGGCGTGGCGATGGGCCTGCGCTGGCCGATCGACTCGATCGGATGGCTGCTGGCGGTGGCCAACGACACGGCGGCAGCCACCGACCGATTCTTCGAGGTGATGGATTCGCCGATCACCATCGCCTCCCCCGCCACCCCCAAGACGGTGTCCAGCCGGGCCGGACACCTGCGATTCTCCGACGTCGGCTTCCGCTTCCAAGACGCCAAAGCCGATGCGGCACCGATACTTTCGGGGCTCAACCTTGACGTCGCCGCCGGCGAGACGGTGGCCATCGTCGGCGCAACGGGATCCGGCAAGACGACGCTGACGGCGCTGGTCGAGCGGCTCTACGACGTGACGACAGGCGCGATCACCCTCGACGGCATCGACCTGCGCGACTTCGAACTATCGGACCTGCGCCAACGGATCGGAATCGCGTTCGAGGAGCCGACGCTGTTCTCCGCATCGGTGCGAGAGAACGTGCTGCTCGGCCTTCCGGACGGTACCGACGCCGACGTGCTGGAAGCGCTACAGGTGGCGCAGGCCGGATTCGCTTGCGAGTTGCCGTGGGGTCTTGATACCAGGATCGGCGAGCAGGGCATGTCGCTGTCCGGCGGTCAGCGGCAACGGCTGGCCCTGGCCCGGGCCGTCGTCGGCCGGCCGTCGGTGCTGGTACTCGACGACCCGTTGTCCGCCCTCGACATCCACACCGAGTCGCAGGTGGAGGCGGCGCTGCAGTCCGTACTCGGGTCCACCACCGCACTGGTGATAGCCCATCGCGCGTCCACCGTGATGCTCGCCGACAGGGTGGCGTTGCTGTCCGGCGGCCGGATCACCGCGATCGGCAGCCATTCCGAGTTGATGGCAACGGTGCCCGAATACAGCTACCTGCTCGCCAGCGAAGCGGACAGTAAAAGTGCTGCGGCGCAAGGTTTCTCCCGATGAGCGGGCACGGTACTCCGCCGGCGCCGGATCAGGTTCCGAACGCCGACGACGGCTGGTCCACCGAGGACAACTCCTGGCGCGGTGTCGCCGCCGAGGACGAGGACGTCTCGGTCGAGGTCGGCGTCAAACTGCAGGCGCGCTCGCGCCGGCTGCTCGGCACCCTGCTGCGACCGCACAGCAAACGACTGCTGGTGATGCTGCTGATCACCGTCGTGGAGCAGGCCAGCTACCTGGTCGGCCCGCTGATCGTCGCCTACGGCATCGACACTTCGATTCCGGCGTTGATCCGCGGCGACGGCATGCCGTTGGTGCTGACCACCCTCGGCTACCTGCTCGCCGGCACCCTGAATGCGTTGACCAGGGCCACCTTCACCAGGGTGGGCGCCACCGTGACCCAGGGGATGTTGATCGATCTACGCGGCCGGGTCTTCACCCACTCGCAGGCGCTGAGCCTTGAGTTCCACGAGAATTACACCTCCGGGAAGCTGATCTCGCGGTTGTCCAGCGACGTCGAGACACTGCAGGAGCTGGCCGCCGAGGGCCTGGACCAACTGGCAAACTCGGTGTTGTCGATCATCGTCATCTCGGTGACGTTGATCGTCTACGACGTCGAGCTCGGACTCATCGCGTTGGCAGCATTCATTCCCATCCTGATCCTTACCCGTTGGTACCAAAAGCGATCGCAGTCAATCTACCGGCGGACCAGGTCGGCGATCGCCGCCACCATCGTGCAGTTCGCCGAGACCATGAACGGGCTGCGGGCGGTTCAGGCGTTCCGGCGAGAGCCGCGGAACAAGGCAATCTTTTCCGCTCTGAACGGTGAGTACTCCGACGCGACGGGCGACAGCCTGGTGGCGCTGGCGATGTACACCCCGGCACTGCGGTTGGTCGGCAACCTCACCCTCACCGTGGTGATGGTGCTCGGAGCCACCAGGGTGATCGACGGGACCTTCCTGATCGGCGATCTGGCCGCGTTCCTGCTCTACGTGCGGCGGATGTACGACCCGCTGGAAGAGCTGGCCTACTTCTACAACGGGCTGCAATCGGCGACGGCGGCCCTGGAGAAGATCTCCGGACTACTCCAGGAGAAGCCCAGCGTTCCTGAGCCGACGGATCCGACTCCGCTGCCGACGCAGATCGCCGGAGCGGTGCGCTTCGACGACGTCGCGTTCTCCTACAACCCGCGCAGGCCCGTCTTGCCGCAGATCGACCTGGCGATCCCGGCGGGACAGACCATCGCCGTGGTCGGAGCCACCGGCGCCGGCAAATCGACGCTGGCCAAACTGCTCTCGCGGTTCTACGACCCGACTTCCGGGACGGTGACGCTCGATGGAACGCCGCTGGCCGAGCTGTCCGTCGACGACCTGCGACGCGGGGTGGTGATGGTGACGCAGGAGTCGTTCCTGTTCACCGGATCGGTGGCCGACAACATCGCGCTCGGCAAGCCCGCCGCCAGCCGGGTGGAGATCGAGGCGGCTGCCGATGCCATCGGCGCCGGCCCGTTCATCAGGGCGCTTCCGGAAGGCTTCGACACCGACGTCCGTAAACGCGGTGGCCGACTGTCGGCCGGGCAGCGGCAGCTGGTCGGGTTCGCCAGGGCGTTCCTGGCCGATCCGGCGGTGCTCATCCTGGACGAGGCCACCGCGTCGCTGGACATCCCCAGCGAACGCGCCGTGCAGCACGCGCTGCAGTCGATCCTGTCCGGCCGGACGGCGGTGATCATCGCGCACCGGCTGTCCACCGTGCTGATCGCGGACCGAGTACTGGTGATCGAAGCAGGAGAGATCGTCGAGGACGGCACACCCGACGAGCTGATCGCCGGCAGCGGCCACTTCGCCGGCCTGCACGCCGCGTGGCGGGAATCGTTGGTCTGACGCTGTTTTAGGCGGTTCCTTCCAAGATCATGATGCCAGCCGACGAGCCGACCTCATATCCATCACAACCGGGACTATGCTGCCCTCGAACGCTGAATTCACCGGCAGCAGTGTTGGCGTCCTGTTCACCATCCCGGCACGTTGCGGGCGCCGAGCGGGCACCGACCGGCTGAAGCGTCGTGGGTGCTGCAATGGGGCGGCATCCCACCGATCGGAGGACCTCGTCATGCGTAAGAAATCCCTTCTCATCCCAGGTGTCGCGGCGCTCGCTCTGGCCCTGGCCGCCTGCGGCGGTTCCAAGCAGGTCACTTCCGGTGCCGACACCAACAGCCCCGCGGCGAGCGCATCCGGCGGCGCCAGTTCAGGTTCGTCCGCGCCCGCCGGATCCGGAACGTCGGGAGCTGCCGGCTCATCCGGAGCGGCCGGCTCATCCGGAACGGCCGGCTCATCCGGAGCTGCCGGCTCATCCGGAGCCGGCGGCACGTCCGCTGGTTCGGCCCCAGCGGCACCCGCGTGCCCGACCGGCACCGACGGGTTCACCTTGGCTTCTGGTGGCGACGTGAACATCCAGAACCTGTGGCAGAAGACCCTCATCCCGGAGTGGGAGAAGGCCTGCCCGAACACAAAGGTCACCTTCACCTTCGACACCCACAGCGCCAACGCCAACCTGGATGTGGCCAAGATCGGGGCGGCAATCAAGTCCGGCAAGCCAGTGCCGGTGGACGTCACCGACAACTTCAGCTTGCAGGCACAGCAAGCCGGTCTGACCGCGCCGGTCACCGTTGCCGAGATCCCCGGTATCTCGAAGATCTCGCCGACGGCGATGGCCGCGGTGAACAGCAGCGCGGTCCCCTATCGCGCCTCGTCGGTGCTGCTGGCCTACGACTCGACCAAGATCACTACCCCGCCCAAGACATTGGCCGATCTGCTCAGCTGGATCAAGGCCAACCCCGGGAAGTTCACCTATAACAGTCCGAACACCGGCGGTTCGGGACAGAACTTCGTCGAAACCGTTGTCGATTCAAAGATTCCGGCCGATCTGCTGAAGAAGATGCAGACCACCTACGACCCGTCGCTGGAGTCCAACTTCGCTGTCGGCCTGGCCATCCTCAAGGACTTGACGCCGTCGGTCTATCAGAAGACCTACCCCAACGGGAACCAGGCCGTGCTGGACCTGCTCAGCAAGGGCGAGATCGAGATGGCACCGGTGTGGTCGGATCAGTTCCTGTCCGCCCAGCAGAGCGGCCAGCTCGACAAGAAGATCAAGGTCACCCAGATCTCCGATCCGTCACTGAACGGCAGCCCCACCTACCTCGCCATCATCAAGTCCTCCCCGCACGTGAAGGCTGCACAGGCCTTCATCAACTGGGTGCTGCAGCCGGCCCAGCAATCGCAGATCGTCACCACCATCGCCGGGTTCCCGGCCATCCCGATCTCTGACTTGCCGGCCAACGTTCAGGGCGCCTTCGCCGGTATCGACACCCAGAACTTGCGACCCAATCTGGAATCGAAGACGGGAGCCGACTTGCAGAAGCAGTGGGCAACAGCTGTGGCGCAGGGCTGAGGCCGCTGATCCGCATGAGAGCGCACCCGGAGCTCCGGTGACTACCCAATCGGGGTGGACGGACGTCGCCGACCCAGCCGTTCCCGACCCACCCGCAGCCGTCGATCGGTCGGGGACGGCTGGCCGCACCGCCAAACGGATCGGTGTCGGCTGGTTGATGGTCTCCCCGCCGGTGCTGGTGGTGATCGTTTTCGTCGGCATCCCCATCGTCACTGGCATCCTGTACACCCTCGGCTATACCGGCGGCCCGAACGCGATGGCGACGCTGCTGTCCACCAGCGTGCTGCAGAACACCGGATCCCCGACGTTCGACGTCTTCAGCAAGGTGTTCGCCGACCAGCTGTTCCGCTCGGATCTGTGGGTGACGGTGCTAGTCACCGTGGTGACCGTGGTGGTGGTGACGCTGCTGGCCTGGGCGATCGCTTTGTACGCAAGGCTTTCCGGCTCGCGGTGGGGCCGGTTCATCACCGGGATCGCCATCATCCCACTGTTCATCCCGGTGGTGATCGGGGCCTATTCGATCCGTAACTTCTACCTCACCACCGGTTTCTGGGGCAGTGTGGGCAGCCTGCTCGGTTTGCATCTTTCGCCGCTCAGCTACCACACCTCCGGCGTGATGATCGCGCAGATCTGGACGTCGTTGCCCTTCGCGGTGCTACTGATCTCTTCTGGTGTTGCGGCGGTCCCTGACGCACTCATCCACGCGGCCAGGGACGCCGGTGCTTCGATGAGCCGGTCCGTCTGGTCGGTGATGGTGCCGATGGCCACGGTGCCGACGGTGATCGTGGCAACGTTCACCGGCGTCGGCGTGCTCGGCTCGTTCACCGTGCCGTTCATGGTCGGCCCAGCCAGTCCGACGATGCTGGGTGTGCAGATGGTGACGACCTACAACACCTATCAACAACCGCAGGATGCCCAGGCGATGGCCGTCGTACTGTTCGTGCTGGCCATTCTGATCGGCTGGGCTTACGTATGGGCAAACGCCAGGCAGGCGCGGTCGTCGGCGGTGCTGTCGACGTGACCATCGCTGAATCGCTGCCCAACACCGCCGTCACCGCTGACGTTGCGCCGTCGATGATTGCCGCCGTCGGCCGTTCCGAGCTCACCGTCAGCAGTCGCATGCTCTCCCCTGCCGAACGCCGCCGGTCCATCCTGTTGCGGGTGCTCGGCCTGATCGTCTCGATCCTGCTGGTGCTGTTCATCCTTGGCCCCCTGATCTGGCTGGCCCTCGGCGCGTTCGCCAAAACCTGGAAGGCCCCGTCGCTGCTACCCCAGTCGTGGACGCTGTCTTGGTGGAAGACCGTTTTCCAACAGCCCGAACTCGGCCACTCGTTCGGGCTCTCGATCCGCTTCGCGGTATCGGCCACCGCGCTGGCCACCGTCATCTGCCTGCCGGCCGCCTACGCGATCGGCCGCCGCAGCTTCCCAGGGCGACGCGTCGTGCTGATCGGCTTGTTCGCCACCAATGCCTTTCCCAAGATGGGCCTTTTCACCTCGATCGCCACGCTGTTCTATTCGCTGAACCTGATGGGAACAGGTCTTGGCGTGGTGATTATCCAGCTGCTCGGCACCATTGTGACGATGGTGTGGCTGCCGGCGGCGGCCTTTGCCTCGGTCCCACCGAGCATGCTCGATGCCGCCAGGGACGCCGGCGCCGGCCCGATACGGACCTTCGTCAGAATCACCCTGCCGCACGCCATTCCGGGCATCGCTGTTGCGCTGATCCTGGCCTTCCTTGCCTGCTTCGACGAGGCGCAGGGTACTTATCTGATCGGCTCGCCGACCTACATCACCATGCCAACTCAGATGTATACGCTGGTCGACAACTACCCGGCGCCGGCGGCGGCCGTCTTTGCCATCGTGCTAACCGTCCCCAGCATCGTGCTGCTGTTGTTGGTTCGTAAGCACATTCTCGGCGGACATCTCGCGGAAGGGTTCCAGATCAAGTGATGTCAACCCCCCCACCGGCGGCGAGCAGCAGGACGGATCGGCCGGCTGCTACTACCAAGGACGCCCCCGCAGCTTCCGCCGTTGCGGGCCTACAGCTCGACGGGATCTCCAAGGTGCTCGGCGGCCGCACCATCGTCGACCATCTCGATCTTGACGTGGCGAAGGGCGAGCTGGTCTGCCTGCTCGGCCCGTCGGGTTGCGGTAAGACCACCACGTTGCGGATGATCGGCGGCTTTCTCCAGCCGGATGCCGGCCGGCTGCACATCGACGGCGTCGATCACACCTACTCCAAGCCGGAGCGCCGGCCGACGGCCATGGTCTTCCAGAACTACGCGCTATGGCCGCACATGTCGGTGTCCAAGAACATCGCCTTTGGCCTCAAGGTCCGCAAGATGTCGAGCGTCCAGATCAAGGAAAAGATCGACTGGGCACTGGATCTGCTCGGTCTGCAGCACCACAAGGACTCGATGCCGGCCAGGATCTCCGGTGGTGAACAGCAGCGGGTCGCGCTGGCGCGGGCCTTGGTGCTGGAGCCGGAAGTGCTGCTGATGGACGAGCCGCTGTCCAACCTCGACGCCAAGCTGCGGGTGCAGGTACGCGAGACGATCAAGGAGATCCAGCAGCGACTCGGCATTACCACGGTGTTCGTCACCCACGATCAGGAAGAGGCCCTGTCCATCGCCGATCGGGTTGCGGTGATGAGCGGCGGCCGGATCGAACAACTGGCGCCGCCGGCGGAGCTGTACCGGTTGCCCCGCACCACGTTCGTCGCCGGTTTCGTCGGCACCATGAACATCTTCGACTCGGGGCCGGACAACGGCGGTATCCCGCTGGCGGACGGTGAATCGCTGCCCTGTGCGGCGTTCAGCGGCGAGCGCGGGGACTCCTGCTGGGTACGCCCAGAGGACATCCAGATCACCGACGCCGGCGCGGCAGGCACCGGGCGTGCCGTTGTGCTGAGGGTGATCCCGCGCGGTCACTACCGGGAAGTGCTGCTGCAGTCGCACGGCACCCAGCTGCGTTCGTTCTCCGACGACGACCCGCTGCCGGAGCAGGTGGTGGGGGTGCGGGCCAACAGTGCGTTGGTCTACGCGGGCAATGTGCTGGTCGAAGGTGGCGGACCCGTTGCTGCGCAACGGGAGTCGGTTGTCGTCGGCTCTGGCGCTACCCCGGTTGCGGTCGGACTTGGCAAGGACCCATCAGCGTGACGGTGACGTCCATTGCCCATCGCGGCGAGCCTGTCAAGCATCGAGAGAACACCGTCGAGGCGGTGACGGCCGCTATCGATGCCGGCGCCGACATGGTCGAGATCGACGTCCGGGCCACTCGCGACCGCGCCCTCGTCGTGCTGCACGACGCCGAGCTGACCAGGCTGTGGAACGTTCCTCACCCACTGGCAGCGCTGGAGCTGTCCGAGGTCCGAGAGCTCATAAGCCCGGCTGGCGAACGCATTCCGGCGCTGGCAGAGATCGCCCAACTGGCCGTCGAGTGTGGATGCCAGCTGATGGTCGATCTGCCAGACCCGGCCGTCGGACCCGCCGCCTTCGACGAGCTGCAACGGCTCGGTGTGCTGGACGCCATGCTGTTCGCCGGCAACACGGGTCCGCTGCGGGCGCACGCGCCCACCGCCAGGATCGCACTCAGCTGGGAGAGCATCGAGCTGCCGTCGGAGGAGTTGCTGCGCGAGCGTCGGCCGGAGTACTTCAACCCCTACTTCCGGCTGCTGACCGGTGGCATCGTCGACGACATGCACGCCAGGGGCATGCAGGTGTCGGTATGGACGGTCGACCACCCGGCAGACATGGCGGCCGCGATCGCCCAGGGCGCCGACGCCATCATCAGTAACCAGATCGTCGAGTTGGACGCAATCATCAAACGAGAGGCAGCTCGTGACGCAATCGGCAGCATCGGCTGACCAGCTGGCAGAGTCCGTCGACCAGTTGGCAGCATCGCCGGCCAGCACAGCACCATCGGCCAGCACAGCACTGCCGGACTCGGCAGAACAGTTGGCGATCGACCTGGCCTGCGACGCCGCCAGATCCATCGCCACCATCCGCGCCACCACGGTGACGACCAAGGCCCATCCCGCCGACCTGGTGACCGAGCTGGATACCGGGATCGAATTGGACGTCCGCAACCGGCTGCTCGGCGCCTTCCCCGACCATCGCTTGGTCGGTGAGGAGTTCGGCGCCGGCGGCAACGAGCAGGCGGCCTTTACCTGGTTCTGCGACCCTGTCGACGGCACCACCAATTATGCGAACGATCTCGGCTGGAGCGCATTCTCGTTGTGCTGCAACGATTCCGCTGGCCCGCTGCTAGGGGTGGTGGCGCATCCGGCGCGCCGGGAACTAGTGGTGTCACGGCGCGGCGGCGGCGCCTGGCGCTGGCGGGTCGGCGACGATTTCCGGCCGACCGGTGAGCCGGAACAGCTGGCGGTGTTGACGACCGCGTCGCTGGCCGGCACGATCTTCACCACCGAATTGCGGGTACACCTGCCGTGGCCAGGCATGTTCGGCATGATCGACGAGCTGGCCGCCAGGTCGTGCACCGCCAGGATTCTCGGCTCGTCGGCGTTGACGCTGCTGCAGGTGGCGGCCGGACGGTCGGCTGGCGCGGTGATCTCCACCTTCTCCCCCATCGACAACCTCGGGTCGATCCTGGCCGGACTTGAGGCCGGCGCGGTGTGTCTGGACTCCGACGGCAACGCCACCACCTGCCCGGCCACCGGCGGCGTGCTGCTGGCAGCGCCGAACGTCGCCGAGGAGCTCAGCAGCATCTGGCGCAGCGCGCTCGCCGGCTGAGTACTTCCCCAATGGTGGATCTGGGTGAGATGGCGCCGTTGGTATCGGCACGCCTCGCGCCCGATCGTGCCGACCACCACCACAGGCGACGAATGGTCAGAGCGAGGTGCTGAGGTGTTTGGCGAGCCGGCTGTGGACGCCGGCGAAATGGGCGGTCATCGCCGTGGCCGCGGCCGGTGGACTCCCGTCGATGACTGCCTGGTATATGTCCCGGTGGTGGCCGGCTGTCTCTACTGCGGTCTCGTCAGAGTCGGCAAGTTGACCTTGCAGTTGCTGGTAGACGTCCCAGAAGGCGCCGAGCAACGGACCGATCAAGGGATTGTTCAGCGGCCGGTAGAGGATTTCGTGAAATCGGCGGTCGACGGCCGGCGGAATGATTCCGGAGCCGGCTTCGGCGTCCA
Source organism: Actinomycetota bacterium (assembly GCA_030853385.1). Lineage (GTDB taxonomy): Bacteria > Actinomycetota > Actinomycetes > Mycobacteriales > Nakamurellaceae > Nakamurella. The sequence goes on along the minus strand of JALYVF010000020.1, from coordinate 8,845 downwards.
TCGTGTCCAGCACGACGGCGACTGCGGAGTAGTCGGCGTCGTGGTGATTCGTGGCGAGCTGCTCGACGAGGCCTCGTTCGAGCACCTCCCTGATCTGGATGAGATGGACCAGGTCCGTCCGGCCGTTCTGCAGGGTGATCCGGCTGTGGAACGTCAACTCGTCGACGAGGGCTCCGAGGGACATCTGGCCGACGTACATGCCGAACCCGTGCCGGATCTCGACAATGCCCACTGCTTGCAGCGCCTGCAGTGCCTCCCGCAAGGAGTTGCGCCCGACGTCGAGTTCGTCAGCCAGTTCCCACTCGGTCGGCAGCGGGTCGCCGGCTGAAAGGTTCCGCTCCAGGATGAGGGTCTTGATCTGCTCTTTGAGTTGTTCGGATCGACGAGTGCGGACCCTGGCCGGCCGGCGCCCTGCTCTTCCGGGACGCCCGGCGTCGTCAGCGACAGGTTTGCTTCCGCGCTGGGGGCTGCTCTCTGGGGTGAAGTTCAGTGCGCTCATCAGTTCTCCTGCTCGCCGCACAATGCTGCTGTTCAATCCCGCCGGCGGTCTTGACGGGTCCGAAATCTGATCCTATCGTCATCCTATCCGAGGACATGGGATGTCGGAACTCCCACATCCAACGTTCTGCGGTCGTCCGGAAACCCCCGCCCCAGGAGGCAGCTAATGAGCCCTATCGACAAGCCCTATCTCGACCCGGCGGGGCTGACCGGCGTCACCCGGCGGGCGTTCTTGAAGTACACCGGAGTTCTCAGCGCCGCAGCCGCCGTCTCGGCAACGTTGGCCGCATGCGGTGGGCCGGCTTCCACCAACAGCGTCGCCAGCCAGACGTCCGCTGCCACTTCCGGCACCGCTCCCGCTGGCAGTAGCCGAGCTCCGAGCGCCGCGGCCACACCGCAGGGGACCATCGAGGCAACGTTGGCTTTCCAGCTCTCCAGCGGGTTCGACCCGATGAATGCTTCCAGCGCGGTCGCCCTGGTCGGCAACATGCACATGCTCGAGGCGCTCGTGGAGATCGACCTTGTTACGCGGCAGCCGTACTTGGCGTTGGCCAAGACGCAGCCGACGGCCAGTGCTGATGGGCTGACCTGGTCGGTGGTGCTCCGTGATGGGGCCAAGTTCTCGGACGGGAGTCCGGTGACGGCCGACGACGTCGCATGGTCGTTCACCAGAATCCTGGATCCGGCCAACAAGGCGCTGATGGCCACATTCGTACCGTTCCTGGATTCGGTGACCGCCAAGGATGCGAGCACTGCGGAGTTCAAGCTCAAGTACCCGTTCCGACTGTTCCCGACGAGGATCGCCTGCATCAAGATCGTGCCAAAGGCGAAGACCGCCGATGCCGCGGCCTCGAAGACCTTCGACACCGCGCCGATCGGCTCCGGTCCCTTCACGCTGGTCAGCGCGGATGCGACCAGCGGCATCAAGTTGGCCGCCAACGCCAAGTACAACGGGCCGCGCCCGCCGCTGGTGACCGCGATCACGCTGAACACCACCCCGGACTCGTCGGCCAGGGTGTCCGATCTGCAGGGCGGCAGATCTCAGGCGATCGAAGCGGTGCCCTATCTGAACGTGGCATCCTTGCAGGGCAAATTCCAGGTGGACGAGAAGCAGTCGTTCAATCACCTGTTCCTGATGTTCAACTGCAAGGCCGCACCGTTCAGTGACAAGCGGGTCCGGCAAGCATTGCACTATGCGCTGGACACCGACAAGATCATCAAGGTAGCGCTGCAGGGATTCGGCACGGCGGCGACCAGCTACCTGTCCACGGACAACGCCGGTTACCAGAAGGCCGCCACCGTCTACGGTTTCGATCAGGCCAAGGCCAAGAGCCTGCTCAAGGAGGCCGGCGCCGAGAACTTGTCCTTCGAGCTCGTCACCACGAACACCGCCTTTGTCACCGACAGCGCGCCGTTGATGATCAGCATGTGGAAGGACATCGGGGTCACCGTGACGCTCAACACTGCGCCGTCCTCTGCGGTCTACGGCCAGATGGTTCCCGACGCGAAGTTCCGGGCGCTGGCGGCCTCCGGCGACCCCACCGTGTGGGGGCCGAATGACGTTGACATGCTGCTGCGCTGGTTCTACTACGGGACGACCTGGCCGGTGGACAGGTTCCGCTGGGATGCGGCCACCGCCAAACAGTGCGCCGACCTGATCGACACCGCTGCCAAGGCCAAGGATGACGCCACGCAGAAGGCCACCTGGAAGCAGGTACTGGATCTCTTGGCAGTACAGGTACCGCTGTATCCCGTTTACCACACCAAGACGGTGACGGGGTCTGACGCGACCAAGCTGAACAACTTCAAGGGCCTCAACACCACCGGCCTGGAGTTCCTCGGGGTCTCCCGCAAGGGCTGACAACTGCCGCACGCCCAACGAAGTCTGCCGCCCGCAACACGTCGACGACGAACGCGCAAGGAGTGTCGCTGTGCTCACCGTCCTGAGCATGATCGGTCGCCGGATACTGACGCTGATCCCGCTGATGCTGGGCATCATCCTGTTCGTCTTCGTCGTCATGTCGCTGTCGCCGAACAGTTCGGCACTGTCGGTGTTGGGCGACCAGGCGAGCCCGGCCCAGATCGCGGCCTTCAACCACGATCAAGGCCTCGACCGGCCGTTCTTCGTCAGGTACTTCACGTTCATCGGCAGCCTGCTGCACGGTGACATGGGCACCACTTTCAATTTGAACAAGTCGGTCGGCTCGCTGGTGGCAGCGGCACTGCCGCTGACCATGCAGCTCACCCTGCTCGGCATTATCGGCGCCTTGATCGTCGCACTGCTGTTGGGCATCGCCGCGGCCATGTTCCGCGACCGGTGGCCAGACCAGCTGATCCGCATCGTCAGCATGCTGGGTATCGCGATGCCGTCGTTCTGGCTGGCAATCCTGTTGATCCAACGGTTCTCGACGGTGGGCGGCGGCCCGTTCCCGAACGGCGGCTACATTAATCCGGCCGACTCGTTCACCGGCTGGCTGAGCACGATGACGTTGCCTGCACTGTCGATGGCGGTGCCGATCGGCTGCGCCCTTGCCCGGATCGTACGCACGTCGATGGTCGAGGAGCTGGATCGGGACTACGTACGGACCGCAGTCGGCGCCGGACTGCCGCCGGTGATCGTGGTGGGGCGCAACGTGCTTCGCAATGCACTGGTGACGCCGCTGACGGTGCTCGGCCTGCAAATCGGCTACCTGATCGGCGGCACGGTGATCATCGAGACGATCTTCTCGCTGCCCGGGATGGGAACCCTAATCATGAATGCGGTGCAGACCAATGACATCGCACTCGCCAGAGGGACGGTGATCACCATCGCCCTCGGCTTCGTGGTGGTGAACCTGGTGGTGGACATCCTCTATCTGTTCGCCAACCCACGACTGCGGAGTGGTCACTGATGTCCGTTCCCATCGCACAGCCATCCGGCACCGAGCCGCCCGATGAATCGCCGCTTCCCCAGGGATCGCCGCGAGCACCGAAGGCGAAGCGGGGCAGCCCGTTCGCGCGACTGAACGTGCTGTCCAAGATCGCCCTTGGGTTCGTCGGCCTGATCGTTCTGGTCGGCATCCTGGCGCCCTGGCTGCACACCCAGGACCCGACGGCGCTCGGCCTCGACTCACCCACGACAGGTCCTGGCCACTACCTGTTCGGTCTCGACCCGCTCGGCCGGGACGTCTTCTCCCGACTGATCGCCGGCACCCGCCGGTCACTGACCGTCGGCTTTGGCTCCACCGCCGTCGCGCTCATCACCGGCGCCGTTCTCGGCTCCATCGCCGCGACCAGCCGCAAGCTGGTCGACGAGGTCATCATGCGGCTGCTGGACGTCATCATGGCGTTCCCGACGATCGTGCTGGCGGCGATCCTGGTGGTGGCGTTCGGCAAGACCAGCCTGTTGGTGATCGTGGTGGCCATCGCCTTCGTCTTCATCCCGCAGTTCGCCAGGATCGTCAGGGCCAACGTCGCGGCACAGTACGGCGAGGACTATGTCGCCGCGGAACGCGTGATCGGCGCCCGCAAGTGGTACATCCTGGTGCGGCACATCGCCCGCAACACAGCAGCCCCGGTGCTGGTGTTCGCCACCGTGATGGTGGCCAACGCCATCGTATTCGAGGCGTCACTTTCCTTCATCGGCGGCGGGCTCTCCGGTCAGGATGCGGCATCGTCATGGGGCAGCGTCATCGCCTTCGGTCAGCAACTGCTGACCGTGCACGGCTGGTGGGCGACGTTCTTCCCCGGTCTGCTGATCCTGCTGACGGTGCTGGCGCTGAACGTGCTGAGCGAAGGCATCTCCGACGCCTGGGCGGCGCCGGCGGCCAGGCGCGCAACAGTCGCCAAGCCAACCGACGCGGTGGACGCACTGGAATCCGCCCACCCCGGAACCGGTGAGGTGCTGGCACTTCCGGGCCTGGCAGAGGCCGCTCAGCGACTGGCGTCAAGGGCCAGGCCGATGCCGACCGGTGATGCCGTACTGCTGGTGAAGAACCTGACGATCGGTTTCCTCGGCCGGCACGCCGGGGTGGACATCGTCGACGGGGTTTCCTTCGAGGTCCGGCCCGGTGAGGTACTCGGCATCGTCGGCGAGTCCGGCTGCGGCAAGTCGCTGACCTCGGTAGCGATCATGGGCCTGCAGCCTCGCGGAGCTCGGGTTGGCGGCGAGATCGCCTTCCAGGGCAGGAATCTGCTTGCGCTGAACCGTCGTCAGCGGCGCGGTCTGATGGGCCGGGAGATGGCGATGATCTACCAGGACGCGTTGTCCGCGCTGAACCCGGCGATGAAGGTCGGCAGCCAACTGGCGCAGCTGATCAAGCGCGGTGGCACCAGGACTGCCGATGAGCTGATGGAGCTGGTCGGTCTCGACCCGGCGCGCACCCTGTCGTCCTACCCCCATGAACTCTCCGGTGGGCAGCGGCAGCGGGTGGTGATCGCGATGGCGCTGTCCAGGGATCCGAAGCTGATCATCGCTGACGAGCCCACGACGGCGCTGGACGTCACCGTGCAGGCGCAGGTGATGGAGCTGCTGCTGAAGCTGCGCAGCGAGCTCGGGTTCGCGCTGATCCTGGTCTCGCACGACCTGGCGTTGGTCAGCGACAACTGCGATCGGGTGGCCGTCATGTATGGCGGTCGGATTGCCGAGACCGGCGTTACCGCAAGGGTTGTCGGCGCTCCCGCCCACCACTACACGCGCGGGTTGCTCGGCTCGGTACTGTCGCTGGAATCCGGCGCCCAGCGGCTCATCCAGATCCGCGGGGTGGTACCGTCGCCGGCCGACTTCCCGGCCGGCTGCCGCTTCGCCGACCGGTGCCCGATGGCCACCGAGATCTGCCGCACCGAATCACCCCTGCTGCTCGGCGACGGCGAGCGGCATTCAGCGGCCTGCCATCATCCTGCAGCGGACGTCGTCGGCGACGGCGGCGGGGAGTTGGTGAGGTCATGAGCACACGGGAGCCGGGAGCCGAGCGCGTCGGATCGAGCGCAGCTTCGAAAGCGATCGTCACCCTCGCGGACGTGCACGTGGTGCACAAGGCACGTGGCGGCGGCGCGTTCAGCCGGGACCGGGTGTACGCGCTGACCGGCGCCGACCTGACCATCAGCGCCGGCGAAACCGTCGGGATCGTCGGCGAGAGTGGTTGCGGCAAATCGACTCTGGCCAAGGTCCTGGTCGGCCTGCAGAAGCCGACCGCCGGTGCGGTGACGTTCGCCGGCCAAGAGGTTTGGTCGATGAGTGCGGCGCAGCGGCGCCGGCATATCGGCCGCGGGGTCGGGATGATCTTCCAGGATCCCTCCACCTCACTGAACCGCCGGATGCCGATCGGCCAAGTACTACGCGACCCGCTGGACGTGCACGGCGTCGGCAACGCCGCCCAGCGGAACGCCAGGGTCGCCGATCTGATGGCCCTGGTCGGCCTGCCTCGGTCGGTGGCAGATGTGTTGCCCAGCCAGCTCTCCGGCGGGCAGCGGCAGCGCGTCTCGATCGCCAGGGCGCTGACGCTGGAGCCGTCGCTCATCATCGCCGATGAGCCGACCAGCGCTCTCGACGTCTCCGTGCGGGCGCAGATCCTGAACCTGTTGCTGGACCTCAAGGAGCGGCTGAACCTGGCCATGGTCATCGTCTCCCACGACATCCAGACCGTGAAACGAGTCAGCGACCGGGTTGTCACGATGTACCTCGGACGGATCGTCGAGGTGACGCCGGCGGCATCACTGCCGACCCATGCGCGGCACCCCTATACCAGGGCGCTGTTCTCGGCGACGCCGAGCCTGATTCACCCGATCGACCCCATTCCGCTGGACGGCCCGGTGCCATCGGCTGTTCGCCCGCCGAGCGGCTGCCCGTTCCGGACGCGTTGCTGGAAGGCGGACGAGGCCTGCGTCGGCGCGATGCCCGCCGTCAGCAGCGATGCCGACGACCCGAACGGCGACCACGAATTCCGTTGTCATCACCCAGTCCCGGCCGGGGTCTCCGACCTCGACCTCATCGCCAGTACGAGGAGCACGTTGTGAGTACCCGGACCTTTGCCGGAGTCATTCCGCCGGTTTGTACGCCGATGAACAGCGACCATTCGGTGGACGTCGAGTCGTTGTGCCGGTTGTTGGACCATCAGATCAACGGCGGTGTCGACGGGGTGTTCATGCTCGGCTCCACCGGCGAGGTGGCCTTCTTGACCAGGGAGCACCGGCGGCGAGTGCTGAAAGCGGCCGTCGAGCACGTGGCCGGCCGGGTTCCGGTGCTGGCCGGCGTAATCGACATGACCACACCCCTTGTGCTGGAACATGTCTCGGACGCCGTGGCCGCCGGGGTGGACGGCATCGTGGCCACCGCCCCGTTCTACACCCGCACTCATCCCGCCGAGATCGCCGGTCATCTCCGGGCCATCAAGAACGCGATCGGCAACCTGCCGTTGTTCGCCTACGACATCCCAGTCTGCGTCCACGTCAAGCTGGACCCCGACTTCGTGCTCGACCTGGCGGCCGACGGAATACTCGCCGGAGTCAAGGATTCCACCGGCTCCGACCACGGAATCCGAACACTGGTGGTGGGAAAGAAGAAGCGTGGTCTGACGGATTTCTCGGTACTCACCGGTTCGGAGATCACCGTCGACTCCGCCTACTTCTATGGGGTCGACGGCGTCGTGCCCGGCCTTGGCAATGTCGATCCCGCCGGGTATGTGCGGCTCGCTCGACTCGCCGCCGCAGGTGACCTGGCTGCGGCCCGCGCCGAGCAGGAGCGACTGATCGAGTTGTTCGGGTTGGTCAAGGTCGGGGACCAGCAGCGAATGGGTGGCGGATCTTCCGCCCTCGGTGCGTTCAAGGGCGCCCTCGTCCACCTCGGCATCATCGATCATTGGTGCACTGCGCCGCCCGCCATCACCCTCGACGACTCCGAGTTCGGCGCGATCAAGCCGTTTCTCGCCGACGCTGGGCTGCTGTGAGACCTGCAGCCCCGGCGGCCGGGCGCCGAGCGGGGGTTCTGCTCGGGGTAGACATCGGCGGCAGCAAGATCGCCGCCGGCGTCGTCGATCCGGCCGGGCAGATCGTCCGCCGGTGGTATCGGCCCACGCCGCGCTCCGGCGGGGCGAGCGTCATGCGCGAAGTCATCGACATCGCCTGTGAGGCAATGAAATCCACCGACATCACTGCCATCGGGGTGGGCGCTCCCGGCGTGGTCGACAGCCGGCTGGGCCGCGTCATCGCCGCGAGTGCCATCCTGCCCGGCTGGGCCGGCACCGAGGTCGGGGCCATGCTGCGGGACTCCACGGGTCTGCCGGTCGCGGTCTGCAATGACGTGCACGCGATGGCTCTCGGCGAAGCCCTTCATGGCGTCGGCCGAGGCCTTGGCCGCGTGTTGTTCGCATCGATTGGGACCGGCGTCGGCGGTGCGCTGGTCTTCCACGGGAAGCTACCGGCCGGATCGCACGGCACCGCAGGGGAGATCGCCCACCTGCTGGTGCCGGGCGACGGAGCGCTGGAGTGCGGCTGCGGTCGCCGGGACCACCTCGAGTCGGCGGTTGCCGGGCCGGCCATCCAGGCGTCCTACGCCCGGCAGACCGGCACTACCGGTGTCGAACTCCCGGAGATGGTGCAGCGCTGGCATCACGGCGACCAACAAGCCCGCCAGGTCGTGCTGGACGCGGCGGACCTGCTCGGACGAGCGTTGGCCGGCCTCGCCTCGGCGGTTGACATCGACGGAGTGGTCATCGGTGGTGGCGTTGCGCAGATCGGCGAACCGTTCCTGGACCCGATCCGAGCTGCCTTCCGAGAATCGGTCATCGCACCGCTACGTGAAATTCCCGTCCGCGGGGCGGAGCTGGGCACCGACGCGCCGCTGATCGGCGCAGCCGAAATGGTCTTGCCGCCCGCCGTGACCGCCGGCAGCCCAGCATGACCGGCCACTCATCGGTGACGAGCCTGCTCGGTCACGTACAAGGTCGGATCCTTGTCTCCTGCCAGGCCCCCGATGGGCATCCGCTGCGAGACACGCCGACCATCGTCCGGATAGCCAGAGCCGCCGTCGCCGGCGGGGCAGCGGCTATCCGCTGCGGGGGCTATGGCGGCATCGCCGATATCCAGGCCGTCGTCGCCGCGGTCGAAGTGCCTGTCATCGGGCTAACTAAAGACGGCACCGAAGGCGTCTACATCACCCCCACCGTCCGCGCCGCTCTCAGCGTCGTTCACGCCGGGGCCGACATCGTGGCCGTGGACGCCACCGCACGGCGCCGCCCGGACGGAGGCACATTCGCCGACACCGTACGAGCCGTCCATCAAGCCGGCGGTCTAGTGATGGCAGACGTCGCGACCCTCGCCGAAGGCATCGCCGCAGCGGCGGCCGGCGCTGACTTGGTCGGCACGACCCTGG
>JALYVF010000009.1 GCA_030853385.1 Actinomycetota bacterium | reverse complement strand
CCCCCCCGCGCCAGCTAAGGAGTTCGTGGAGTGCTCCGGTATGTCGTCAGGCGGTTGCTGCAGCTCGTTGTGGTGATGTTCGTGCTGTCGCTGCTGCTGTTCGTGTGGCTGCGGTCGTTGCCGGGTGGACCGGACAGCGCTATCTGCGGTGAGCGCTGCACACAGGACCAGCGGGCAGCGGTGCGGCACTCGCTGGGAATGGACCAGCCGATCTGGGTGCAGTACTTGAAGTACATGGGCCGGGTGCTCACCGGCGACTTCGGCGTTTCCTCGTTCGTCGATCCCGGCTCGTCGGCGGCTTCGGTGTTCTTCAGCCGGTTGCCGGCCACCATCGAGCTGACGATCGGCGCACTGATCTTCGCGTTGGCGTTCGGTATCCCGCTCGGGTACTTCGCCGCCAGGCGCAAGGGCGGCTGGTTCGACAACGCCGGCATCATCGCCTCGCTGGCCGGTATCGCCGTTCCGGTGTTCTTCCTCGCCTATCTGTTGAAGTTCATCTTCGCCGTCAAGCTGCACTGGCTGCCGGACAGTGGTCGGCAGACCGTCGACATCGACGCAACAAGGGTGACGGGTTTTTTCGTCCTCGACGGCTTGCTGACCAGGGAGTGGGACGCGGCGTGGGACGCCTTCAAACACCTGATACTGCCGGCGATCGCGTTGGGCACCATTCCGTTCGCGGTGATCTTCCGGATCACCCGGTCGTCGGTGATCGACGTCCAGAACGAGGACTACGTGCGAACGGCGGAAGCCAAGGGCTTGACCAAACAGGTGATCCGGCGCCGGCACATCCTGCGCAACGCGCTACTGCCGGTGGTGACGGTCACCGGTCTGCAAGTTGGCGGTCTGCTGGCCGGCGCAGTTCTCACCGAGACGGTGTTCGCATTTCCGGGGCTCGGGCAAGCCACCGCGATCGCCTTTCAACAGAAGGACTATGCCGTTCTGCAGGTACTGGTGCTCGGATCGGCAGCCACCTTCATCTTGGTGAACCTGTTGGTAGACCTGTCGTATGCCGTGATCGATCCGCGGATCAGGACCCGGTGACGGCATGCCGTTGATGACCAGGAAGAAGGATCGGATCGACAGCCTGGCGACGTCAGGTGGGCCCACCGCGGTCGTCGATCCGGAAGGTGCCGCCGGTTCGATCCTGTCCGACGCCTGGCGTCGGTTGCGGGTCAGCCCGGTGTTCTGGGTGGGCGGGATCATCATCGCGTTGTTCGTGCTGCTGGCGATCTTCGCCGATCTGATCGCGCCGCACGATCCTGGTGCGCTGTTGCTGCGGGATCAGACCAGGCTGGCTCGCAACCTATTGGCGCCGCACCAACCCGGGTTTCCACTCGGCGGCGACACCCTGGGGCGTGATGAGTTCTCCCGGCTGGTGATCGGCAGTAGGCAGACGTTGGCCGTCGGGGTGTTCGCGACATTGATCGGGCTGGCCGGTGGGTTGACGCTCGGCACCATCGCCGGCGCGTTCGGCGGCTGGGTCGATACCTTGGTGATGCGCGTCGTGGACGTGATGCTGTCGATTCCCAGTCTGCTGCTGGCGATCTCGATCGCCGCGCTGTTCGCCAACCCGAGCCAGACCAGCGTCATCATCGCGGTGGCGACGGTGCAGATACCCGTTTTCGCTCGGCTGCTGCGCGGCCAGATGTTGGCCCAGCGCGGGTCGGATCACGTGCTGGCCGCCAGAGCGCTCGGCGTCCGTAAGGCGCCGATCGTGTTCAGACATATGCTGCCCAACGCGATGAGCCCGGTCATCGTGCAGGCAACCCTGGTGGTGGCCATCTCGATCATCGACGCCGCCGGCCTGTCGTTTCTCGGCCTCGGCTCGCAGAGCGTGCGGGTTCCTGAGTGGGGACAGATGCTTGGCGAGGCGCAGCAGAAGATTGACTCGTATCCCTCGCTTGCGTTCTACCCGGCCGGTTGCATCATCGTGGTGGCGCTCGGGTTCACCCTGCTGGGTGAGTCGATGCGGGAAGCCCTCGACCCGAAGAACCGGCGGTGACGTGATGGCTCTGCTCTCTGTTGACCAGCTGACCGTAGAGTTCCACCGCCGCGGCATCGAGCCGTTCACCGCGGTCGACGGGGTGAGCTTCGACGTCGAACCAGGCCAAACCGTCGGCCTGGTAGGCGAATCGGGTTGCGGGAAGTCGGTCACCAGCCTCGCCCTGATGCAGTTGCTGCCGACCAGGGGCAACAGCGTCACCGGGAAGGTAATGTTCGACGGCACTGATCTGTTGTCGTTGTCGCGCAATGATATGCGTGACCGGCGCGGCCGCGACCTGGCGATGATCTTCCAGGATCCGCTGTCCAGCCTGAACCCGGTGGTACCGATCGGTGTGCAGGTGTCCGAGGTGCTGGAGCGGCATCGCGGGATGAAGAGGTCCGCGGCCGTTGTCGAGTCAAGGGATCTGCTCGACCAGGTCGGCATCCCCGATCCGACCCGCAGGCTGAAGGAATATCCGCACCAGCTTTCCGGTGGTATGCGGCAACGGGCGCTGATCGCGATGGCCCTCGCCTGCCGGCCGCGGCTGTTGATCGCCGACGAGCCGACGACGGCGCTCGACGTCACCATCCAGGCTCAGATCCTGACCCTGCTCGGCACTCTGGTCCGCGAACACGGCACCGCGATGATCATGATCACCCACGACCTCGGGGTAGTGGCCGGGCTGTGCGACGAGGTCAACGTGTTGTACGGCGGCCGGATCGTCGAGCGGGCCAACAGGCACGAGCTGTTCGCCCGCCCGCAGCATCCGTACACGGTGGGCCTGCTCGACTCCATTCCTCGGCTGGACGGACCGGCCGGCGAGCGCCTACATCCGGTTCGGGGATCGGTGTCCGACAACATTCCATGGTCCGGCGGCTGTGCCTTCGCACCGCGTTGTGGCAACGAGGTGGAGCCGTGTCGGGCAGCTTCGCCCGATCTGCTGGCAGCTCCGCAGGGCAAAGACCATCTGCTGCGATGCTTCAATCCGATGGTTCCTGGACAGGCCGCGCCGGCGACAGTCGGTAGCGGCTTCGGGGGGAAATCGTTGTGAGCCATGACGATCTGTTCTCGCCACCCGGGTCGGATGCCGCCGACGGTCAGCCGCCGGTCGTTGCCGGCACCATGGCGGCCGAAGGCGGTGTCGTTCGCGTCGAGACCAGGGACATCGCCGGGCTTGCCGAGACCGGTGCGGCCACCGAGACCGACATTGCCGAGGGCAGAGCGTCGGCTGCGGCGATGTCCGCTGCCACAGCCGGTGCCGAGATCCTGTTGGAGGTCAACGATCTCAAGGTCCACTTCCCGATCCGCAAGGGGGTGCTGATCGACAGGACCGTCGGCTACGTGTATGCCGTCGACGGTGTCTCGCTCGCCGTTCGCAAGGGCGAGACCTACGGTTTAGTCGGCGAATCCGGTTGCGGCAAGAGCACTTTCGGTCGCGCTGTGCTGCAGCTGGGCGACCCGACCACCGGCCAGGTGATCTTCGAGGGCACCGACCTGGCCAGCATCAGCGGCGAACCGTTGCGGAAGATGCGGCAACGGATGCAGATGGTCTTTCAGGATCCGCTGGGCTCGCTCGACCCGCGGCAGAGCGTCGAATCCATCCTGGTGGAAGGAATGCGGGCGCACGAGCTGGACAAGGGCAAAGCCGAGACGGGCAAGGTACTGCGCAATCTGCTGTCGTCGGTAGGCCTGCCCAACAACTCGCTCAAGAAGTACCCGCACGAGTTCTCCGGTGGCCAGCGCCAGCGCATCGGCATTGCCAGGGCGCTGAGTGTCGGGCCAGAGCTGATCGTCGCGGACGAGCCGGTGTCGGCGCTCGACGTCTCGGTGCAGGCGCAGGTGATCAACCTGCTAGAAGATCTGCAGCAAGAGCGAAGCCTGACCTACATCGTGATAGCGCACGATCTGGCCGTGGTGCGGCACATTTCCGACCGGGTAGGAGTGATGTACCTGGGTGCGCTGGTCGAGGAGGCGCCGTCGGCCGACGTGTACGCGGAACCGCTGCACCCGTACACCAGGGCGCTGATGTCTGCGGTGCCGGTGCCCGACCCGGTGCTGGAAGACACTCGCGAACGGATCATCCTCAGAGGAGATCTGCCCTCGCCGGCGAACCCGCCAGCCGGCTGCCGGTTCCATACCCGCTGCCCGTGGCGGCAGGACACGTTGTGCGCCACCGAGCGACCGGTGCTCGTCGAACTCAAGCCGGGGCATCGGGTCGCCTGTCACTACGCAGCAGACATCGCGGCTGGACGCTTGCAACCGAATGGTGTGCCGCTCGAGCTGGTGTGAGCAGCCGCGTACCGAGTGGATCAGGCACACCGGAATCAGCTTGAGGCGTGCCCGAATCACAGTGAGACGACGCCTTGGATGTCCGCCGGTGGCCCGCCGGAGCGCCCGGTTTTCAGCTACTCGGGTACGTGGGTGGTCAGCGACAAGGTCGCCGGCTCCACTCCGACCGTATCCAACCAGGTAGCAGCTGGCGGGGGCACCGTCCGCTGAGCCGGCGGTCAGGGCTTCAGCGGTGGCTGACCGTAGGGCAGCCACCTGCTCGGTTCCGGTGTGCTGCAACAGTTTCCGCAGCGTGTCCTGGTCGGCGGCCGACGGCAGACCGCTACTGGCCGATCAGGTACTTGATCGCGCCGTTGTACAGCGCCTGCGCCAGCTGGTCCTGGCCGTCCGTCGACGACATGAACGCGGCGTCCGACGGGTTTTTCATGTTTCCCAGCTCCATCAGCACCGTCGGGCGGGTCGACATGTTCAGACCGGTCAGGTCGTCGCGCTTCCAGATGCCGTCGCTGCCGATGTGGTTGTTGGCCGGCATCGTCCCGCTGACGGCGTTGCGCATGTCGACGGCCAACCGCATCGACTCGGCCGCCGTCTTCGGGCCGGCCGGGTCGGTGGCGGCCAGGCTGCCGTAGAAGCCGTGCGCCGACGCGATGTCACCGTCGCCATGGATCGAGATCACCGCGTCTGCATCGGCGTTGTTACCGATCTCGGCCCGCTTGTCGACGCAGGGCCCGACACCGTCGTCGGAGTCGCGGGTCATCACCACGGTGATTCCCTTGGCCTGCAGCAATGACTTGAGCTTGAGCGCGATGTTCCAGTTGAACCTGTACTCCGGGTAGGCGGCGCCGTCGGTCTGCGTGCCGGTGGTGTTGCAGTCCTTGTGGCCGCCCAACCCGTCCGGAACCTGCTGGGTGATGATCTCGGGATGGAACTGGTTCGCGCCGTTGTGCCCTGGATCGATCACCACCACCTTGTGCGTCATCGTGCCGCCGCCCATTCCTACCGGCTGCGCCGGCGACGATGGTGACGAGCTGGTCGACGAATGCGTGGCCGGTGCCGAGGTGCTGCGGGTACTGGGGTCCGATGTGGTGGGATCCGGGGCGCTGGTGGAGCTGTGCGTTGTCGGCGCGTCCGATGTCGTGGGGTGGGTGGTCGGGGCCGGCGTGGTGCTGCGCTGCGAACTGGTCGACTTCGGCGGCACCGTGATGGTGGTGATGGTCGACCCGGTGGTCGGGGCGCTGCTCGACGACTTCGGCGCGGAGCTGGCTGCTGAGCTCGACGACGTGCCAAGGCCGGGAACGGTCACTGCCGGTCCGCTGCTCGGGGCGGCCGTCGACGCCGGTGCACTCGATGCCGAGCTGGCGGCAGAGGACGCCGTCGAACTCACCGGATCGGCGGTGGTCGCCGTTCCACAGGCAGCGAGGCCGAGAGCGGCGACGCAGAGCAGGGCGGGCAGGCGGACTGACAGGTGCGCACGCATGGGTCCACAGTGCCAGTAAGAAGCGGTCCGGCCGCGTCAACACGTCGGGCGTCGGCACACCAGTAGTCTGAAAATCCGACCGTGATTGCCGAGGAGACGTCCATGCAGCCAGGAATGCCCGATTTAGGACAGATCATGTTGAAGGCGCAGCAGATGCAGGAGGCTGTCGAGAATGCGAAGGCGTCGCTGGCCGACATCTCGGTGAGCGGTTCGGCCGGCAACGGGTTGGTCAGCGTCATCGTGACCGGCGACGGCGAGCTCACCTCGGTGACCTTCGGCGTCGATGCTGCGGAGAAACTGGCGGACGACCTGGAGACGCTCGGTGACCTGGTGGTGGCCGCAGTGCGGGACGCGACCCGGAAGGCCTCGCAACAGGAAGAGCAGCTGATGGCGCAGGCCACCGGCAACTTCGACATCGAATCGCTCGGTCTGGATGCACTCGGACTCGGCGATCTCGGCCTCGGCGGCCCGCCAACCCCTGCCACCCCGACGGAGCTGCCCGCCGGCCAGCCGCCGGCCGACCATGATGGGCCGCCCGAACCCGGTTCGGGGGCCTGACGCTTGTACGAGGGGCCGGTTCAGGACCTGATCGACGAGCTCGGCCGGCTGCCAGGCATCGGTCCGAAGTCCGCGCAGCGCATCGCCTTTCATCTCCTGACCGTTGACCCGGCGGACAACGACAGGCTGCGGTCCGCACTGCGACGGGTGAAAGAGGACGTCAAGTTCTGCACCGTGTGCGGGAATGTCGCCGAGGGCGACCTGTGCCGGGTGTGTGCGGACCCGCGGCGCGAAGCATCGCTGATCTGCGTGGTCGAGGAGTCGAAGGACGTGGCTGCCGTCGAGCGGACCCGCGAGTTCCGCGGTCGCTATCACGTGCTGGGCGGGGCGATCTCGCCGATCGACGGGATCGGGCCAGACCAGCTGCGCATCGCCGATCTACTGAAGCGGATCGCCGAGCCTGGCGTGGACGAGGTGATCCTGGCGACCGATCCGAACTTGGAGGGCGAAGCAACCGCCACCTATCTGATCAGGCTGCTGCGCAGCTTCCCCGGCCTCACCGTCACCCGGCTGGCTTCGGGGCTGCCGGTGGGTGGCGACCTGGAGTACGCCGACGAGATCACCCTCGGTCGGGCGTTCTCCGGGCGCCGGCTGATCGACAGCTGACTGTCGATCGGCGCGTCATTCCCGGTGTGCGCTGGCCAGCAGCCGATCGATCACCTGTTGCAGCAGCGCCGGGTCGGGTGCCGGCAGCCCGCACACCGCGGCCAGGTACATCCCGTTGCCGACCTGCAGGATGATCTCGGCCGTCACCTGATCGTCGACCGCCGCCCTGATCGGGGCCTCCCAGGCAGCAAAGATATCGGCGAACAGTGCCGCTATCTGGTAGTCGTCGGAGTCGGCTGTGCTGGTCGGGCCGGCGTGGTCGGAGCGGATAGCGGTGATCAGCGCCATGATGAAGCCGCGCTCCTGTTCGTCACGCGGCGCCGAATAGTCCAGGAATGCTCTGACGACGTCGTCGGTGTTGTCCAGTGCGCCCAACTCGGCGGTCACGGCATCCCGGGTCTGGGTGAGCAGGCCGCGGAATAGGTCCTGTTTCGACGGGAAGTGGTAGAGCAGCCCGCCCTTTGACACCCCTGCCGCTGCTGCCACGTGCTCCAGCGTCGCGGCGTCGGTGCCGCCGCCGGCCAGCAGGGTGCGCAGTGCGGCCAGAATTCGATCGCGGGTATCCATCGCCATCCGGTAGACTGTACCGCCCGGACGGTTTAGTCAGTGTCATGCGTTGACGCGCGTTCTCTCATCAGCAAGCAAGCACTGGTCCGCCGGCCACCAGCATGCTTCGGACGGAGTCCCACCAGTGTTCGGTCCCTACCTGCAGGTGCTGCGTCGACCGGGCGCGGCGCGATTCTCCGCTGCCGGCGCGCTGGCCCGCATGCAGATGTCGATGACGGGCGTCGGTGCCGTCCTGCTGCTGTCGGCGGTGCGGGATTCCTACGGCCTTGCCGGCGTGGTTTCGGCGATCTACACCATCACCTCGGCCGTGATCGGGCCGCAGATCTCCAGGTTCATCGATGCCAACGGCCAACGAAGGATCGTGCCACGGCAGCTAACGGTGCACGTGGTGGCCATTTCGTCGATGATCGCTGTCGGCGTCTACACTCCGCTGAACTGGCCGATCTATCTACTGGCTGTGCTGGCCGGCGCTTGTCAGCCCAACATCGGTTCATTGGTGCGCGCCCGCTGGTCGCACTTGATGGCCGGCTCGTCGCAGCTGCGGACTGCCTTCGCCTGGGAAGCCCTGATCGATGAGGCTGTCTTCATCATCGGTCCGGTACTGGCAACAGTCCTTGCGCTGCAACTGTTCTCGGGTGCAGCCCTGGTGGCGGCGATGCTGCTGCTGGTGGTGGGATCCTTCTTCCTGCTGCGACAAAGGGCCAGCGAACCGAAGCCGTCAGGGCAGTCCGGTAACGCAGTGGGCAAGCCCGCGATCATGCTGCCTGGGGTGGCCGGGCTGTTCGTGGTGATGATCATGCTGGGCGCGGTGTTCGGCTCCCTCGAGGTAACGACGCTGGCCACCACCAAGGCGGCCGGCCACCCAGGCATTGCCGGCTGGATGCTGGCCGGCTACTCGTTCGGCTCACTGGCCTCCGGCCTGGTATTCGGTGCGATGAACGTCAAGGGCACTATTGTGCGGCAGTTCGTCGGGGCCATCGCGGTGCTGGCGGTGGTGTCGATGCCGCTGGTATTCCTTGGCCCGCTGTGGCTGTTGTCGATCGGTCTGTTCGTGGCCGGTTTGGCGGTGGCGCCGGCGCTGATCTCAGGGATGTCATTGCTGGAGCGGATCGTGCCGGCCAACCGGCTCACCGAGTCGATGTCCTGGTCCAACTCGGGCATCAGCCTCGGGTTGGCGACCTCAATGCCGCTGGCCGGCTTCATCGCCGACCATTACCCGCCGCACCTCGGCTACCTGGTGCTATCGGGCTGCGCGGTGGGTGCGCTGGCGATCGCGTTGCTGGTGTTGCGGGTGCTGCGTCGCGCGCAGGACACATCGAGCCTGGACGGTTCGGCGGCGCTCGGCCAGTCGCTGGTCCAGGCCGGAGGTCAGTAACCGCGGACCTCGTCAGGTGATGGGTTGGGTGCCGTCGAGGATGATGTCGGCGTGCTGGCGGTTCCCGTCCCGGGCGAACATCCGATCTTCCTGGAGCTGCCAGCGACGCCACAGCGGACGGTAGGTTTCGCCGTCGCGCTTGATGCCCCGATCGAAACGGATCGGCTGCGGTGCCTCGATCCACATCAGCAGATCCAGGAACGGCACAGCTGCCGCCCCGCCGGAGCCGACGCCCTCGACTATCAGTACCTCGGTGCTGGGCACGTCGTGCCACTCGGCGTACTTCTCGGCGACCCAGTCGTAGCGGTTCCAGCGGCCGATCTCGTTGCGGGACAACGGCTCCAGCACCCAACGCACCACGTTCGGCACCGCGTCGTCGAGTCCGTCCCATCCTGGGTAGAGGTCGTCCATATGCACGATCGGGACGCCATCCAGCTCGGTTGCCAGGTGTTCCGCCAGCGTCGACTTGCCGGAGCCGGACGGCCCGTCGATCGCGACCACAACGGTGCTGCCGTTCTTGGGTGGGCTGCTGCGCACCCGGTCGGCAAGCTCGCGGAGCAAGGGGTTCGGCGCCATCAGCGGGCCGTTCGTCTGGTCCGGCGCTGGCAGCCGGGACACCAGAACAGGTTGCGGCCGGCCAACTCTGCGATCCGCACCATGCTGCCGCAGACCAGGCAGCGCTGGCCGGCGCGGCGATAGACGTACACCTCGCCGCCGTGCCGATCCGCTCTTGGCTCCCTACCCATCGCCTCCGGCTCATGCTCTGGCCGAACGGTGTCGATACGGCCGGTGCGGACGCCGGTGCTCATCAGAGCAACCAAGTCGTCCCACATCCCTTGCCATTCACGGTGTTTCAGCAGCCGGCCCG
>JALYVF010000296.1 GCA_030853385.1 Actinomycetota bacterium | reverse complement strand
CCATCCGGTGCTGCACGGCTCCGCCGTCACCGGCGCCGGCGTTGCCGGTCTGGTCGACGCGATCCGTGAGCTGTTGCCGACCCCGGACAACGAGCAGTTGGCGAGGCAGCCGCTGGCCGCCGAGGTGTTCAAAGTGGGCCGGGATTCCGGCGGAGCGCGGACGGCGTACGTCCGGCTGTCGGCCGGTTCGATCCGCCGCCGGGACCGGGTGCCAGTCGGCGACCGGCGGGTGAAAGTGACTGCTGCCAAAGGGTTTTCCGGCTCGTCGCACCCGGAAGAGCGCCCGGTGCGGGCGGGGGAGGAATTCGGGGTGGCCGCCGAGTTCTCCCCGCCGGCTGCTGTGCACATAGAACGCCCGACCGGCAGCGGCACCGGGCTGGAGACTATCGGCGGCGATCACCGGCTGACGGCCACCGTCGGGCTCTGGATCGCACCGGGGCGCGCCGGCAGCGGGGTGCGTTATATCCGGCCGACCGAGTTCAACGGGGTGCTGCCCAGGGCGTTCCATGCGGCGATCGCCGAGACGGTGCCACGGGCGTTGGCCGCTGGTCCGCATGGCTGGCCGGTGACCGACGCTGTCGTCACCCTGACCGCGACCGGTTACGACTCGGCCACCAGCACCGCGGCAGACTTCCGGCTGCTGGTGCCGCTGGTGCTGGCCGGTGCGCTCGCCGAGGCCGGCACCACGCCATACGAGCCACTGCTGAGGCTGGAGATCGACCTGCCGACGGCCGAGTGCAGCCGAGCGATGACCGAGCTGCTGCGCCGCGGCGCGAGCGTCGAGGCGCCGAAGATCGACGATCACGCCTGCGTGCTGACCGGCGTGCTGCCGGCCGACGCCGGCTACCAGCTGACCAGGGATCTGGCGTCCTTCACCGGCGGTGAGGGGGTGCTGGTGACGACCGCGGGTGGCTGGCGGCAGCTGCGTCATCCGCTGCCGGAGCGACGGCGACGCGGGCCGAATCCGTTCAACAGGGTCGTCTACCTCAGGGAGATCGCGCAGGGCGCCCGGGTGTGAGCCGGGCCGCTCGGCGAGGGACTGTCGGTGGCGGCACCTAGCATGGGTCATCGTGACCGAACAGTTGATCCAGCAGCAGCACTTGATCGTGCGCGGCGCCCGCGAACACAATCTCCGCAACGTCGATGTGACGTTGCCGCGGGACGCGCTGGTGGTGTTCACCGGGCTGTCAGGTTCGGGCAAATCGTCGCTGGCGTTCGACACCATCTTCGCCGAGGGGCAACGTCGATACGTCGAATCGTTGTCGTCCTACGCGCGGCAGTTCCTCGGTCAGATGGACAAGCCGGACGTCGACTTCATCGAGGGATTGTCGCCGGCTGTTTCCATCGACCAGAAGTCGACCTCGCGTAACCCGCGGTCGACGGTCGGCACCATCACCGAGATCTACGACTACCTGCGGCTGCTGTTCGCCAGGATCGGTCACCCGCACTGCCCGATCTGCGGCGAGCCGATCACCAAACAGACCCCGCAGCAGATCGTCGACAGGGTGCTGGCGATGGAGGACGGCACCAGGTTCCAGGTGCTCGCGCCCGTCATCAGGGAACGCAAGGGGGAGTACGCCGATCTGCTGGAAGACCTGCAGTCCAAGGGGTATGCCAGGGTCAGGATCGACGGCACCGTGCACCAGCTCACCGACCCGCCGAAGCTCAAGAAGCAGGAGAAGCACTCCATTGAGGTGGTGGTCGACCGGCTGGTGAACAAGGCAAGCGCCAAGCAGCGGATCACCGATTCGGTCGAGACGGGACTCAAGCTGGCCGACGGTGTGGTGATCCTGGAGTTCGTCGGTCTCGACGAGGACGACGAGCACCGCGAGCGTCGGTTCTCCGAGCGGCTGGCCTGCCCGAACGATCATCCGCTGGCCATCGACGAGTTGGAGCCGCGGTCGTTCTCGTTCAACTCACCGTTCGGGGCCTGCCCGACGTGCACGGGACTCGGCACCCGCAAGGAGGTCGACCCCGACCTGGTGATTCCGGACACCGACCGGTCGTTGGCCGACGGCGCGGTGCAGCCGTGGAGCGGCGGCCAGACCAGCGAATACTTCGGCCGGCTGCTGTCCGGGTTGGCCGACGCCATGGGGTTCTCGGTCGACACCAAGTTCTCGAAGTTGCCGGCGAAGGTGCAGGACGCCGTGCTGAACGGTGTCGACGAACAGGTCCACGTGAGCTACCGCAACCGCTACGGTCGGCAGCGGTCGTATTACGCCGAGTTCGAGGGCGTCATCCCGTTCCTGGAGCGTCGGGCGGCGAACACCGACTCGGAATACGCGCGGGAGAAGTACGAGGGCTATATGCGGGAGGTGCCCTGCCCGGTCTGCGGCGGCACCAGGTTGAAGCCGGAGATCCTGGCCGTCACCCTTGAGCACAAAACCCTGGGCAGGCTGAACATTGCCCAGATCGCTGCCCTCTCGGTACGGGACGCAGCCGCGTTCTTCCCGGGGCTCGACCTCAACCAGCGCGACAGGATGATCGCCGAGCGGGTGCTCAAGGAGGTCGATGCCCGGCTCGGGTTCCTGCTGGACGTCGGCCTGGACTACCTGTCGCTGAACCGGCCGGCCGGCACCCTGTCCGGCGGCGAGGCGCAGCGGATTCGGCTGGCCACCCAGATCGGGTCGGGGCTGGTCGGGGTGCTGTACGTGCTCGACGAGCCGTCCATCGGCCTGCACCAACGGGACAACCATCGGCTGATCCAGACGCTCACTCGACTGCGGAACCTGGGCAACACCCTGATCGTGGTCGAACACGACGAAGACACCATCCGGTCCGCCGACTGGGTGGTCGACATCGGTCCCGGCGCCGGCGAACACGGCGGCAAGGTCGTGGTCTCCGGCACGGTGGCGGACCTGGAAGCCTCCACGGAGTCGATCACCGGCGCGTTCCTTTCCGGCCGCCGGGAGATCTCCGTCCCGTTGACCAGGCGCAAGGCCGATCGGAAGCGGGTACTCAGCGTCGTCGGGGCGCGGGAGAACAACCTGCGCGACATCACCGTCAACTTCCCGCTCGGCCAGCTCATTGCGGTCACCGGCGTCTCCGGTTCCGGCAAGTCGACGCTGGTCAACGACATCCTGCATGCGGTGCTGGCCAACCGGCTGAACAGGGCACGGATGGTGCCGGGCAGGCACACCAGGGTGACGGGTCTGGACG
>JALYVF010000039.1 GCA_030853385.1 Actinomycetota bacterium | reverse complement strand
CCGATCGCCTCGACTGCGCCGTTGGCCAAGATCACCGACCGGTTCGTCGCGGCGGTGCATCGGTTCGCCGACACCGAGGGCATCCCGTGGGTCGATTTCGTGAAGGGTCAACGCAAAGACGACGTGATGGCCGAGCGGCTCGAACACTTCACCGCGGACGAGGGGTGGTGTTCATCGGCCGGGCGCAGGAGAAGACCCCGCTGTTTCGGACGGAGAAGCGTCGCCACCCTGATGGTGTGGCCTATCCGTGGATCGTGAAGACGACTGGGATGGTCAACCACTTCTACTTCTACTGCGTCGACGAAGATTTCGGGCCGTTCTTCCTCAAGTTCTGCTCCTACTTCCCGTACAACGCGAAGATGTGCCTGTTGACTGAACTACCGGTGGCGATTCCCCGGGTCGCGGGACAGATCCTTGTTGGGGTGGTTATCGTCCCGGCTCGTGATCGAATCCAACGAGCCGTCCCGGGATCTCAGTGCGTTGGTGGTGCGTTCGGTGGGTGGACTTCAGCAGAGCGAGGACCCGTTCGAGCCGTACCGGCTGCTTGATGGCTCTGGTCGGGTTATCGCGCCGGCCGCCGCGTATCTGGGTGATCTTCAGGCTCGCGGGCTGTCGGAGACCACGCAACGGTCCTACGCGATGGCGTTGCTGCGCTGGTTCCGTTTCCTGGCAGCGATCGACGTGGCGTGGGATCAGGCGACTGGTGCCGAGGCCCGCGATTTCAGCCGATGGATACAGATCGCGGCCAAGCCGGTGCGCCCGCACTGGCGACACCAGGACGAGTCGGAGGAGTCGCCGGCTGCTGAACGCCCCGGCAGGACGTCAGGCCGGATGCAGGCGCCACCGAACCCGGTGACCGGCACGAGGCCGTCGGGAACCCGGTACGCGCCGGCCACGGCTGCGCATAGCGAGACGGTGCTGCGCGGCTTCTACCAGTTCCACCTGGAGGCCGGTTCGGGGCCGATGGTGAACCCGTTCCCGCTGTCCAGGACTCGGCGTGGCGGACGGGCGAACGCCCATCACAATCCGATGGAGCCGTTCGCGAACGAACGCGGCGGACGGTATCGCCCACGCCTGGTGCAGCGCATCCCGCGCCAGATCCCCGACGCCCGCTTCGACGAGCTGTTCGCTGCGCTCGGTTCGCACCGGGACCGGGCGCTGGTGGCGTTGTGGATCTCGACCGGTGCTCGGGCCTCGGAGCTGCTCGGCGTGAGCTGCGGGGACGTCGACCCGGGCCAGCAGCTGATCACCGTTGTCCGTAAGGGATCGCGGGCGTTGCAGCAGCTCCCGGCTTCCTCGGACGCGTTCGTGTGGTTACGGCTCTACCAGTTGCAGATGCAGGACCTGGTCCCGGCCGGTCGTGATCAGCCGCTGTGGTGGACGCTGCGGCGTCCGTTCCGGGCGTTGAGCTATCACGCCGCCTACCGGATGTTCACCCGCGCCAGCGCCACCGTGGGAGCGACCTGGTCTCCGCATGATCTTCGGCATTCGGCCGCGTACCGGATGGCCCGCGACCCGCTGATGCCGTTGACCGACGTGCAATGGGTCCTCGGGCACGCCCAGTTGTCCACGACACAGCTGTATGTCTCGCCCCTGCCTGAAGACGTGATCGCCAACGTGCTGGCCTTCCACCGCCGTGCCACCGATCCGCAGCCCGACCCGCCGCCGGCGCTGCGGTACCGGCCCGAGTCGCTGAATATCCTGTTCGGGACCGACCGGTGACCACTCCCGGAACGCACCGAGGCACCCAGCTTCTGCCCGGGCAGCCGGCGTCGGCCTCTGGCCCGGCCGGAACACGGTCGCTGACGCTGCGGACACGGTTCCCGGCCCGCCCGGTCACGGCCGTCTGGGCACGCACCAGGCTCACCCGGTCCGCGGTACTTGACCTACTCGAGTCCCCACCATTCGTCGCCGACACCCGCGCCGGGGAGGACAACCGGCGTCGCGGCGTGCGCATCGTGCTGGACTGGCTGCAGACACAGCCCGGTGACACGTGGCAGCAGCGGTGGCTGGCCAGCGGCGCCGAGGACGACGGCCGTGCCGACTGGCGGGCCCTGCCGATCCGGTGGCGCAAGGCCAGCACACCGTTCGACTGCCGCTTCGACGCCACAGTGCTCGGCACCGGCCTGTTGTCGCTGGTGTGTGCCGAGGTGATCCGACCCAGCGTGGCCTGGCTACTGACCACCAGCACCCCGAAGCGGCTCGCGTCCGAGATGGCCCGCACCCGCGATCCGGCCGGGTTCGGTGAGCTGGTCACGCGATGCCAGGCCAGCCCGGTCGGGGAGTCCACGACCCGGGTCGCGTTGCACCGCATCGCCGCGATCTTGGCCGTCAAGGGCGGCACGATCGCCGACATCACGGTCGGTGACTGCCTGCAGCTGCTTGAGGTCGCCGCCGGGGTCTGCACCATCGCCCAGCACAAGAGCCCGCATTTCTACCAGCTGCTGCACGCCCTCGGCGCGTTCGGTGAGAATGCTGCGCCGACCGTGCGGGCGTTGACCGACCGGCGGCAACTGAGCGTGGAGCAACTCGTGGACCGCTGCAACATCGAATACCGGCCGGTGCGTAATCTGCTGGTCGACTACCTGGCCGAACGCCAGATCAGCATCGACCACGTCACCCTCGTCCGGCTGGCCGACACCCTGAGCCGGCTGTTCTGGCGTGATCTGGAACTGCACCACCCCGGCATCGACTCGCTGCGCCTGGCCGGGCCCGTCGCCGCCGGGTGGAAGCAGCGCGTCCTGACGAAGACGACACGTCGTACCCAGGCCGACGGCAGCGTCATCGACATCCACACGCCGCGACACAGTGCCACGAACGCTCTGGCGACAGTCCGCACGTTCTACCTCGACCTGGCGCAATGGGCCACCGACGACCCGGCCCGGTGGGGACCCTGGGCCGTGCCCTGCCCGATCAAGGCCGGGGAGATCGGACACCGTAAACAGGCCACCCGCCGCAAGTCCCGCATGGATACCCGGACCCGTGAACGCCTGCCTGTGCTGCCCGCCCTGATCGCCGCGACAGAACGTAGACACACCACGGCCACCCAACACCTGCGCGCCGCGCAGGCGACCGGGCCCGGCCAGGCGTTCACCGCCGACGGCCAGACGCTGCGCCGGGCAGTCACCACCCGCGCTCCGGCCAACATCTGGGCCGAGGACGCTGCTGGCGGCGCCCGCCGCAACCTGACCCGCGAAGAAGACCGGGCGTTCTGGGCCTGGGCCGTCGTGCAGGTGCTGCGCCTGACCGGCGTTCGGGTCGAGGAATTGACCGAGTTGACCCATCCCAGCCTGGTGCAATACCGGGTGCCGGGCACCGGCGAACTCGTGCCGCTGCTGCATATCGCCCCGTCCAAGACCGACACCGAACGCCTGCTCGTGGTCTGCCCGGAACTGGCCGACGTACTCAGTGCCATCATCTGCCGGGTCCGTGGCGATGCCGGGGCGGTCCCGCTGGTGGCCGCCTACGACTATCACGAACGGATCTTCAACCCGCCTCTGCCGATCCTGTTC
The DNA here is from genome assembly GCA_030853385.1 of Actinomycetota bacterium. Taxonomy (GTDB): domain Bacteria; phylum Actinomycetota; class Actinomycetes; order Mycobacteriales; family Nakamurellaceae; genus Nakamurella. Next base: position 884 of record JALYVF010000039.1, on the reverse strand, counting down.
CAACGCAGGGTCGGCACCGAGAATCGCGCGATCGGCGCTCCCGCGATCCGCCGCCTGCTCGACGACGCGCTAGCCGGCACCGGACTCACCGACACCGGAGGGCAGCCGCTGCGGTTCGTCCCCCACGACTTCCGGAGGATCTTCTTGACCGAGGCGATCATGAACGGCATGCCACCCCACATCGCGCAACTGGTCGTCGGGCATCGCGACCTCAATACCACCATGGGGTATAAGGCGGTCTATCCCGAGGATGCTATCAACGGCCACCGTGCGTTCCTCGCCCGCCGCCGCGAACTGCGGCCGTCCGAGGAGTACCGCACCCCGACCGAGGAAGAATGGGCCGAGTTCCTCGGACACTTCGAACGCCGCAAGCTCGCTCTTGGCGACTGCGGCCGCGCCTACGGAACGGGGTGCATCCACGAGCACAGTTGCATCCGATGCCCGCTACTGCGCGTCGAGCCGGCCCAGCAGCCGCGGCTGGCGAGCATCCGCGACAACCTGACTACCCGGATCACCGAAGCACAGCGAGAGGGCTGGACCGGCGAAGCCGAAGGACTCAAGATCAGCCTCGCCGCGACCGAGCAGAAACTCGCCCAACTCGATAACCTCGCCACCCGCCGCAGCACAATCCACCTCGGCCTACCGGGATTCCCCGACATCGCCGGCCGCAGCAGCACCCCAGCGGACGCCAGCCCGCCATGACAGACCACCGCCGACGTCACCGCCGCAACACTCACGATCTTGAAAGTTCAGAGAATGCATCAACGGGAACCACTGGGCGCAGCGGCAAGCCACCAAGACAGGGTTGGGGTTTGTGCCGTTGGACAATGCGTTCGCCCAGGTCGATGACCCGGCCGCGTTGCAGCGGATCTGCGATCAACTCG